>JBOHFC010000044.1:0-3407 GCA_050701375.1 Pseudonocardiaceae bacterium
ACGCGCAGGCCACTGCAGGGGAGAACCCGCGAGCGGAGCTGTTCGCCCGCGCGCAGCGGCCGGGGGCAGCGCGATGATCCCCCCGACGCCACCGGGTGCGGACCAGGACACTCCGGTCTTCGTGATCTCCGTCGCGGCCCAGCTGGCTGGGCTGCACGCGCAGACCCTGCGCGGCTATGACAGGCTGGGACTGGTCTCGCCCGGCCGTAGCGCCGGGGGTGGGCGCCGATACTCGGCCCGCGACATCGCGCTACTGCAAGAGGTGCAGCGGCTGTCCCAGGACCACGGCGTCAATCTGGCCGGGATCAAGCGGATCATCGATCTGGAAAACCAGGTCGACGCGCTCCGCTCCCGGCTGGCCGAACTGGTCGGTGCGCTGGATGAGGCGCGCGCTGAGCTGGCCCAGGCGCAGACTCTTGCCCAGCAGGCGGCCGCAGCCGTGCACGCTTCTTACCGTCGCGACCTGGTCCCGCTGCGCCCCGGCACCGAAACAGCCCTGGTGATCTGGCGTCCCAGTAGGTAGCCCTTCAAGTACAGCCAACAAGTCCCCGACTAGTCGAGGGTGAACGGGTCGTAGGTGATCCGGTCGAGCGCAGTGCCGGCGACAAGCATCCGCGACACAGTGGCCCTGATCATCGCCGGAGAGCCGCAGACCAGCACGTCACGGTCCGGCCACGCGCCGAAGCGGGCGACCACATCGGCCAGTGTCCCGTGCTCCAGCCCCACCATCCGGGGATACGACTCCACCACTGGGATCACCTTCAGCCACGGATTGGTGGCGGCCAACGCGGTGAGCGTGTCCAGGTCGTGGAGATCGGCGCGGGTCCGGCCGCCGACGAACATCGTCACCTCGGGGTTGTCACCCCACCGGCTGAGTTCCTCGAGGATCGCGCGCATGGGGGCCGTTCCAGTGCCTCCGGCGACCATCACGACGTCCCGGTCGGATTCCCGATCCACCGTCATCAGACCCATCGGGGCGCCGATCCGCCAGGTGTCGCCGACCTGCGTGTGGCCGACGATCGACCGGCTGACCGAACCACTCGGTACCGCGCGAACATGGAACTCGATCGACCCGTCTGGGCGGGGGGCGTTCGCGGGAGACAGGTAACGCCACAGCCGTGGGCGTTGGGGCACCTCCACGCCGACGTACTGCCCAGCTCGGTACGGCACCGGCCGGTCGGGGGTGACCCGCACCACGGCCAGGTCCCAGGTCAGCCGGTGGTGATCGACGACCCGCGCGGTCCACCAGGCGGGCCCGGGTTCGGCCTCGGCCGCCTCCTGCATCGTCTTGGCGATCAGGCCGTAGGCGTCGCTCCACGCCTTCTCCACCTGTGGGGTCCACGCGGCACCCGCGTACTGCTTCAGCGCGGTCACCAGAGCGGTCCCCATCGCGTCATAGTGCTGCCCGAGCACCCCGAACTTGCGGTGGTCACGGCCGAGCTGGTGCAGGAACGGCACCAGCTCGTCGGGGCGGTCGAAGTTCTGCACGATGTGCACCAGCGCGCGCCAGAACCGGCTGCGCTGCACCTCCATGTTCGCAGCGAACAACTCGCGGGTGGCGGGCGCGATCGCGAACAACATCGCGTAGAAGAATCGAGTCGCCTCCTCGGCGCGCGGCGCGACCTCCGCGTAGCTCTCGCGAAGCAGGCGCACCATGATTGCGGCCGTACCGGTGCGGTGCGGCTGGCGATCGGGTGGCGGCGTCGAGCTCCGCATGGCCTCGGCTGTCATGGTCCGGGAGCGTCTTCTCCAGGGTCGATGGCGAGCAGTTGGACCCGTCGCGGGCGATGCGAAATCCCTGAGGGTTCCGGAACCCTACCGTCATTCGCTGCGACCCTCTCCAATCGCTCCTTCGAGTGTAGATCAGTTACTTTAGGTTGATCTACACCCTCTCGTGAAATCTAAAGAGGGTCTGAGGGAGAGAATGCTGTGACGTTGCGTTCGGAGACCGTTACAGTGCGCTGTTGGCAAAACGATGACCACCAGCGTCATCTGTGCGCCCCAACTTGAGCGGAACAGACTCAACTTTCCTCGCGTTGAACGGAGCAGAGGAAGCAAGACGAGCGAAGTAGCCAGCCATCAGTGCGGAGGGAACGCTTCGGCAATGGACTCCTTCAATCCCACGACCAAGACGCATGCCGCCATCTCCGCGGCGGTACAAGCCGCCTCGATGGCGGGCAACCCGGACGTGACGGCGGCACACCTGCTCGGCGCGCTGCTGGCCCAAAGTGACGGCATCGCGGCGCCGCTGCTGGCGGCAGTGGGCGCGGACGCCGCAGCGGTGCGAGCGGAGCTGGAAGCCATCACCCTGCGGCTACCCTCGGCCACCGGCTCAACAGTGGCCGCGCCGCTGTTCGACCGGCAGGCACTCAAGGCGCTCACTGACGCCCAGAATCTGGCGACCGAGATGGGGGACTCTTACGTCTCCACCGAGCACCTCCTGGTGGGGCTCGCCGCGCAAGGCGGTGCGGTCGGGCAGCTGCTCAGCAGGCACGGCGCGACTCCGGACGCGTTGCGTGAAGCGTTCCAGGCCGTCCGAGGCTCAGCTCGGGTGGCCAGCCAGGACCCCGAGAGCACCTACCAGGCGTTGGCCAAGTACGGCCTGGATCTGACCGAGCGGGCCCGCTCCGGCGAGTTGGACCCGGTGATCGGCCGCGACGCCGAGATCCGCCGGGTGGTGCAGGTGCTGTCCCGGCGGACCAAGAACAATCCGGTGCTCATCGGCGAACCCGGTGTCGGCAAGACCGCCATCGTCGAGGGCCTCGCTCAGCGCATCGTCGCCGGTGACGTGCCCGAATCGTTGCGCAACAAGCGGGTGGTGGCGCTGGACCTCAGCTCGATGGTGGCCGGCGCGAAGTACCGCGGCGAGTTCGAGGAGCGGCTCAAGGCGGTCCTGAAGGAGATCACCGACTCGACCGGGCAGGTCATCACTTTCATCGACGAGCTGCACACGATCGTCGGTGCAGGGGCCACCGGGGAATCAGCGATGGACGCCGGCAACATGATCAAACCGATGCTGGCCCGCGGCGAGCTGCGGATGGTCGGTGCGACCACGCTGGACGAGTACCGCAAGCACATCGAAAAAGACGCCGCGCTGGAACGTCGCTTCCAGCAGGTGCTCGTCGGGGAACCGTCCGTCGAGGACACCATCGGCATCCTGCGGGGGCTCAAGGAGCGCTACGAGGTGCACCACGGCGTGCGCATCACCGACGCCGCGCTGGTGGCCGCCGCGACCCTGTCCGACCGCTACATCACCGCCCGGTTCCTGCCGGACAAGGCGATCGACCTGGTCGACGAGGCGGCCTCGCGGTTGCGCATGGAGATCGACTCCCGGCCAGTGGAGATCGACGAGGTGGAGCGCGCGGTGCGCCGGCTGGAGATCGAGGAGATGGCGCTGGCCAAGGAGT
>JBOHFC010000045.1:0-5803 GCA_050701375.1 Pseudonocardiaceae bacterium
GACGCCGACACCGTCCGCGATGACCTTCGTACCTATGTACTGGACCACCTCGGTGACCCCAGCGGGGTCGCGGTGGCCGATGAGACCGGCTTCCTGAAGAAGGGCACCAAATCCGCAGGAGTCCAACGCCAATATTCCGGCACCGCCGGCAGGATCGAGAACTGTCAACTCGGCGTGTTCCTGACCTACGTGTCGACCAGGGGTCGGGCGTTGATCGACCGTGAACTCTACCTGCCAGTGTCGTGGACCGATGACCGAGAACGCTGTGGGGAAGCCGGAATCGGTGCCGATGTCGAGTTCGCAACCAAGCCCGTGCTGGCCCAGCACATGCTCCAACGGCTGCTGGACTCGCGGGTCGAGGTGGGCTGGTTCACCGCCGACGAGGCATACGGGGACAATCCCGGATTGCGGGCGTGGTTGGAAGACAAGGACCTCAACTACGTCATGGCTGTCTCCTGCGACGCCCGATTCACCACCCCGACCGGCCCCGCACGGGCCGACGACCTCGCCGCCGCCGCGCCTGGCAAGGGCTGGCAACGCCTCTCTGCCGGGCTGGGCAGCAAGGGCCACCGCCTGTATGACTGGCTACTGCCCGATCCCGGCGCCGATCAACACCTGCTGCTGGCGCGCCGCTCGATCAGCAAACCCGATGAGCTGGCCTACTACATCTGTCACACCCGCCATCCCGTTCCTCTGGCTGAGCTCGTCCGGGTCGCCGGGAGTCGTTGGGGTGTCGAGGAAACATTTCAGTTCGCCAAGAACGAGACCGGCCTGGACCACTACCAAGTTCGCCGCTACGACGCCTGGTACCGGCACATCACACTGTCCATGCTCGCGGCAGCGTTCCTCGCCGTCACCGCCCACGCTGAACGGGTTCGTGACCAAAAAGGGGCATCAAAACCGAGGTTGAGTACCTGATTCCACTGTCCTGCAACGAAATCAGGCGTCTCTGGGCCACGCTGACCCGCCACACACACTCTCAGACACACGCCGATCACTGGTCAGACTGGCGACGACGCCACCAAACCCGCGCCCGCCGCAGCCACTACCAGCGACAACGCATCAAACATCCCAAGATGCGGCTGTAGTACTAACTTAGCGGGCATTGGGCCAGGGCGGCCAGGCTGAGGTCGCGAGGGCGTCGTCAACCTGTTCGGTAGTTCGAGCTGTCGAATCACGCATGGGCATGGTTCGGGGCGGATCGGTCGGGCTCCAGGGTCGTGTCAGGCGGCTGCGGTCAGTCCGGTGACCTCGTTCCAAAGTTGTGAATCGGACGGTCATCTCCCGGCGGTACTGCTCAGCGGCGAGCGATGACGGCGTGGCCGAAGGTGTGGGGATATTCCGCTCAACGCGGAAAGGAACCCGTTGCGCGTGGCCTGGCGAGGTGAAGCGTTTCATAGCCCGTTCCCGCGCTCAGATGGGTTGGTGGGAGTTCCCGGCCCGGTTGTTCAGATACTTCGACTGGCGGTACTCGACCGAGCGGAGAACTGTGCGGCGTGCGGCCCCGTAGCTGGCGAGTTTGTCATGATCAGCAGCCGGGGCATGTAGCACAGGCCCTTGAGTAGGCGGCGAAAGAACTTCCTGGCCGCGTTCGCGTTATGACGGGACTGGACGAGGACGTCCAACACGGCACCATGCTGAGAGCAACCCATCGATCATCCCAGTGACCAGGTAGCCCCACCAGGTTGACGATGCCGTTTCCAGTGGGCAAACCCTGCTTCAGCTAGGGTCAGGGTGCGCCCAGTGTGAGTGACCACGCAGTATTTCAGCGGCACTCACGGTGCAGGCCCGGTTTGTCTGATATTTCCTATGAGGGGATGGAGGCGCTGATCATATGGGTAGCATCGTGGATAAGTGGAACGTCGCGTACTTCAACAACCGCCTGTCACCAGGAGTTGTTGCCGCCCTCAACCCTTTGAACGAGGCCGGTGCCGACGCGCAAGCGGTCGCCGACCGCGCGTTTCGGCTGATGCGGGTCGCTCGATTCGACCCCGTAGACTTGTCGGCTCTCACGGCATGGTCGTTCGGATTCGTGGTGCCGAAAGTGTTGCCGAGCGCGTGGGGTGACGTAATACCACCGGTCACCATGGTGGGTCGGCATTGCAAGCTCGATGACTACATTGCCGCCAACCCATGGCACCAACCCACGAGCGGGCCGGTGCTTATTGACCTTGGTTGCGGCTTCCCGCCCTCCACGGCCGTCGACAGCGCAGCCGCGCTCATTGGATGGCGGGTTATCGGTGTCGACCCCTCATTCAACCAACCATACCTACTCTATGACGACCGAGGCGGCTACGCGTGCTTCAGCGACGAGGAACACCTGAGCTACTACCAAACCCGCCTCCTGGAATCAGACCCAAACCCCGCCGCGATGCGAGCGCGCTACCATGGTCTGCTGCAGCGCATGCTGCCGCTATTAGCCGACGACAACACCGGCGAGCTGGCCGAAGTAGAGCAAGACGGGGTGCGATTGGTGCGCAATCCACTTCGCCGCTACGAGAGCGACAACTTGATGCTGACCCCAGGCGAGATCGGCTCGTTCGACATCGAGGGTGGTGTTGACGTGATCCGGTGCATGAACGTGCTGATGTTCTTTGACCAGGAATTTCGTGAGCGCACGCTGCAGTGGGCTAGCAGGATACTTCGCCCCGGAGGTTTGTTCATCTGCGGGTGCAACTGGGCGCGCTCGACCAATTCGCGCTACACCGTCTACCAGGAAAAACACGGCGAGCTCGTGCCCCGGGAATTCTCCTTCAGCATTGACAACGTGCGTCCGACCGCGTTGTGCGCATGGTATGCGCTACACGACGACTATCTTGAGAACCTGTGCCGTGCCGAGGCAGTGGGAATCATTCGCAGCGACGAGAGCTTCCAGAGTCGATTCGATGAACGGCTCGACGCGCTGCTTGCGCAGACCGGTATGCGTCGCGGGGCTGACGGGTACCTCGACAGCGCGAACGTGGACCCGTTCCAGGCCGATCTCGATGAGATCAGCGCTGCGTTGGTCGAGCAGCTCGACCGCGAGGGCTTTGTCGACGAAGCAGTCATCCTGCTGCGCAACGCTGGCCGAGATGCCTGGCGAAACGCCGTCGGCCACGTCGCAATGCGACCGGTGCCACCACGGCCGCTCGCGGCATCGGCGCTCGGGCCTGGATGATCCGGGGTAGCTGAGTCGAAAATCCAGTCGGGGACGGGCAGGGGTTGGACCCTGCGGAGCGCAGCGGAGCCGGGTTGGTCTATACGTGCTCGGTCAGGCGGGCGGGTTGTTCTGGTCGGGGGCGCGAGGGTGACCTTCTTGCCGGTGAGGTGTTCGAGTTGACGGATGAGGTTCGCGTTCCCGACGACCCAACCATTTCCGCCAAGCGCTGGCAGGCTGGCAAGCGGGCTGACAAAGCCGGGACGCGTTAGCTGTCAGATGGCGCGGGTCCGGCAAGCGGGACGGAAGGAGTACGTAAGGAACCGACGTTTACGTCGGTGAATCGTGATCCCGGCCTGGCCCAGGGCACCGCAGCGACCACCACCCCGTGCGTCGGGCACGCCACCCGCCGCGTCGTGGCCTGCAAATACACCTCGGTCATGCCCAGATCCAGACCCCGCCAGCGACGCGGTTCCTTACTCACGTCATAGCCAAAGCAGCGCCGCCCGCAGCGCGAGCACCGTGACCCGGAACCACCCTTGGCCGGACCCGGGCGATGAGCTGCTCCCCGCCACGCCCGTCGGGCTCCAGATCCACCGACTCGATCACCGTGTTCTCGACCCCGAGCAACCTTCGCCATACCCTCGTCGTGCGCACGCCGTTCCCGTCCTGATCGTTCCAAGCTGTGGTAGCCCGGAACCCTAGACAGGGCACGGCGCGCGCCCTCAACGATCACGAACTGGCACCCACAGGAACGTCAGTAGAGCCCAACCGAACGCCCCGCCCCGTCAACCCAGGTCGGTACAAGCGCGCAAGATCAGGATCTTGTTCCACAGTGCTCCCCCGATGTGTCTCCAAGTCCATGGCTCGGATTCGGGCATGGGGGTCAGGCGCCAGGCGCCGGTATCAGACCGAGTTGGGTGAGCAATTCTACCTGGTCGGAGTACAGATGATCGGTGGCGATCTTGTCGTCTTGGACGGTGAAGATCTCTACGTAGGGAGAGGACACGTACTTGCCCGTTGGCTGGATCTGGCGGCCACCCGGGGCGTGCAGGATGCCGGTGTGGGTGCCCTCGAAAGTAGCCTCTACGGCGATCTGGTCATTGGTTCCGAAGATGGTACGGATAGTGAGATGGTTGTCTGGGAAGGCGCTGTGCCAGCCCTCCCAGAACATCTCGGCCCCCGCCAGACCGCGCATGATTAGACCACCTGGAGCGGTGATCTCGGAGCTTTCGGTGAAGTCAGCGAGGAAGCTGTCCTTGTTCTTCTTGTTCCAATCTTCGTAGATTCTCTGTACAAGTTCTTTGGCGACCATGGTCATTCCTATTCTGCCGTTTGTCACGGAATTCTTCTTAAGTGTGGAGATATCGCTCGATTAATAATAGTGCTCCATGAATATGAGCCGTCAATACGCCATTTGAGTAGCGAAGCGACAGACGATCAACGCACGGGAGCGTGCTGCCTAAGCGGCTCTAAGTCACTGAGCGTTGGTGGCAGGCCGCTGCCTGGGGTGGCGCGGATAGTGCGCCAGGAAGTTCTTCCGCCACCTACTCAAAAGCCTGTGCTACATGCCCTGGGTGCTGATCACCGACAAACTGGCCAGCTACGGGGCCCCGCAGCACCACACGGTTCTCCGCTCGGTCGAACACCGCCACGTAGACACCGAGCATGGCAGTGTCGATCACGTCCGGCTCGACGTCGGGTGCCACGACCCGGTCACGCAGCGTCTCGACGAGAGCCACGTTGTGTTGGTCCCATAAGGATTGCTCTTGTTCCCGATCGTCTCGCGCTACGCATGGCCCCGCGAGCTCGACCTGATGGCTTGGATCGCTGGGCTGCGGCTGAAGGATCGCTGGGGCGGCTGGGAACGAGAGCCCTGCACCTCAACGAGCCGCGATCACGTCTCGGTCGACGGCCACTGATCACATCAGGTGGACCAGGTCGTGGGGCAGCTAGGTGGCGGCGATTCCTTCGCGCAGGCGGTGGCGGACCCCGTCGGAGCGCTCCACGTCCTGTAGGACCGGGAACCATCCTCCCAGGAGTAGGAAGATCATGCGCACCACTCCACTCCACTCCACTCCACGCGCGCGTGAGGCACGGTCAAAAGATCAACACCCCACTTTATCCCCATGTTTGACTGTGAACTGGTGGCAAACGGCCGATACTGAAGAGTGTTTGCACCTGCGAACCTCGCAGCTAACGGGAAGCGATGCGCAGCGTCCGACGTGCACCAGACATTCCGATCTCGAATCGGAAGGTCGGCGGTTCGACCTCGCGTGCAGGAGCTGTCGTTACCGTCACGTCATGAAGCGGAAGACCGCCGGGGGCCGGCACCGTGCTTGACGGAGGCCCCGGTTGCTGTCGCACTGTCAGGCAAGCAGCCTGCGTGCTCCGCAGTGGCCACGCTCGCGCAGCGGCCACTGGACCCGTGACGACGTATCCGACGGCGCAAACGGCGGCAGCAACGATGCCGATCGCCCCACCGCACCAGCAGGCCGACCTCCGATCAAGGCCCTGCTTCCTGGGAGGTTCGAGGTTTCCTTAGGACTCGCGCCAGAATAAGTTAGGATTTGGCGTGTTTGGATCTTAGTCTTGTGCTATGGCGGAGATCGTGGGGTCGGCGGTGTCGTTCGCGCAGGGGTTTGTGGATGCGGTGGCCGAGGTGGC
>JBOHFC010000046.1:0-11452 GCA_050701375.1 Pseudonocardiaceae bacterium
ACCGGGAGATCCCGGCAACCTCCTCAGGCAACCGGGCCCTACCCAACCGGCGACCCCTCGCGTCCTGCACCTCCACATCGTGATGATATTCAGCCCAGACATCACCAATGAACAGCACCATCGGCCCATCTCCCCCCACTCGACACCATGACCAGCAGCCAGCGAGAGATCACCAGCGACCTAATGGACAAGTGCTCACGCACCAAGGCGGGCACGACATCCCATCAGCGGTTCGATCACCCGACCACCGGCAGGGGCACAATCTCCCCATAGGACTCACACAGCGTCCAGGTCGACAGAGTGCTCACCCACCAGCGGCTACCGGCAGCGGGCCTGACCAGCGGTCTGTCCCGGGTGCCGGCTCGCCGCGGTTTCGTTCCCGTTCATGACCGGGGCCGGGTCCTGGCCGATACCGCGGTGCTGATCGCTGATGGTGGCCGGGTGCTGTCTGATCCGGCCACGCTGCGCGACCAGGCGCAGCTGTTCGGGCCGGTGGCCTCGGATCCGACGCTGTGGCGAGCGCTGAACGAGATCGGGGAGACCGAACGAGGCAAGATCGCCCGATTCCGCGCGGGCCAAGGCGTGGGCTGCCATCGTGGACGGCACGGGCAGTTGCCGACGGTAAAGGTCGCCGGCAAGGACCTGACCCGTCCAACTGCGCAGGAGCCTGCGCGACCGCGCCCGGTGCTGGTGGTCCGCCTGGACGCCACCTTGCTCGAGGCCTCCGCAGACCACATCGAGGTGCTCACCCAGGCCATCACTCAGATCCCGGCCCGGTATCGCCGGGACCTGCTGATCACCGCCGACGGTGCCGGCGCCTCCCACGGGCTGGTCGATCACATCACCACGCTGGACGCCTCGCCCTGGCGCACGGTGCACTACTCCATCGGCTGGGAGCTGGGTGCCCGGGAACGCGCGGCCATCGACCTTGTCCCCGCCCCCTCCTGGGGCACCGTCCTCGACGACACCGGCCGGCCGCGCGACCTCCACGAGGCCGGGCTCACCGCCCTGCTGCGCCACCGACCCCCACGGTGAACACCTGGCGAACTGGCCAGCCGACCTGCGCATCATCTGCCGCCGCGAAAAGCCCCACCCCGGCGCGCAGCTATCCCTGTTCGAAGAACACGACGGCTGGCGCTACCAACTCCCGGCCACCAACGCCCCCGCTAAGACCACCCAGTTCCTTGAGGCCCGCCACCGACCCCACGCCCACGTCGAGGACTGCATCCGCACCGGCAAGAACACCGGCCTGGGCCATCTGCCCTCGACCTCGATCGGGATCAGCCGGGCCTGGTGTGTGGCCGCCACCATCGCCTGCGACCTGCTGTGCTGGCTGCGCCTGCTCTGCCTGGACGGACCCCTGGCCAAGGCCGAACCCAAGACCCTGCGCTACCGCCTGCTGCACACCGCCGCCCGCATCGTCCACGGACAACGCAAACGCAAAATACGCATCCCCGCCACCTGGCCCTGGGCCCAGCAACTAGCTACCTGCTTGCTCACCGAGCTCGCCCTACCCCCACCAACCCCATGTTGATCAACCACATCCCCATCCCCAACCTGGGAAACCACCCGGACCCCTGGAATCCGGCGCCCACCCGAGGCGACACCCAGGCCCCACGCCTGACCGCACCTTGACAACAACATCAACAAACCAACCAAAGATCAACAAACTGGGATCAGCAACCCACCCTGCAAACCCTGTGAATGATCAAAGTTAGGTCGACGGATGCCACACCCAAACCACCCGGCCCCGGCCCGCCCGTGCTCGTGGACGGCCATCCCCGGAGATCTGCCCCCCGACGAGGGCGCTTTTGTTTGCGCCGGTTATAGCATTTCGTCATCCACCGGTCTCGACTATTGCTCGGTGCCCCGTGGCAGCTGCCTATGCTGGACGGGTGCTGACAGCACCCCGATCAGGACCACCCGACACCCCGCGACACCCTCATCACCCTTGACCCCAAACAGCTTGATTAGCGCCGTCCGCACACCTGATCAACCTCGCCGACTACCAAATTCGCCGCAGACCGGTCCTCGACGGGCTCACAAACGAGTATCAGATCGCAGCATAACCCAACCGGGCACTCGCAAACCCGCAGGTCAAGCCCACGATCCAGTATTGGATCCCGCAGGATCCATCCACGGCATGAGGTATCACTGTTGGTGGTGAGTCCGGTTTGGGCGGATCACCGTGCACCGAGCTGCGATAAGCGCTCGACGCGGCCTCGCGACGCGTCTTATAGTGGGTCGATATTCTGGAAGATTACCGACGGCATCAAGTCGGAAAACAAGGTGGAGAGTGGATCACTTGCGGGAACCGGGTCTTATCACGCTCAGCCGCGCAAGTGGGTACTGCGATTGTCCGCTTTTGCGGCCGACTTGGCGGTCAAGGATTGAGAGGTGAATCTCCATGGCAGATAACCACGACTCTTCGAACACGCTTTACCGGGCAGATGGGCTGATCTACCATATCGCTGGGGAGGAGCACGGTGACGCCATGGCTCGCCTGCTGGCAGCGAGCTTCATGCACGAACCCATGAGTCGGGCATTAGGATTGACATCGTGCGAACTCCACGAGTTCGTCAGCCGTTTCATCCCAGAGTGCACGGCGAACCACCTTTCCGTGATCGCAATCTCCGAGCTGTCTCCGGACCAGCTCGCGGGGGTCTTTATCAACCGTGACTTCAAGGCGCCTTTGCCCCCCTGGGTACCCGACGATTTCCCCCGTTTCGAACCGATCATTGACGCGCTCCTGAGCGTCGACGAGCAGTACGAGGCGCAGGTGGCAGACCGCCAGCGGGGTCAGGTCTTTCACCTGTGGATGGGCGGTGTCGATCGCCGCTTCTCCCGCCAAGGTGTGGCGCGGAACCTGTTCCACCTCAGTGCGCGAATCGCCCATGACCAAGCTTTCGAACGCTGCGTCGCCGAGTGCACGGGCCACTTCTCACAGCGCGCCGCTCTCGACGCCGGGTTCCAGGAGCGAGCCTGCGTCGCCTACAAGGACTTCATATTCGAGGGCAGCCCAGTTTTCGCCGCGATCCCTGAACCTCATCTGAAGGTTGGTCTCTATGAGCGCGTTCTCGTCGCTCGGTGACGATCGGATCCGGTTTAAGCTCCTCACGGCGCTCGGCCGCACCGCCTACCGTCCGGCACACATCCATCTCAAGCTGACCCATCAGGGCCAGCGCCCCCTGACGACCCAGATCTTCTGCCTCCGTGTCGACGCACTCGACCTGAACTGCGCACAGTTGCGGGTAATCCGCACCGTGGTCGAAGTCAGCGGGCACACCTCCTTCAAGCCCTACCCCAAAAGCAGCGCCGGCCGGCGCACCGTGCCGCTGCCCGGCTGGTACCGATCATCCGCGCGCACCTTGACCGATACCCGGTTCCGCCCGAAGCACCGATCTATGCCAACACGGCAGGTAAACCACTGCGTCGCACCCTGTTCCGCGCCCGCGTCTGGCGGCCTGCGCTCGTGAAAGCAGAAATGCTCGGCACCCTCACCGTCATCGACGACCACACCGTGCGAGTTGGATGGACCGACGCCACCGGAGCGTACAGTGATCACCCACATGAAGATCTGCCCCAGGGCTTCGATAAGGCCCTCTGACCTGGAGTTTCGAGAGTGGGCCTACTGGCGAACTACTCCAACCGCTCCGGACTCCTGCATGAGCTGGAAGTAGCAACACACCAGCTTGAACGAGCCAACCAGGATGAACATGACCAGCTCTCAGTCCGTAGCGTCCGCTCGCCTGATCGCAAAAGCCGGGTCTGGGGCTTGGCGGAGCGACTGAGCCGGGACGACGTACACAAGATCGCGGTGAGCTACGAAGCCGGAGAGCTTCGACGGGATATAGCCGCCCGGTACAAGATCAGCGTAAGCAGCGTGGGCCGGTTGCTGCGGAAGTGGCGGGCCGAGCGGGATGAGGTGGCCTGATCGTTGCCGCGCAGGCGTCACGGCTGTTTCACCCATGCATGCAAGATCTGGGTACCTATGGCTCCGTGCGCCGAAGCCGCAGCGATTAATGAATCAACGATCTTGATTCGTCTGTTCAAGCTGTTCTGGTGTCGATTTCGCCAGGCCGTGCACACTATCGAAACGATCCAATACATCGTAAATCTGTTGAACGCTGAGATTATGATGGGGGGCCTCGGTAGGCCAATCCTGCGGGTCAACGTAGTAACCCGATTCTCTTCGCGTCTCTCCCATAGCCATTGTTATCAACCTCGCCATCAGTCGATTAACTCTCCGATTTGAAGCTTCACCACCCCCCTCCATACTCTCGTCTCTAGAATTACTGTTCCTCGTCACATCACCTATCCTCAACTTAATTTTGACTGAATGCTTAACCGTGCAAGTGTACCATGTTCACCCCTTTAGCACAAAGTCATTATCCTCGCCTTGAGGTCGAGATGAGAGGCAGCTAAACAGCCAAGTGCGAAAGATGTAGACGCTGGTCATGTAGAGCGCACTTAATAAAGCTAGCAGCACAAGGACCGCCCATGATACGTCAGTGACCCAGAAGATCGACGCTTGATTTGGGAGGCGATACCAGTGCACAGTGTACGGGCCATCAGGATGCTCCGCAAAGGCACGGTGAGCCATATAAAGTCCACTCGCGAACACGGACAGCGTCACCGTCCAAATAAGAGTTAGTCGAGCTGAGAGGGTGCCTTCTAGCAAGCGTCTCGTCGGTGTGTCAAAACCGAGCCATGTAGCCGCTGCAGCTGGGAAAGCGAGCAAAAAAGCGGGTGCGTCCGTACCGGGATCGGGATTGCGTGAATTGATGATTCCAACCATTACGATAAGCGCCAACGCTGCGATAGCCGAGACCGCAGCTCGCAAGGCGGAACCAGGCGGAACTTCAAAGTACCGAAATCTAATACGCGGTCGCTCTCCAACGGCAGGTTGAGGAAAGAACCTGGCGTAAAAGTGAGAATAGGATTGACCGAGGCGCTTGCGAAATCGGAGATTCGTCGGCGCGGGACTTTGTTTCTTGGCGACTCGGAGCGTCTTTTCTGCATCGATCAATTGTTGATCACCCACATAGAGCCCGTCACCACCCATTACTCGCATATGATAACTCTGGCACGTTGATGCACTATCGAGTGATAGGGTTAGGTCGATCGGCCTTGCGCCAAGGAAGATGCCTAGCCTGTGACGAAAACTTGATATTTCGAGTTCAGGGATCAGCGTCTGCTCGTATTTTAATAGAAATCGTCCCTGCTCGTCTGGCTGGACAATTGCGACGATTGCATAGTGCTGCGTCAATCGGCGCGCAAACTCCGCAGCGATATCGCGAGCAATCCTTCCCTTTTCGTCTCTCGGCGGTGTTGTCAAAATACGTTTCCAGCCCTTTGCCCAAGGGATCGAACCATCCGGCTGTCGTCTATGCACGATGCCCGATAGCGCCGCGTGTTCAACCTTGATGACGTGAGATGGCAGTAGAAATGGAGCACGGCTGTCGTAAGCTGTGGCCAGCAGAAGACGGAGCGTTGTGGCGGCTAGCTCAAGGTATTCCCGGTATGATAGCACTGGGATGGCGGTCCCGTCAGCACCGAACAAACTGAAGTTGTCCTGAAATTTTCCCTTAATTGGAACGAGAACTGGGAAGTAGATAGGATCGGCGGGGTTGCTGGTGTCATCTTTATTCAGTCGCGAGGGAATTTGAACTTCAATAGATACATGCTGAAAAAGGGTTCGGCGTCCCGGTTCGTAGGTTTCGACCAAACGCTGCTTAAGCTCGGCTGGCTTGAGTAAGCTCATGGCAAATATTTTGGCTTGTCGCACGCTTATCGCATTCTTGCCACCTGCATATACCTGTAACTGACCCGCGCGGTCTAGCGGAACCTGACTGAAAGGTACTCTTCGAGACGTCCTGGGGTCATGTTTACTGAAGTACATGACAATGAAAGTGGTGGCAATGGCAACAAATACCAGCTGTAGAATGGATACCGCAACTGGGTGCGCGTCATTAAATCGAATGGGTGCGGCGACCAAGCATAGACACGCGACACTGAGGATGAGCAGACGGAGACGCTTCGTCATTTGCTCCTCCTCTCCGGCGGTTGGACGTTCTTCGGGTGCTGAGCTTGATTCACGTATCGCACAGAGAGCGTTCAGCGTTACGGTTAGCCTGGGAGGTGTCGGGCAGCCGAAGCAGGAGACGACTGTACGTGACCTCGTTTGCGCTTTAAGTAGACAGAGGTTTAGTTCGATGATCAGTGTGTGGGGTGCAGCGACGATGATTCGGAGCGGTCCTGTTGGTCGCACAACCCGGCGGGACGCCTCCTCCGCGCCTGCTTGAACCGTAGCGACCTCCTGCATGACCGGGGAAGAGCTAATGCAGCATCTCGGCGACAAAACAGTACATTCCCGCTCGTCTTTTGCTCAACGTTGGTTGACGCAAGGCGTGGTCACGTCCCTCAGCAAGTGTCGGATTTTGGGGGACACTGCTCTCCAAAACTGAACAGGAGAAGTCCAGCGCTCAAGCAGGGGATTGCGAACAACCTCACTAGGGATGGCTAAGTGGACGGACCATCCCCCTCGGTGTCTGGGTAGCCCGCTGCGGTCATTCCGGGGGCAGCCGGAGCTATCCAAAAGAAGGTGCTGCGTAGCACTGATACCTGTATGCCATATCGCCGTATCACAGGCTATTCGTCAGCGGATCACGTCCGTCAGTCTCCCATCTCCCGCACCATAGCCTCATAAAGCGGTGAATCGTCAAACGGTTGCATCCGGCCAATGACGTGAAAACCCCACGATACATACGCGGTATACGCCGCCGTGTTCTCAGCGCGCACCAGCAAGGTCACCCGTTCCACAGGCAGACCTTCCAGCAAGGCGGTACTGAGGGCTGTGGCGTATCCCCGGCGACGCCAGGCGGGGCGCACCATCAGCTCATTGATACCAAACGTCCGCCTACCGGTTTCCCGCAGCAACTCAGGATCAACATCACCCTTAAATCCCCGCCACCAGCCCGTATTCGCGGGCAAGACAGACCCGAGCGTAAAGCCCACCAGTTCGTCCGTGACCCGGCCGGTCACCAGCCGAAAGCCGTCACGTGAGCTCCCCCGTTCGTGCCGCTCCCAGAAGCGGGCTGGATAAAAGAACGGATCCCCGAGCCGCTCGGCATACGCATCGTGGTACACGGCAAGCACCTCGTCTTTTTGTTCCCGGAGGCCCTGGCCATCATGGCGCTGGATGGTCAGCTCATCGAGTATGGTGCTCATGGGCTCACGGCCTGGTAGCGATCGAGAAACCGCTCAACCCCGGGGTACGCGGTAAGCCGCTGGGCAACGGTGTCAAGCTCGGTCCCGACCCGCCAACTGGCTACCTCGCCCGTCAGATCATCGAGCGCCCGGTGCGCTGCCTCTGCCGCACCGTCAACCGCTCCGGCATCGAGGCGGGCACGGGCCAACCGGACACGCCACCCCGCCAGGTTGACCCTGCTGGCTAATTCGTGGGTGGCTTGGGTGGTCTTGTCCGGCGTGTCGTCGCTGTTCTGGCCCGTTCGGGTCTCATGATCGATAGCCCGGTCGGTCCCTCCCTGTCCCCGGCCGTGGGATGTGTTAAGTCTGATGTCTGTGCGGCCACAGTCGTGGCCGGAGCCGGCGCCGGAGATTGTGGCCGCGGTGTGGGCGGCCTATCGGCGGCGGGAGGTGCCCTTGCCGGTGTCGGTGCGGGATCGGTTGGGGGAGGTGTTCCCCGACGCGGAGTTCGCGCCGGCGTTCGGGGTGCGGGGCCGGCCGGGGTGGTCACCGGGGCGGTTGGCGCTGGTCACGGTGTTTCAGATGGTGGAGAACCTGACCGATCGCCAAGCTGCGGACGCGGTTCGGGACAAGATTTCGTGGAAGTACGCGCTGGGCCTGGGCCTTGATGATGAGGGCAGACCGCGAGGGCCACCCAGAACACAACCGACTGGCAGGCCCGCTACGCGCTACGCGCCGGTGTCGAGGGCACCATCCGTCAAGGGGTCGCGGTGACCGGGATACGTCGCGCCCGCTACCGCGGCCTGCCCAAGACCCGGCTCGAGCACGTGTACTCAGCGGTCGCGCTGAACCTCATCCGCCTAGACGCCTACTGGAACGGGCACGCCCTCGACCGCACCAGAACCAGCCACCTCACTCGCCTCGACCTCACCCTGGCAGCTTGATCGAATTAGCCAGCAGGGTCGGTACTCCCAATGAGGCCGATCGCGGCTACCGGTCCACTTCACGTGCTGCCGCCGCTAAGCGACCTGCGCCTACGCTCTGTAGCATGCCGCACGGGTCGCCCAGAATCGCGAAGCACCGAGCGGTTGGCCTGCCCACATCTGGTGCCTCGTAGCGTTGATGCTGGGGGATGATGCGGGGGAGGAGGACACGATGACGCACAGCGCCTTTGCCGGCATCGATCGGGCGATCGCCGAGGTGGCGGCCGGGCGCCCGGTGATCGTGGTGGACGACGAAGAGCGGGAGAACGAGGGTGACCTGATCTTCGCTGCAGCCTGCGCCACTCCGGAGCTGCTGGCGTTCATGGTGCGGTACACCTCGGGGTACGTCTGTGTGCCGCTGACCGGGGATGACTGCGACCGGTTGGATCTGCCACCGATGTTCCATACCAACCAGGACAAGCGGGGTACCGCCTACACGGTGACGGTGGACGCCCGCGAGGGCGTGACGACCGGGATCTCGGCGGCTGACCGTGCTCGCACCATCCGGCTGCTGGCCGATCCGGACGCCAAGTCGGTCGATTTCGCCCGCCCGGGTCATGTCGTACCTCTGCGAGCCAAGGAGGGCGGTGTGCTGCGCCGCCCCGGGCACACCGAGGCTGCGGTAGATCTGGCCCGCCTGGCTGGGCTACGGCCGGCCGGCGTGCTGTGCGAGATCGTCTCGGCTAAGGATCCCGGCGAGATGGCCCGTCGTGACGAGCTGGAGGTCTTCGCAGCCGAGCACGACCTGGCGCTGATCACCATTGCGGATCTCATCGCCTACCGGCGGCGGTTCGAAAAGCAGGTGGTACGGGTCGCGGAGGCCCGAATCCCCACCGTGCACGGGGAGTTCACCGCGATCGGGTTCGACTCGCTGCTCGACGGCGTCGAGCACATCGCGCTGATCACCGGCGACATCGGGGACGGTGCCGACGTGCAGGTCCGGGTGCACTCGGAGTGCCTGACCGGCGACGTGCTGGGCTCGTTGCGCTGCGACTGCGGGCCGCAGCTGGACGCCGCGCTGGCCGCCGTCGCCGCCGAAGGCCGCGGGGTTGTGCTCTACGTGCGTGGTCATGAGGGCCGCGGTATAGGGCTGATGCACAAGCTGCAGGCATACCAGTTGCAGGACGCCGGTGCTGACACCGTGGACGCCAACCTTGCCCTGGGCATGCCGGCAGATTCCCGTGATTACGGCACTGGCGCCCAGATCCTGGTGGACCTGGGCGTGCGCTCGATGCGGCTGCTCACCAACAACCCAGCTAAGCGGGCCGGCTTGGAGGGTTACGGCCTGGCCATCACCGGGAGGATCCCGCTGCCCATCCGGCCCAACCCGGAAAATCTGCGTTACCTGCGCACCAAACGTGACCGGATGGGCCACGATCTCGACGGCCTGGACCACACTGGAGCGTTGCGCCCATGAGCGGCACCGGCCAACCCTCGCTGGAGGTACCGCGCTGCGGGGACCTGCGGCTGGGCATCGCCGCCACTCGCTGGCACCCACGGATCACGACCGCGTTGCTGGACCGGGCCAGCGCAGCCGCTGCCGAGGCGGGGATCGCGGAGCCGACGGTGGTGCGGGTGCCGGGTGCGGTCGAGCTGCCCGTGGTGTGCCAGGAATTGGCCCGGGAGCACGACGCCGTCCTCGCGCTCGGGGTAGTGATCCGCGGCGGCACCCCGCATTTCGAGTACGTCTGCGACGCGGTCACAGCGGGGCTTACCAGAGTGGCGTTGGACGAGGGGATCGCGATCGGCAACGGCGTACTCACCTGCGATACCGAGGAACAAGCCCTGGACCGCTGTGGGCTGCCCTCCTCCGCCGAGGACAAGGGATTCTCGGCCTGCGTCGCCGCGCTCCAGACGGCCCTGGTGCTGCGCGGGCTGCGCCGGCGGCGGGACGTGCCATGACCGCCACAGTGTTCGAGGGCCGGCCCCGCAAGACCCGGCGTGTCGCGGTGGCCGCGGCCGTGTTGCTGGTCGCGGTCTTCGCGGTCGTCGGAACCCTGCTGCGCCAGACGCCCACCGGTGTCTACTTTCGGCTCTCCGACCAGGTGGCAATGGTTGTGCTGGGGCTGTTTCTCGCCGGTGCGGCTCTGCTGGTCGCGCGGCCCCGGGTGCGCGCCGGCGCCGACGGCGTGGAGGTGCGCAACCTGCTCGCAACCCGCATGGTGCCCTGGGAGCTGGTGCTGCGGGTCTCCTTCCCCGACGGCGCCCCCTGGGCTCGCATCGAGCTTCCCGACGACGAGTACATCGCGGTGATGGCGATCCAGTCCGTCGACGGCCGCAAGGCGGTGCAAGACATCCGCGCTCTGCGCGCCGTGCACGCCGAGTACACCGCTCCCCGGGGCAGCGGAGGATCAGATCAGCTCACACCCGGGTCATAATAAGGTTCTTGCCGCTGTGCTGAGCGAGCGCCGTGATGTCGTCCGGGCCGGTAGCTCAGAATTTCTTCGCAGTTGTTCGAGGTACCCGAGTCGAGGTCGTTATTCCGGCGCAGCATGTTCCTCAGCAATGTCAAGCTGCCACTGCTCGTAGTAATAGAGTGTGGTACCGACTCCGTTTAAGATGGCGGCGATTGCGTCTTGAAGTGCCATTGCGACAGCGTCGACGTCTACGTCGGTGAGATTGGGGAGGCCTGGCTCGAACTTCAAACGCTGCCCCCGGCCAACTTTCACGGTGCTGTAGCGGAACCCCTGCCCGCTTTTGTCCAGATAGTGGAGTCCGTCGAGGATCTCGCGGGACTCGTCGTCAATTGTTAAGGGATTTGTTGACATTGTCGGGGTCGAGCTCGGAGTTATCCAGCCCGTCTCGGCGACCGCACTCGGCGGCGTCCCGGATGACGGCCTTTAGCGCGAGTTCGATGCTGTGCCGGTAGTTGTATAGCATCGGCAGTATTAGTGCAGGAGTGACCTGAACATGCCCATCGTGATCTTTCGCCATCGGTTGGAGTAGGGCAGCGGTGGTGCCGGCGGTGGGATTCGAACCCACACTGGCGGGTTCCTAGGACCCGTGCCTCTGCCGTTGGGCTACGCCGGCTTGTGGTGACCAGGGCCACCAGGTGAGACAGGATACGGCGTCAGAGGCCGAGGTCTTTGCGCAGCTTGGCGACGTGGCCGGTGGCGCGGACGTTGTACAGCGCCTTGTCGATGCGGCCTTGTGGGTCGATCACGAAGGTGGATCGGATGACGCCGGTGACCGTCCGGCCGTAGAGCTGTGTCTCCCCGTAGGCGCCGTAGGCGGTGAGCACAGCACGGTCGGCATCGGAC
>JBOHFC010000047.1:0-3219 GCA_050701375.1 Pseudonocardiaceae bacterium
CGGCGGGCCCGGGCCTCGGGGTCGGTGGCCAACCGGCGGGCCCGGCCGACGTGGCCGCCGCACACCGACGCGGCCCAGCGCGCGGTGTCGGCATCGAGACCGTCACGCACCACCAGTACTTCGGTGATCGCCGCGGCGGGCGGGGTCCGCAACCCCACCGATCGGCATCGTGAGCGCAGCGTCACCGCAACGTCCTCGGGGTGATCCGACGGCGCGCAGAGCAGGAACACCGTGCGCGGCGGCGGCTCCTCCACGGCCTTGAGCAACGCGTTGGCCGCGCCCTCGGTGAGCCGGTCGGCGTCTTCGATGAGCAGCACCTGCCACCGGCCCGCCGACGGCCGCCGCGACGCCCCGGAGACCAGCGCACGCATGTCCGCCACCGAGATGGACAGACCTTCGGGAACCACCTGCTGGACGTCGGGATGATTGCCGGCCAGCGTGGCGCGACAGTCCTGGCAGCTGCCACACCCCGGCCCCGCTACCGCATCGGTGCATTGCAACGCGGCGGCGAAGGCCCGCGCCGCTACCGAACGACCGCTGCCGGGAGGACCGGTGAACAGCCAGGCGTGGGTCATCGCTCCGGCCGATCCGGCGGCTTCGACCAGCGTGGCCACCGCAGGGTCCTGCCCGACCAGGTCGGACCACACGCTCATTCCGGAGCCGGTGGAACCGGAGCCGGTGGAACCGGAGCCACTGGTGCCGGAACCGCTGGAGCCGGAGCCTTTGGAGGGCCGGAGCGCGGACGCCGGCTAACCCCTGAACGCAGGTCGGCTAGCAGTGACCCGTCGTGCCGGTCGTCCATCTGGCGGTGCGCCACCACGCCGACCATCGCCGCCAACAGGCCCGCGCAGAGCAGCACCGGGCGGGTCCCGTCGATGGTCACCGGCTGGCTGAACAGCGTGATAGTGCGCTGCTGGACCAGCCCGACCGCGAAGGGGACCAGGGCCATCGAGGCGAGCAGGTCCAGCCGGACCAGCGACTGCACGAACGCGATGGTGCGGCCCCGCATCTCGTCGGCGACCTGTGCGCCGATGATGGTCAGGCCGGTGAGGAAGGCGACGCCCCCGGCGCAGCCCACCAGGATGACGGCGGCGAGCGCGATGATCAGATGCGGCGCCAGCGCGACGGCGACCAGACCCAGCCCGGCCGCCACGATCGCGAGCCCGAACAATCCCCGGTGCCGGACCCGGCGGGCCGCCAGTGGCGCGACCGCCATGCCCAGACCGAGACCGACGAACAGCGACGCGAACAGCAGCCCGTAGGCGGCGTCGCCGCCGCCCAGGCTGGTGGAGTAGAGCTTCGCGCAGGCGATGACCGCCCCGCCCGCGGCGAAGGCGCCGAGGATCCCGGTGACCAGGCCGCGGACCAGCGGCGTGCCGCGGACGAAGGTGACACCGTCGCGCAACATAGTGAGCAGGCCCGGTTGGGCGTCACGCCTGGTCAGAGCTCGGCCGGAGATCTCCGGGATCCGGGTGCCGACCATCAGCGCGCAGAATGCGTAGGCGAAGCCGTTGATGCTCAGCGCGAGATAGGCCGACCCTTCGACACTGTGGATCAACCCCTCCTGGCGCAGTACCGGACCGAGCTTGGACAGCGCGCTGAACACTCCGGAGGCGAGCAGCACCGCGACCCCGTAGGTCATGATCAACGAGAGTTGGTTAGCGGTTTCCACCTGCTCCGGGCGGCGCAGCAGGTTGGGGATCGAGGCATCCTTGGCCGGGATCCAGAACAGCGCGCAGAGCTCGATGAGAAAGGTCGCCGCGAACAACCAGGCCAGCTGGCCGACCAGTGGGATGGACAGGAACAGACCGGCCCGCAGCACATCGCAGACCACCATCACGTGCCGCCGGTCCAGCTTGTCGGCCAGCGCCCCGGCCAGCGGGCCGAGCAGCATCGCGGGTAGCAGCTTGGTGGCGACCACCCCGCCGAGTGCGAAGCTCTGCGCCTGGTAGCCGCTGGTCAGCTGGGTGGCCAGGGCGGAAAGCGCCAGCAGGGACTGCCATTCTGCGACGGCGGTGATCGCCGTGACGCCCCACAGCCGGCGAAACGCCGGAATCGCCAGTACCCCGCGCACCCGGTGCACGGTGGATCCCGTCAGGTCGGATTCGACGTGCGGGTCCATGCTGCTCCACGTGGTTGGTGTATCGACGCAGTACCGTCAGGGGCGGATCGAGTCAAGCAGGTGAGCGAGGCGCTGCGCGAGTTGTGGGCGTGCCGCCGGGGCCAGGGTGTACCAGGGGCTGCCGTCGACGCCACGTTTCTGCTCGATGGTGTAGCCGCCGCGTTGCGTCTCGTAGTAGCTGACCACGAACTTCGCGGCGCGTCTGCCGCCCTGGCGATCGCGCCAGGCCGCACCGAACTTCCCGCCACGGAGCTTGGGTCCTTGCAGCATGATGCGAAAGCGTTGCACATCGTCCGGCCGCGCTCCGCCGCGCAGCAGGGTCCGCTCCAATTCGGCGCTGGTCAGCCCCTGCTGGTGGTCGTTAAGGAGTCCGGCAGGCACGGACGCCGCCGTCCCGCTGGGCATCGGCCGGTCCGGGATGACCTCGGCCATCGCGATCGGCAGGGCCGAGGCACGGGTGGTCCGGATGCGCATCCCGAACGCACCGAGCTCGGCAATGGCGGCGTGCTCGCCCCGCGCGCCTCCCACGACGGTGCGTTTGCCCTCGGGCCAGTCGAGCTGCGCGTTGAGCTCCGCCGCCGGTCGGGCGATGAGGTGCAGCGCATCCTCGAGTTCCGGGGCGAGCTGCCGGGCGCTGGCCAACCCGCGGGTCCGAAGCGCGTCCCAGGTCCGTTGCTGGGCGGCCCTGCTGTCCTTGATCGTGAGCGGCGGCTCGACCCGGTTGGGTGGTTTGAGGTTCCAGTGCACCAGCCCGAGCTGGAGACGGTCCCACGCCAGCAGGTACTGCTCGGTGGTGAGCTCCAGCACGCCGCCGCGCAACGCCGACGTCATCGGTAGTCCTCCTCGGCTCCGATGACCGGGGGGGCGGTGCGGGGGAGCTCGCCGACGATGGCGTTGGTGTCCTGCTCGAGCAGGTAGCTAGGCCGTCGGTGCTCGCGACTGTCACCGTTGCGACCGGAACCCGGGGTCCCGCCGAGCGGGGCATCCCCGAAGCCGCCCGCGCGGGTGACTCGCCCGACACCGGCCGGCTCGCCGCTACCATAACCGGCGGGGTTGCTCAGCCGCGGTTCGCTGATCTGCGAAGAACCAGCACTGAA
>JBOHFC010000048.1:0-15509 GCA_050701375.1 Pseudonocardiaceae bacterium
TTCAGTGCTGGTTCTTCGCAGATCAGCGAACCGCGGCTGAGCAACCCCGCCGGTTATGGTAGCGGCGAGCCGGCCGGTGTCGGGCGAGTCACCCGCGCGGGCGGCTTCGGGGATGCCCCGCTCGGCGCGTCCACCGGTTCCGGTCGCAACGGTGACAGTCGCGAGCACCGACGGCCTAGCTACCTGCTCGAGCAGGACACCAACGCCATCGTCGGCGAGCTCCCCCGCACCGCCACCCGGTCATCGGAGCCGACGACGATTACCGATGACTCGGTGCTGTTACTCCCGAATTGCGACGAAGTCGGGTGTGGTGTGGAGGGGGTTGCGGCGTGGTGGCCCGCCGAGCCAGGGTGGTGGGTGGAATTGTGGGATGCTGGTGGTCATGTCGATCCGCCAGTGGGAATGGTGGATCAGTCGGTGATGCCGACCGCATAGCGCAACACAGTTTCCGATGCTGGTGGGGCTGTCATGCCGTCATCTTCGGTGCACCGCATCCAAGAGGCCCAGACCACGACGTACCACGTGCTGTGGGAACTCACCCAACTGGCGCTGAGCTCGAACTGACAAGTCCTCAAGCCGCTGGGTGCAGAAGAACCTTGGTCCAGCCATCGACGCGCTTGTCGAAGTTGTCGTAGGCGTCGGGTGCCTGGTCGAGCGGCAGCTCGTGGGAGACGATCAATGATGGAGTCGCGCGACCCCGGATGATCAAGTCTCGCAATTGGCGGTTGTAGCGCTTCACCGGGCACTGGCCCTGTCCCATGCTGATGCCCTTGTCGAACACCTGCCCGTACTGGAACGCGTAGCGGCCTTTCTTCGCGTTCTCGTTCGCCGCGCCCGGATCCTGCGGGTTGTACACGCCGACCACACCCAGGCGCCCGGTGGCCCGGACCACCTCGACGAGCTTGTCGAGCACCATCTCCGGATGTTCCTGCCCGGTGCGGTCGTGCGCCTGGTAGCCGACGGCCTCCACCCCGCAGTCGACACCGAACCCATCGGTACCGTCCATGATCACCTCAGTGGGATCGGCGTCAGCGAAGTTCACCGCGGTCGCACCGAACCGTTCGGCAAGCACCAGCCGGTCGGCCTCCTTGTCCACCACGAAAATCTGCGAGGCCCCGCGCAATGCTGCACAGTGCGCGGCCATCAGGCCGACCGGGCCCGCGCCGAATATCGCCACCGTGTCGCCGGCGCCTACCTGGGCGAGCTCGGTGCCGTGGTAGCCGGTGGGGAAGACGTCCGAGAGCATGGTGAAGTCGGTCTCGTGCTCGGTGCCCGCGGGCAGCTCGAGCAGGTTGAAGTCGGCCCATGGCACCCGCAGGTACTCGGCCTGGCCACCCCAGTACGGGCCCATCATCGGATAGCCGTAGCCGGCCGTCGGACGCCCGGTCGGGTTTGCCCGCAGGCATGCCGAGGTCCAGCCGGCGTTGCAGTTGCGGCAGGTCCCGCAGCTGATGTTGAACGGCACTGAGACCCGGTCGCCGGCCTTCACCCGGTTGACGCCTGGGCCCACCTCGGCGACCACGCCCATGTTCTCGTGACCCAGCACCATCCCGGAATCGAGCGGGGCCCGGCCCTCGTAGGGGTGCAGATCCGATCCGCAGATGTTGGCGGTGGTGATCCGAATGATCGCGTCGAGCGGCTCTTCGATGCGCGGGTCGGGCACCTGCTCGACCGCGACGTCGAACGGACCCTTGTACACGACGGCCTTCATAACTGCTCCCTCTGATCGGTTTGGGCTGTGCGCACGTGGGCTACCCGTCCGCGGCGGGCGCCATGCACATCACCGGAGGTTCTTCAGGGTCGCTCGGGCGCCGTGCGCATGCAGTGACGCCAGGGCGGCGCGGTAGAGCAAGGTGAAGCGCTCGTCATCGATCAGGTCGCCGAACACCTCCCGATCCGCGATGAACGCGAGCGGATCCTCATGTTGGCGGCGCGCGTTGGCCATCAGAGTGTCCTTCAAGCGGTCGACCACCTCGATCGGCTGGCCCTGCTCGTCCACCCCTTCTGCATAGCGCGCCCAACTGGCCACTACCGCGGTCGACAGCGTGATCTCACCGCCGGTGGCGAGGTTGCGCCGGATGACCGGGAGGAGCCATTTCGGGATCCGGTCGGAGCTCTCCGCGCACAACCGCGCGACGGTGTCCCGCACGTTCGGATTGGAAAAGCGGACGATCAGGTTCTGCTTGTACTCCCCGACGTCGATCCCGGGAACGGGCTGAAGGGTCGGCGTCGCCTCCTGGTTCATATAGGCGAGGAGGAACTGCTGGAACAGTGCGTCCTGGCACACTTCATGCACCAGCCGGTATCCGCAGAGGTAACCGAAATAGCACAGCGCCTGGTGGCTGGCATTAAGCAGGCGCAGCTTCATTAATTCGTAGGGTTCGACGTCGGAAACGAGTTGCACGCCGGCGTCCTCCCATGGCGGGCGACCGATGCCGAAGTCGTCCTCCAACACCCATTGAGTGAAGGGTTCGCAGACGACCGGCCACTGATCGTCGATCCCGAACCGTCGACCGACCTCGGCTCTGTCGGCCTCGGTGGTCACCGGCGTGATCCGATCGACCATCGAGTTCGGGAAACGGACCTGCTGCTCGACCCAGGCACCGAGTTCCGGGTCCCGCAGCGCGGCGAAAGCGACGAAGCTGCGCCGCGCGGCATCACCGTTGCCCTGGATGTTGTCGCAGGACATCACGGTGAACGGCGGCAGAGCGCGCCGGCGCCGCCGGACCAGTGCCTCGGTGATCAGCCCGAAGATCGTCTTCGGGACGGCGCCCGGCGCCACGTCGTGCGCGACGCCGGGATTACTCGCATCGAACTGCCCGGTGACGGCGTGGAAGTTGTAGCCGCCCTCAGTCACCGTCAACGACACGATCCGGATGTGCTCGTCGGCCAGCTTCTCGATGACCGCCTCCGGATCGTCCGGCGCGAACAGGTACTCGACGAGCGAGCCGATCACCCGGGGCTCGAGAGACCCGTCAGGATGTTTGACCACCAGGGTATATAGACAATCCTGCACCGCCATCACGTCTTTCATCCTGCAATCAGACGGCAGCACGCCGACCCCGCAGATCCCCCAGTCCAGCGCCTTACCATCGCGCATCAGACAATCGAGGTACATGGCCTGATGAGATCGGTGAAACCCGCCCACGCCGAAATGCACGATGCCCGTCCGCACCCGATCCCGGTGATAAGTCGGTGTCGGCACTGATATGGACAGCGACGACAACGATCGTGCATTGAGCGGCTGCATGTACGGCCCTTTCAGTAGCGCTGCCTCGCAACGGTGAGCTCCCTTGCCTGCGCGTATCGAACCCGAATCGCCTCGACAACGTCACTCTCGTAGGTCTCGACTCCCCCGCGTCCCCACGGCGGCGGATCCGCGTTTCCGCTGAGGGCCCACGCGGCCTGCCGAGCGGCCCCGTCGGCGACGTACTCTCCCGGTGGCGGCACCAGCACCGGGCGGCCCAGCACACTGGGCGCGATCCGCCGAACCGCGGCAGATCGTGCGCCGCCACCGACGAGGAACACCCGCTCGACCCGGGCACCGGTGGCAACCAGAGCATCGATGCCGTCCGCCAGGCCACACAGCAACCCCTCGACTGCGGCACGGGCCAGGTGCGCCGCGGTCGCCGTCGCCAGGCGCAGTCCATGAACGGCCCCGGTGGCGTCCGGCCGGTCCGGGGTCCGTTCTCCCTCCAGGTACGGCACCACCACGACACCGCCGGCGCCGGGCGGAGCCGAGAGCGCGAGCCTGGACAGTTCCGCGTGGTCGATGCGAAGCATCGTGGCGACGGCGTCGAGGACCCGGGCCGCGTTGAGCGTCGCCACCAGCGGGAGGAACCGACCGGTGGCGTCGGCGAATCCGGCCACGGTGCCGGACGGGTCGGCGGCGGGGGTGTCGGTCACCGAGCAGGCCACACCCGAGGTGCCGATCGAGACGACCACGTCACCCGGGATGGTGTCGAGCCCGAGGGCAGCGGCGGCATTGTCGCCGGTGCCCGGGCCGAGCAGGGTTGCGTCGAGCAGGGCGCCGTCGGCCATGCAACCGGCCGGCTCGGACGGGCCGAGTACCTGCGGCACGGCGGTGTCGTGGCCGAGCGCGCGCACCAGCAAGTCGTGGCGGTAGGCACCGTGTGCGGCCGACCAGTAGCCGGTGCCGCTGGCGTCGGCGCGGTCGGTTCGCAGTGCCTGCAGAGCCAAGTCGCCGCCGAGGTGCCAGGTCAACCAGTCGTGCGGCAGGCAGACCGCCGCCGTCCGGGCCGCCGCGGACGGTTCGTGCTGGGCGAGCCAGCGCAGCTTCGTCACGGTGAACGACGCGACCGGAACGACGCCCACCGCCTGCGCCCACGCCGCGCCGCCCCCCAGCTCGGTGATCAGATCGAGGGCAGCGCCGGCGGACCGGGTGTCGTTCCACAGTAGAGCCGGCCGCACCACCCGACCGGTTTCATCCAGGCACACCATCCCGTGTTGCTGCGCACCCACAGCCACCGCAGCGACGTCGGCCAGGCCGCCGGCCTCGTGCAGCGCCGTCTGCAGCGCAGTCCACCACGCGTCAGGGTGTACCTCAGTCCCCTCCGGGTGCGCGCCACGCCCGTGCCGGACCAGCTCGCCGGTCTCCGCGTCCCGGATCACCACCTTGCACGACTGCGTCGACGAGTCGAACCCAGCAACAAGAGTCATGAGCCCGGCTGCCCGCTCATCGGCAACTCTCCCCTGTGTCGTGCACCCGCTCACTCGTCGGACGGGCTCATTTCGCGGACAATGCGCTCGATCTCGCGAGCCAAGCGCGGAACGTCGATGGTAACGGCGATTCACAAAATTTCCAGGTCGACCTCGAAGTAGTCGTGCACAACGCGATTACGCATACCGACGACCTGTCGCCAGGGAACAGCTGGGTACCACGTAGTGGTATCGGAGGAGACACGCGCGGCCGCTTCCCCGATCACTGGATAAGATGGGTGCGGACGATCTGCAAATCCTCATCTGCATCAAACCGCTCGCCGCCACGGTCCGCTCGGGACTGGATCTTCTCCGCCGCCTCCAGGATATCGGCGAGCCGCTCGCGGTCGTTCCTCCCCCGCGACGGCCTCGCCCAGGACCCGGTCCCGGATCCGGACCTTCAGGCAGGCGACGGTCAACGATCGGCGGCCCGTGCAGCGGGAGGGGCGCAACGATTCGCGGTGTCGCTGTGAGTGGGGCTGGACACACACAGTATCCTCGCTCTACGTCCTTGACGGATCACGGCGCTATCCGACCCGACCACGCACAGGAGATGGGAAGTCGATGGTAGATTCCATTGCGAAAGTTCTTACCATCTTCGTGGTTGTGGTCTTGGTCGTTGTCCTTTTAAACATTGTTGGCGACTACATCACGGAATACATCCCGGCGGTTGCTGGAGTGATCCGCCAGACGCTCAAGGAAATATGGAACGCTCTGCAGAGAATCGTCCAGGCTGGTTACCATCATTAGCAAGTCGGCGGCGTTCACCACAGCTTCCAAGTCTTCGCACCCCGGCCGTCTCTGCGCTTGAGCCAGGTTTGGTGCATGGCGTGCCTGGCGCGGATCCGTTCGGCCCGCCATCGTCCATAGGTCATGCCTCCCCCGATGCCAAGTAAGATCCAGAGAAGTACTTGCTGATTGGTTTCCATGAGCGCTATGTATAGCGTTTCCCTGGCGTCGGCGCGCGCAGGCACGCCGCCCAACACCGACGACCTGTTGCCGCGTATCGAGCAGCGAGGTGGTCCTCGAGATAGCGATCCCACCAGTGCATAAGCAGCTCCGCGGTGGTCAGGGTATTTGGCGATCAGCGAAGCGACGAAGCTCCTGGCACAAGAGGCGGGGGCACCACCGCGAGGACCGCGTCCGGGGCGGTGAGCTCGGCGCCTTCCGGGAACCGGTCTCGAATCCGCGTGGCAGCTGAATCAGCTCGCCGACGGCGCTGGCCCGGTAGCTTGGTCGGACGCCAAGACCCGTGCCGCGCTCGTGATCGCCGCTCGCGAGGTGTTTGCGTGGCGGCGATGTGTTCACATCCGGTGTCCGGTCGATGCGCTGTACTGGGCCAGGATGCTGGCAAGGACCGATGCCATCTGGTCTGTGTCGGCTGAGGGCAGCCCATTGACGAGCAGGTCGAGACGGCTCATCACGTTGCTGTGTGAGTGAAGGGCCAGCTTGATGCCCAGGGGTGTGAGGGTGACCTGGCAGGCGCGGCGATCGTTGGCGTCCTGGGCGCGGGTGACCAGGCCGCGGTTCTCGACGCGGTCCACGAGTCCGGTCACGCTGGACTTCTCTAGGTTGAGCATCCGAGCGAGGTCAGCCATCCGGACTGGGCCTGGGACAAGCCGGCACAGCAGCTGTGCCTGTTGCGGGGTGAGTCCGTGCTCGCGGCTGACCTCGGCGAACACGTGCTGCACCACCTGCGATAGCCGCACCAGAGTCTCCGCCAGACTCAGCGTCTCGGTCGTCTCGGTCACATCGCCCCCTGTCTCGTGCAGCCAGAGTACTTGACTGTAGTTCGTACCACGCACTACTTTTGTTCGTGATACGTACTATCGTACTGCGAACAAGGGGGGCTGGTGGCCGCGAGGGTGATCGTCGTGGGCGGCGGGTATGGCGGTGCCGCTGTGGCGAAGGCACTGGACGAGGTAGCTGACGTGGTGCTCGTCGAGCCTCGGGATGCGTTCGTGCACAATGTCGCCGCGTTGCGGGGACTCGTCGACCCGCAGTGGACCGATCGGTTATTCCTGCCCTACGACCGTCTCCTAAATCGCGGCCGGGTGCTGCACGACCGGGCCGTGCGAGTTGACGCCGACAGCGTCACGGTCGGCGCGGGCGACCACCTCGCCGCCGACTACATCGTGTTGGCCACTGGCTCAGCCTACCCGTTCCCGGCCAAGACCGACGTAGACGACAGCACTACCGCGAAGGCCAAGCTGCGAGACGCCTACGAGGTCCTCGCCCAGGCCGATCGGGTGCTGCTGGTGGGTGCCGGACCAGTCGGTCTCGAGCTGGCCGGTGAGATCATGGCGGCCTGGCCGGACAAAGCAGTGACGGTCCTCGACAGAGGCGCCGACATCCTTTCGGGTGGATTCAGTAGCGACTTCCGGGCGGAGCTGCGCCGCCAGCTCGACGGACTCGGCGTAGAGCTGCTGCTGGGCGCGTCGCTGCACGAGCAGCCACCTTCGGCGCCCGGGGAATACAAGCCGTTCACCGCGCTCACCGACTCAGGCCGGGAACTCGCAGTGGAGGTGTGGTTCCGCTGTTACGGGGTCCTCCCGATCAGCGACTACCTCGCCGATGAGTTATCCGGTGCCCGGCGAGCCGATGGGTTCCTCGAGGTCACCCCCGAGCTCCGACTGCCGGGACAGGAGCATGTATTCGCGATCGGGGACCTCACCGCGATCCCGGAGACCAAGATGGCCAAGGCGGCCAAAGAGCACGCCGCGGTGGTCGCCACCAACCTCCGCACCCTGATCGACGGCGGCACACAGCTGGTCACCTACCAGCCCAGCCCGGCCGGGATCGCGCTGCCGCTCGGGCCACACGGCGGCGCCTCCTACCTACCGGGCACGGGCGTCATCGGCGCGGAAGGACATCTCAGCTCAAGGGCACCGACATGCAGATGAGCGCCTACCTCGAGCTGTTCGGTCTGTCGGGAACGGAGCGTCAGTCATGACTACCGTTTCAGGGTTCTTGGGCCACGGCGATGAGGGCCACGAACTCCTCTACTTCGTCAGCACCCTCCTCGTTGGTGACGACCCGACAGCGTTGGTGGAGGTGCTCGACGACCACATAGCCTTCCTGACGAGCCTGCACGAGGAAGGACGACTCGTGTTCGCCGGTCCGCTGGCCACACCGGACGGAAAAAACACCGGCAACGGGATCTACGCGCTCCGCGCCTCGACGCTGTCCGAGGCGCAAGACATCATGCGCCGAGACCCGATGCATCGGTCGAACATCCGGTCCGGCACGGTAAGCCCCTGGACCAGAAAAACCGACTGGACTGCGCAATAGGTAAACACTCACTACCTCCACTGGCGGTGGACCTGCGCGTTCACGGACAGAGCCAAGGATCGAGGAAAGACGGGCATGAACGAGAACAGCGAACCGATCACTCTGATCAACTCATTCGAGGTCCCCCCCGACCATGTCGACACCTTCGTCGACGAATGGCGGGAGCGGGCGAAAATCATGAGCACCGCGCCCGGTTTCCGCGACTTTCGGATGCACCAGGTGATATCACCCGGCGCGCGTTTCCAGTTCGTCAACGTCGCCCATTGGGACAGCTACGCCGCGTGGGAGGCCGCCGGGGCCAACCCGGAGTTCCGAAGTCGTGTTGACGCGCTGGATCCCCAGGTCCGAACGGGCGCCAACCCCGCCATCTACCGGGTCGTTGCCGAGTTCCGCGACAGAGCCCTGGAGGACGAATAGGCGCGAGACGTGTTCACGGTTCCCTCGTTATGTTTATCGGGTGTCGACGACGAGCTCGATTCCAAAGCTGATGAGCAGTCCCCCGAGCCTCGCATCAGCACCTCCCGAACCTTGGATTGCTTTACCAGGCGGCCCGCACCGTTGAATGCGACCACGTAGATCAGCAGGCCCCCGGATACCGGCACCGTGCGCGAGGACATCCTGGGCGGCCTGCGGGGATTCGCCCTTCTGCTCAACGGTCCCTCCGGGGAGGCGGTCCCCGGGTCTGATGGCCGAGACCATCCGCAATCCCGAGCTGATGGAGGTCATCCGGATCCGCTTCATCGACCCCAGCATCAGCCTGTTCCTCGACGTGCTGCGGCGTGGCGCCGTACGTGGTGAGGTCCGCGCCGCCGCGCTGACCCCCCGCGTCGCCAGCGTCGGCCCCGCCCTGGTGCGCCAGCACTTCCTGATCCACCACCCACCGATCCCCGACCGGGTACTGGTCGAGATCGTCGACGAGGTGATCCTCCCGCTGATCCGAGCCTAACCCGCTCGCGGGTCTCACACGATCGAGCTATTAACCTCCCAACTTAGGCTACGAGTCGTATCCTACGGTCGAGATTAGGATACGATTCGTATTCTACGAGTGGAAGAGTGCGGTGTCGGCGCCGCCCGCGCTCACTGCCCACCGACGCCACCGCGACCGCGACGTATCACGTTGGCGCAGATCAGTCACCGCACCATCCTCCATGATCAATCATCGAAGTCCAGTGTGGGCAGACCCGAGGAGACTCGCATGACCAGTATCGGTCCTGGAGAGCAGTTCGACCTGCGTGCGGCTGATTTCGACGCCGCGTACCGGGGTGAACCGATCGCCGAGGGGGTGCGGTTCCCCCGCGTCCCCTGGGACATCGGAGCAGCGCAACCGCCGGTGGTGGAACTTGAACGGCGGGGACGCATCGTGGGCGACGTGCTCGACGTCGGCTGCGGCCTGGGAGACAACTCCATCTTCCTCGCCGGCCGTGGCTACCGGGTGACCGGCATCGACACCGCCCGCAGCGCCATCGACCAGGCCGGCGACCGGGCCCGCAGGTGGGGCGTGGACGTCGAGTTCGCCGTTGCGGACGCCACCAGCCTGCCCGGGTATGAGGGCCGGTTCGACACCGTGTTGGACAGCACGCTGTATCACTGCCTAGACCAGGAGCAGCGCCGGCGCTACACCGCAGCACTGCACCGCGTCACCCGCCCCGGCGCTGCGCTGTACCTGTTCTGCTTCCCCGACACCGCCCCGCCGGGACCAACCGCCCGACTGGGCGTCTCCGAACCCAACCTGCGCATCACCCTGACCGGGGCAGGATGGACCGTCACCGATCTGCGCCAGACCACCTACCTGGTCGACACCATCGCGGCGGGTGATCTGTTCACCGACCAGTACTACGCCCGCACCGAGGATGACACGCGCATCCAGATCCCCATGTGGGCACTGCAAGCCCACCGCATCTAAAACGGGAACCACGCTCACACCGCTCGCCTTCCTCAACCCCGCGACCTGACGCCTCAGCATGTCACTGGTGCACCACGCCGGTTCCCGGCCCAGGCGGTGATCAAGCTCATAAAATACGACCGACAACGCCCAGGTCGATGGCGACAAGATCTCGATCAACGCTCCGGTCAGCGGCACCCTCAATCGACTGGGCCGCCACCCAGGGCGCTGCGCTACACCAAAACGAGGTCGTCGGCCGGGTGAAGATCCAGGACGGGTTCGTCCAACCCCAGATGCCCATCCGGGCCCCGGCCGAGGGCACCGTGGCGGTCGACAATGGTGTGCCGGGCACCTTCGTCACCAGCGGCACGCCGCTGGCTACCGCCTACAACCTGGACAAGATCTTCGTCGCCGCCCGGGTCGACGAGACCGATGTCCAAGCGGTCCACGTCGGACAGGTCGTCGACATCGCAGTCGACGCCTACCCGAACACCCCACTCACCGGCCGAGTCCGGGAGATCCAAGGCGGGGCCGCCGCGGTGTTCTCGCTGTTCCCGCAGAGCAACAGCGGCGGCAACTTCCAGAAGGTCACCCAGGTCATCCCCGTCAAGATCGGGTTCGACCGCATTCCCACCCTCGACCTCGTGCCCGGCATGAACGTCACCGTCCACATCCACAAGAACTGAAACAAGGAGGGGTTACCACATGAAGATCACCGATATCTTCCGGCTCTGCCACGACCACAATGACCACGACCACAACGGAATGACCACGACTGGGGCAACAACGACTGGTATGGCTGGGACCACCGCGGGCAGGGCGTAGAGCAGGCCCCGAGGAGCCACGCGGTCGGGTGGTGGGTTCGAAGCCGGCCCCGATCAACATCGAGGGCCAGTCGTGGCGCAGGTCACCCCGCCACGCCCGTGCGGTGGCATCGCGGGGTGACCTCGTGAGCGGTCAACGCTGCGTCCCGGAGTTCAGTGCGACCCGGGCGGCGGCGACGGCTTGCTCCCAGTTGCGGTGTGCTCGCACCGGGAGTAGTCGCGCAGGGTGATCGAGTCGTGTGGTCGGACGGCTTTGCCGTTGAGCCTGGTCAGGGCGCTGGTCACTCCCAGTGGGAGGTGTAAGACCAGCCGCACTCCGTTAGCCAGCGCCCACAGTCCCGGGCGGCTGTTGGGGATGAGTCGTTTGGCGGTGCCGCAGGCGAAGCTACGGCTGCCCCGCACGTAGTCACCCATCTCCTGCTCATAGGCCCGGAAGCCGGACACTGGGTCACCGTTGGCCTGGGCCAGCGCGCCGGCTAGCACGTAGGCTCCGACCACGGCCAGGCTCGTGCTGCCCCCGACCGCGGGGCCGGGACAGTATCCGGCGTCGCCGACCAGGCTGACCCGACCCCGAGACCAGGTGCGCATCTGAAGCTGGGTGATCGAGTCGAAGTAGAACGCGGGGGTCTGGTCCAGCTCGGCGAGTAGCCGCGGCACTTCCCAGCCCGCTCCCGTATACGCCTCGCGCAACAGCTGTTTTTGGCGGGGGATGTCGTGGTGGTGGTAGTTCAGCGGGGTGGCGTTGCGGAACAGGAACACTGCCTGCGCGTCGTCCATGTGCCGGGCGCGGTAGATCCCGGCTGTCCGGCCCACCCCGGCGTGCAGGATCAGCTCGTTGTCGAGCTGTAGGTAGTTGGGCACCGAGGCCACCGCGACATAGGCCCCGAGGAACGTGCTGAACTCCGACTCCGCGCCGAAGACCAACCGGCGCACGTTGGAGTGCAGTCCGTCGGCGCCGATCACCAGGTCGAAGGTGCGTGGCTCGCCGTGTTCGAAGGTGACGTCCCCGTGCGGGGTGACCGAGGTGATCGAGTCACCGAAGACATACTCCACGTCGTCCCGGGTGGCGTCGTAGAAGATCTCGCTCAGGTCATCGCGCATGATCTCCAGATGGTGGTCGGCCACCGCGGTGAACACCCTGGCGAGCTCCACCTGCACCGGGCGGGTGTTGCCCTCCCGGAGCAGGGTCAGCTGGTCGACGCCGGTCTTGTTCGCCTGAATCTGCTCGCCCAGCCCCATCCGGGCCGCCACATCCAGGGCCGGGCCGAACAGGTCCACCGCGTGCCCGCCGGTCTTGCGCAGAGTCGGCGCCTTCTCCACCACGGTCGGGGTGAAGCCGTGGCGGGTGAGCCAGTAGGCCAAGACCGGCCCCGCCACACTGGCCCCAGAGATCAGAATCCGCATGGTGTCGACGATATCGGCATATCTGCCACATGACAATGATAGCGTTTAGCAGTTGTGTCAGATTCGGGCTAGGCTGCAGAACATGGCAGCCGGTGATGCGGAGACCAGCCTGCGAGTGCGTAAGAGGAGGCGCACGCAGGACGCGATCATCGACGCTGCCCTGCGGCTGTTCGAGGCCAAGGATTACGACGCAGTCTCGGTGGAGGAGATCGCCGCGGCCGCCGACGTGTCACCACGGACCTTCTACCGGTACTTCCCGGCAAAGGACGACGTGCTCCTCGGTGGTCCACACACCGAAGAGGCGACGCGACGGGAACTGGCCCAGCGTCGCCCCGGCGAGACGGACATAGAGCTAGTGGCACGCGCGATGCTCGCCGGCGTGACCGCCAACGACCCGGCGCGCACGATGCGCGTCTACCGGCTGATCCAAACCGTGCCCGCACTCCAAGCGCGCCTGTTCCAACTCGTCTGGCGCGGCGGCCAGGAACACTTCGTCGACGCCCTGCTCACCGGCAGCCCCCGCACCCGCGACGCCGAACTACGCGCGCGCGTACTCACCCACGCCGTCACCGACGCCATGCGCGTCGCCGTCGCCTCCTGGCTCCAATCAGGCCAGCCCGGCCCCCTCAACCAGGAGTGCGAGAAAGCCCTGACCTACTTGCGCGAGGCATTCACCTCCGCCTCTCCCTGAGGCCGGTGTAGAACCGATCGCTGACGGATGATCGACTTCCGACCCGGTAGAGTTCGACATACGTCCAGCTCATCAACGCGATCCGGATAGGCGTGGGGGTCTTCCCGATGCCATCCTGTTGTCTATCGAGGATCGCTAACCCGACGGGTGTGGGACGGTTTCGATGATGCCGGTGACTTGGGACCATTTGCATCGCCAGTGCCCGTCGGCGCCGAACGTGTAGATGTCCATGTGCCAGCACTCATGTCCAGGCTGACGGCCGGTGGTTGGGTGAGAAGCTGGCCGAAGACGCGCCGGCCGAGTGACTCGGCGGCGGTCTGGTGGAATGCCCAGTGCGTCGATCACGCACATGGCGTAGGTGTCGACTCCCGTCGCGAGGCGAACGCGGTGTCGGGTCGGCGCCGCCGAAAACGGGTAGGCCACCGCGACCGCACCGGCGGCGTCGAGCCGGGTGGCGTCGACGGCGTGAAGGCGATCCAGCAGGACCGCCGCAGGGAGCGCGAACGGCCCCTGTACCCCACTACAAGGTCAAGCACGCCGCGGGGACTGGCGAGCGCCGCTGGAACCGCACGTCGAGAGCGGGTTGATCTCCGAGGCCCAACTCGCCGCCCTCGACTTGCTGGGCCTCGATGGACGGCGCGTCGCCGCGCGAGACGATGCCTGACGCCATTGCTATGCCCCGGCCGGGCTACATCTCGCTGTAACAGACCGACCAAGGAGCTGACATGCCACACGCCGCAAGCCCACGTGTGCCCCCGCTCGAGCTCGAGGAGATGGACGAGGAGCAGCGCAAGCTGTCGCGGCTCGGCGCGGACACCGTGATCCAGGTGCTGGCGCGCAATCCCGAGCTGATGACGGCCTTCCAGCCGCTCGGTGGGTTCCTGCTGAGCCAGGGGAAGCTGGACCCGCGGATCCGGGAGCTGGCGATCCTTCGGGTCGCACTGCGCTGCGATGCGCCCTACGAGTGGGCCAACCACGTGCCTGCTGCGCTGGGCGGCGGTGCCACCGAGGCCGAGATCGACGCCCTATCCGATCCCGCTGCGTCGTGGGAACCCACCGACGATGCGGTGCTGCGGGCCGTCGACGAGGTGTGCGCGGACGTCTACGTCTCCGACGAGACCTGGGCGGCCCTCACGGCCACCCGCGACTACCCCGAGATCATCGAGCTACTGTTCCTGATCGGGTTCTACCGGATGATGGCGGGCTTTCTGAACTCCGCCGGCGTGCAGGTGAAGGCCGGCATGCCGGCACTGGGCCAACACGCCGGCTCGCAGCCGGCGTCGACCACTCACTTCACCGGCACGGTTCGCGTGAGCAGCGGCACGACCGGCGCGGACGGCACCTGGAATATCACGTTCGAGCATCCCGCCGGGAACAAGGACCTGGTCCTGACCCTCAAGACGGCGGACACCATCGTCACCGGATGGATATTCGACACGCTGCTGGATACCACCGTCCCGATCGTGGCCGGCATGATCGACGGCAAGCACCTCGCCTTCACGGCACAGGTGACCGATCCGGCCCGGTTCGACATCGGCGTGGAGGGCATGATCGACGGCGACTCATTCACTGGCAAAGTCACCATCAGTGGCGGCGGGACGTTCCCGTTCTCAGGGACCCGCGCCACCTTACCCCGCGAGCAGCCTTAGCCCGGGGTGTTGGTCGGCCAGTGCCCTCGGGGAGGTCAGTGCCCAGTCGAAGCCGGTGCCGGCGCGTCGGAACGATGGCTGCCACCGCGCCGCGGTGGTGGCCCATCGGGCGACACCGTCGAACGCAAAGGTGGTCCTCTGGCAGGTGGGCCTGGGCGCGGTCAATCAGTTGGTGGACTTATGCGCCGGGCAGGTACAGCTGCAGCCGTTGACCGGGGCTGGTGCCAACCAACGGCGATGGGGCGGCCGCGGCAAGGTGCTGCGCGACGCCAAGCCGGCGGCCGGACGGGTCTGGTGGGCAAGCGGGCGGTGTTCTTTGAAGGCCCGAGGTTAGCTCGCGGCTGCGGGTGCGGCGTGGTCGAAGGCGCGCGGCTGGGGTTTGGGCGTGGTTTGGTCGCGTTCGAAGGCGAGTAGCAGTTTGCGCAGCAACGCGGCGAGGGTGGCCTGCTCGTCGGTGGTCAAGGGGTCGAGGATGCGGCGTTCGTTGCTCAGGTGGTGAGGTCCGACCTGGGCGAGCAGGTCCGTGCCGCGGGGGGTCAGCGCGACGAGCAGGCTGCGGCCGTCGTGTTCGTTGGGTAGGCGTTCGATGAGCCCGGCATATTCCAGCCGGTGCAGGGTGTGGGTGATCGCCCCGGCGGTGCGCATCAGGGCCTGGTGCAGCTCGGTGGGGGTCAGCCGGTAGGGCGGGCCGATCCGGCGCAGGCTGGTCAGCACGTCCCAGCCCTGGCGGGTGAGGCCGTGTTCGACGAAGACGGTGTGCATGGCGGCGTCGACATAGGCGTGCGCCCGGCCGAGCCTGGCTGACCTGGCCCACGCCCGCGCCCAGGTGGCCGTCGTCGAGCACCGGATGCTAGGCGTGCTCGACGACCTCGGGCTCACCGAGCTGGTCTCCTCCATCCCCGGGGTCTCCGCGATCGGCGAGCCTGTCATTCTTTCCGTGTAAGCCACGGATGACTGATATGGTTTATCCTATCATAGGGGGAGTCGTCCTGGGAAGAGGACGACCAGGGTATTCAAAGCCATTTTCCATCCCCATGTCCCAGTTCCGG
>JBOHFC010000049.1:0-35467 GCA_050701375.1 Pseudonocardiaceae bacterium
ACAGTCCATGACGCGGCTACCGCGTCTTCTTCGAGTTCCAACACACCTTGAAGTTGATCACACGGTGGCCGCATCCATGATCACGACACGCCGCCCAGGATCACACACTGCGGCTGCCGTACTAGCCGCGACGCTTCAGCCCAGATTTGGATCTTGATCCGGGTCTGAGGGCGGGTGTCGGTGCGGCGTCGGGCCTGCGGTTGCCCAAGGTGATCGACACTCAGGGTTGACCGGCGATTACTCGTAGGACAATCTGTACATCACCGTGGGGTTCGCCGACGCTGTTCGTCCCTGATCGAGCGGGCCCACCCGGTGTTTCGTTGAGGCCAGTCCGCATCGGTCTAGGCCCGGGGGGTGGGGGAATGCATCGAGGACGCGGACGCGCATGCCCGGATCGTCAGCTCGCTACGGACGATCGCCGAGCCGACCCACGTGTCCGCTCGGCGGAGCAGGTCAACAACGTCAAGAACGTCGTGGCGCACGGCCTCCGATACGTGGATCTCGACGACACCTTCGGCTGCTACATCCCGCAGAACGAATCCTCCAGTGCAGCCGAGGTCGAGTTCATCTACACGGAGATCTTCCGTGAGAACTGTTACCTACGCGGCGGGATCACCCTGCACGACGCCGCGTTCGTGGTGGATGTCGGCGCCAACGTGGGCCTGTTCAGCCTGTACGTTAAGGCCAAGTACCCCAACGCCCGGATCCTGGCTTTCGAGCCGATGCCCAGCACACACCGGGCGCTGCGCGCAAACCTGGAACACCACAAGGTCGACGGGGTGATCGCGATCGAACAGGCGCTGGGAGCGAAGTGGGAGCCGGAGGTTACCTTTACTTTCTACCGTGACATTCCGGGGAACTCGACCCGCTACCCTGAGCATAAGGATCGGACCTGGGAGCTGATCGCCGGGTTGCCCGAATCGATCGTCCATGCATTCTTCGGTAACGAGGGATTCGCGGTTGCAGAACGGCTCCTGCAGGGCAAGCTGGAGGTCGAGGTCTCGGTCGACCGGCTGTCGGACGTGTTAGCCAGGTACGAGACCCCCGAGATCATCGACCTCGTCAAGATCGACGTGGAAGGCGCGGAACTGGACGTGCTCGGCGGCATCGACGAGACCGACTGGGCGAGGATCCGGCAGCTGGTCGCCGAGGTGCAAGATCTCGACGGCGAGCTTTCTGCAGTGCGGGATCTGTTGGAGACCAAGGGCTTCGACGTTTCGGTGCCAAAAAGCGCGTTGTCCCTGCTCAGAACGTACACCGTCTACGCGCACCGGCGCTGAGTAGCGGTAGTAGGTGCACGTCTCGAGAGGTGCTCCGCCAAATATGAAATCCTTACCGGAGCGCATGTCCGGCACGGACGACCGATGTTGTGTGGCACTCGGATGATGGTGCATTCATCACTGACCCTCATTGCGGCAACCGCTGCGCTGGCCCTGTCTGGACCAATGCCGCTAAGTTAAGGCTCTCCAAGATCGTCTCTTGACTCTGCGAGCTGCGGTGATGTCGAGCATGGAGATCAACTTCTCTGCCTAACTTAACGGCATTGCTGTCTGGACTCCCCACCACCGCAGCCGCCGAGGCCGTGAGCGCACCGACGCATTACGTCGCGCTTGGTGACTCCTATGCATCAGGTCCGGGGATCCCCGAGCAGCGGGCCGATCCGATCGGCTGCCTTCGGTCCACCCACGACTACCCGGCGCTCCTCGCCCAGGCATGGCACATCCGGGACTACACCGACGTGAGCTGCGGCGGCGCGAGAACCGGCAACATGACAGTTGCGCAGCCGGTGCGGCCGGGCCCCAACCCACCACAGTTCGACGCCCTTCGCCCGGACACCGACCTGGTCACGATCACCATCGGTGGCAACGACATCGACATCGGGGACCTCTGGGTGACCTGCACCCGGCTCGGTGCCACCGACCCGTCCGGCGATCCCTGTAAGCGGCAGGCCACCGCCGGCGGTACCGACCTCTACGCACAGCACATCGCCGCCGCCGCGCCGAAGGTCGCCAGCACCCTGGAGGGCATCCGGCAGCGATCACCACGCGCGACAGTGCTGCTGGTGGGCTACCTGCGGATCCTGCCCCCCACAACGGGATGCTATCCGGCGTTTCCCATCGCCCGCGGTGACGTGCCGTACGTCGACGGGGTGGAGCAACAGCTCACCGCCATGCTGGCAGATCAGGCCCGCAACCACGGCGCGGTGTTCGTCGACTCCTACGGGGGCTCACTCGGCCACGACGCTTGCCAACAGCCGGGCGTGAAATGGGTGGAGGGAACCACCCCCACCAGCGTTGCTGCCCCGGACCACCCCAACCTCACCGGCATGCGAGAGGTCGCCGGTTTCGCGCTCGACGCGCTCCAGACCGCGCCAGCGTCGCACCACTAGCCAGATCTCGCAACGACGGAGCGTAGTCAGACGACGTCCGTGTGTAACAGCGGCGCCTGGTGCACCGATTCTCCCGGTACCGGCCGGTGGCCGGGTAGATGGCTGATCGAAGCACCAGTACCTGGAGAGAGGCGAGATGGCCGTAGCCTTCGCATACCCCCAGACAGAGCAGTCCCCGTCACCAACTATGGGTGATGCGCCGACGGACAAATGCCCCACGAGGCGACGGTGGCTTCGCGCCACGGTGCTGGTGTTCATCATCGCGGTCCTCGCCAACCTCATCATCATCGGCATTATGGTCAGCCGCGGGAGCACCGCCCCCGTGGTCACGGCGCATTCCCAGGCTCAACCGCTGCCAGCACCCGCCGCCGCGCCGGCGCTCCCGCCGGGCCTGGCGACCACATTCGGTGAGGGAAAGTTCACGGTAGGCACGGACATCGCGCCGGGTACCTACCGCACAACCGGGCCTTCCGGCCGGCTGAACTGCTACTGGGCCCGCCTCAAACGTGCTGGCGGAGCCACCGACTCGATCATCAAAAACAATCTCGGGCGGGGTCCAGCCACCGCGACGATCGACGTCGGCGACGGCGCATTCCAGACCCGGTGGTGCAGCACCTGGACCAAGGTCAGCTGACCCGCAACCCTGCTGACCTGGTAAAGCGCATGGCCACAGTGGTGCCGGTGGGGTCGGTGTGGGTGGTCAGAACGTCGGCGAGGTGGCGCGCTATCCAGATGCCCCTGCCGCGTCGAGCATCGGTACCGGGCCGGTGGTAGCCGGTCGTCGCCGGAATGCTGGTCCGACCATGGTCGTCGACTCGGACGAACAAGGCGGCGGGAGTGGTCCAGCCTCGCACGCGGGCTGGCGGCCGACCGTGCTCCAGGGCGTTGGTGGCGATCTCATCGACCGCTATCACGATGTCATCGGTGTCCTGGACACCCAGACCGGAGATGGCGCTCCAACTACGCAAACCGCCGACGTAGCGCCCCAAGATCATCGACGGAGCCGAGTTGCACGACCAGATCGACATCAGCCGGCGCAGCTGCTGGTGGGTTCGAACCCGGGCGAGGTAGTCGATGGGCATACGGTATTCGGCGTTGGTGATCGGACCGCTGGCGTCGAGCAGTTGTGGATGGACCGCGCGGACGTGGGCCAGCACGTCGGTCGGGTAGCGGCGCTGGTCCCACAGGCACACCACCGGGTATCCATAGGGTGCGTAAACCTCGCTGGCCATCGATTCGTATCGCAGATACTGGCTCACCCGGTCTGGGCTGCTGTCTGAGTCGAACTCACCGACAACCCGAGTGGGAATGCCGGCGCGGCGCTGCTGGGCGAGGTAACCCGCGAACCCCTCGAACGTCTGGCCCAGCCGGTCGTAGGACACGCCGCAGCCGCCCCACTGAACGCGGTCCGCCGCGTCACCCAGGGCGTCATGCATCACCTGGCGCGCACCGTCGGAGATCACGGCGAGGATGTTCTCGTGGCCGCGCAGGCCCTCGGCGAAGTAGGGCAACAACAGGTCTCGCAATTGCTCGTCAGAGGCATAGAGTGCGGCAACGTGCACAAACTCGCCGGTGGGCGCGCCGGCGCTCATGACGTCGTCCGTCCAGTGCTGAATTCGACACCGCAGTCACCGACCGCCTCGGCCAAGCCTTCGCAAGTCATAGGCTCCCGGGATACCCCGGTATCGGCCCGACTTACACCGCCGGCGGCCCCAGGTGGTCAGGCTTCGTCAGCTACGTCGTACACCTCGGTCGCGGGGGTCGCCAGCAACAACTCGGCCATCTGGCGCTTCAGCACGGTCAAGCGGTTCTCCTGCTCCGCTGTCCGCTGCTCCATCACCGCGAGCGCGATGAACTCCTCCCCCACGTAGCCCTCGCGAAGAACCACCGTCACCCGGCGTCCTCGGTAGCCGAGCCGGAAAACGAAGCGCTCGTGCGTCGGACCCCGCTCGGGACGCGCCAGCGCATCGTCGACGAGGTACCGGCCCTCGGTCACCGCCCTGGTGATCATCTCGAATCCGTCGCGGGCGCCCGGCCCGGCGAAGGCCGTCTCCACCTCGATCTCGCGCCGCTCCGCCAAGCCGCCCGGTTCGAGCAGCGGCAGCACCCGTTCCATCACCTTCACTGCGTGCGCCACGCCGCCAGGGGAACCTGGCCCGTGGTACAGCATCACGTCGTCGAAGGTATAAGCCAGCGCACTGCCCTGGTCGGCAACCTCGATCTTGCTGATCATCCGCACTCCTCCGCAGCTGTGTGAACGGCTCGCCCGCAGCGGCGCCGACCTGGAATCATCGTCCCCGATGATCCCCCGCCATCCGCCGCGACCGGTCAGGGCCATGCGCTGGCGCTTTGACGGCGAGATCGCCGCCTTCGGCACGACCTCGGGCCACCGCATCGTCGTCGGCCGATGGCCTGCGTCGCCGTTCGGCCCAATCAGCGATGTCATGATCGAGACGCCCGATGGCACGAGATTGTTGATCGCTCCGAGCGGCGAGGTCGCCCGGTTCGTCGCCAGCACCTACCGCTTCGATTCTGTCGAAGTCGCACCGGTGGAGGTTGTCCGCCGGCCGGGACGGGTGGCGGTGGAAGCCGGTCCGCTGCGTGCCGACCTGATCGTCGGATCACGGGGATGGCTCGGGCTGATGCTGCGAACCGTGCCGCGCCCGGTGGCCACCGCCCCGGCTTGGGCGGCTCTGGTGGACCCGTTCGTTCGGGCCGTGCTCCCCGGTGTGCGCACTCGAGGTAGCGCCGGCGCCGGGCGCAGGGAGTGGTACGGGGCTTGGGATCACCATCCGCTGGTCGCCGTCAGCGCCTGCTGGCGGGGAGCGGACCTCGGAACCATGGCCGAGGTCCACCCGCCGGTCCGGTTCGGCTTCGGTTCATCGCCCCGGCGACCCTCGATCGTGCACCTGACCACGACGGTGCAGCTATGACTCACACCCCGCCATGACTCACACCCCGCCGATGGCAATTGGAACGGTGCCCCCATTCCGTTTGGGCGGTTGGGGGCCACCGCCGTTCGGTATCAACAGCGACGCCCGTCCCGATGCACAGAGCGACGGGCAGGCCCCGGTGACGTACCGTGAACACGACACCACCGCCGTCGCCGGGCGGTCCACGTGTCGGTCCTGTCGAGTTCACGGCGGGTGCGCCGATTCCTACACACATCCAGTTAGCGGCTATCTACGCTCTGTGATGATTGTGGGAATTCTCTGGGAGATTCACCGGAGCGCTTGTGCGCAGCGCCGATGCCGGTTTTGCTTAAAGGCTCCCGTCCGAGTCCACGCCTCCTGCGTACAAGGGGATAGCCAACATGGGAGCTATGGTACTGATGCTGGCGATAGCAGGCGCTCTGTTTATCATCGGAATCGTCGGGACAGTCGTCGGGCTTATCAGTCTTGTCTATCCCTCGACCAGTCGCCACCATCGCCGATAAGAGGAGTTACGCACATCCCAGACTCGAAGAAGGGCAGCCATGCCCGCTGGACCGCGGGCTGGCCGCCGCTCACAGGTCGAGGGTGAGCCGCTCGCTGCGGGCACGGGAGACGCAGATCAGCATCGCGCCGGCCGCGCGCTCCGCACTGCTGAGCAGCTTGTCGCGGTGATCGGGTTCGCCGGCGAGCACCGCGGTGCGGCACGCGCCACAAACACCTTGCTCGCATCCGGTCGAGACGGCGGGAGCGACGTCGCGGACGGCCTGCAGAACGGTGCGGTCGGGCGGCACGTTGATGATTCGCCCAGTGCGGCGCAGCTCAACGCAGAGTGCTGCTCCCCCACTGGCGGCGGTGCCGGTGAAAGGCTCGCTGTGCAGGAGTAGATCCGGTCTCTTGGCGACCCGCTCCTGCACGGCATGCAGCATCCGGTCCGGGCCGCAGCAGTAGACAGCGGCGCCCGGCGGCGCGGCACCGATGATCGCGTCGAGGTCGGGTCTGCCGCGTTCGTCCGCAGGCATGACAACGACCCGGTCGAGGCCCAGCGCACGGATCTCGTCGAGGAAGGCCATGCTCGCGCGGCGTCGCCCGGCGTAGACCAGGTTCCATTCGCCACGTTCCGCGGCTACCCGCGCCGCCATCGCCATCATGGCGGTGATCCCGATCCCGCCCGCGATGAACAAGTAGGCCGCGCTGGGCACCAGCGGGAAATGGTTACGCGGCCCTTGCACGGTGATCAGCTGGCCGGCTCGAGCGTCAGTGTGCACCTCCACAGACCCGCCACGCCCGCCGGGAACCTGCAGGATCGCGATCCGGTAAGAGCGGGTGTCGTTCGGATCACCGCACAAGGAGTACTGCCGGTGCCGACCCGAGGGCAGGGCCAACTCGATGTGCGCTCCTGGCTCCCAGCTCGGTAGTGGCATGCCGTCCGGAGAGCTCAGCCGCAACGACAAGACGTTGTCGGCCTCCCACGTCGTCTGGCCGATGAGCAGGCGCATCCGGCTCCCGTCCGTGGTGGGTGTAGGGGAGGGGTTCGCCGGTCTCTGCTGCGGTATGAGGGGTACGGGCAGCTCCGTGTCTCGCAGATCAGCGGGCACCACCACCGATGTTCCGGCCGACCGCGCGATAAGGATGCGCAACGCCGCCAGAAACAGAATCACCCCTCCGACCACAACGCTCATCCAATACACGACCGGGTGGTTGGTGTCACTACCAACAAGCACGGTGTGCGCACAGGCAAGTCCGAACAAGGGGAATGCCAGCAGATGCAGACGACGCCACCACCGCCAGGACAGTAGGGTCCGCGCCGCGGAGGTCAGCGTGAGTGCGGTAAGGAGGTAACAAGCCAGCACCCCGCAACCCTGCCCCACTGGATTAGCCGGCCTGACGAACGGGACGAGCAGCTCTGGCAAGCCGATCCGCAGCTGGTCAGAGGCGAGCACGGAGGCCAGATGGATCACGGTGAACACGACTGCGAGCGGCCCGATGAACTCGTGAAGCCCCTGCGTCCACGTGCGAGCGCGTCCCCGCGTGAGCTGCGTGGCGAGCAGCAGGCCACCCACCACCGAGGCCGCGAGCAGGGCCCAGGCCAGGAGACCGGACGCGCGGGCCACGTACCACCACACCACCGAGTCGACCTGGGATTGCCCGGCACCCGCCGTCGGCCCGAGGGTGACCACCTGAGTCACCGGTGCCGACGATCGCCCGAGGCCGAATCCACCGACGAGCGCGCCCAGCGCGAGCGCGCTGACACATCCCGTCACTGCAATCGAACCAGCCCAGGCGATCGCTCGACGCCGCTCCATAGCCGCTCCATAAATGGTCCAGACTTCGGTAACTTAGGGCAGCCGAAACTCAATTATCGGAAGGTGGCTAAAGCGCAGCCGATCGCTCCCAGCTAACGTCAAACAAGTGTCAACCGGTCAGCATGGCTTGGCACTGTGCGTCTGTGCGTCGGTAAGGAATGTAGCTCGACTTCCGTCGCTTAGCGCAGATGCGGAAGGTGGACCGTGGTTCATTACAGCTCCTCCGCTTCTCAGACCAGCCCCGGCCATACCTTTCTGTTACGCCCTGCATCTGCGCGGATACAGTAAGAGTAGTAGAGATGACCGACGCTGTCACCACCTCTTCCACGATGCCGGGCAAGTACCTCGATCGGGCGGGCACTATTGACACAACCAGGCATGAGGGTGTCACCGCTGCGCCGCGAGTATGTTGCGAGGCACCATACGCTGGAGCAGTACACCCCGAATGCAATTGCATCTGGGCGGTCCGCGTTTGGACCGGTAGTGTCCAGCCATGTCCTCCGAATGGCCCACCCTTTCTTACGAGGCGTGGAGCGCTACCTGCGACACGCTCCACGCGCACACTCAGGTCCTCGGCAAGCTGGCGGTGGCAATCGCCCCGCCCGAGCCGCAGCTCCAGCACGCGGCGTTGCGGCTAACCGCGAGGGGATGGGAAACCAGCCCGCTGCCAGCGCCCGACGGCTCGGGAGCGCTCGTCGTCGCGCTCGATCTACGAACCCACGACGCTGTCGTCGAGCACAGCGACGGCACCGAGCGACGCGTCGCGCTGGGCCCCGACCGAACAGTGCGCGAGGTCACCCGCGAAGTGCTGGCGGCGGTCCGCGGCCTTGGCGGCGCGGTAGAAATCGACCCGACCCCGCAGGAGGTGCCGTGGAGCGTGCCGCTCGATCAAGACGAAGAGCACAAGCGTTATGACCCCGATCAGGCAGCTTCCTACTTCGCCGCCGCGACCCGTGCCGCGCTCGTTCTCGGAGCGTTCCGTGCGCCGTATCGCGGGCGTTCGACCCCAGTCAACGCGTGGTGGGGCTCGTTTGACCTCGCGGTGAATCTGTTCTCCGGGCTGCCCGCCGATCCGCCGTCGGACGATTTCATCATGCGAAATGCGATGGACGCGCAGGAGGTCGCCATCGGCTGGTGGCCTGGCGATCCGCGATACGGCAAGGCTGCATTCTATGCCTACGCGCACCCGGCGCCGGATGGTTTCGCGACCGCGACGCTTTCCCCCGCGTCTGCTCGCTGGGAAGCGGCGCTCGGCGAGTACATCCTGGACTGGGACGATGTGTGCCTAAGTCCCGACCCGCATGCTGTGGCGCTCGAGTTCGCCCGCTCAGCGTTCCGCCATGCGTGCATTGTGTGCGATTGGGATCCGGCCCTTCTCGCCAGCGCTGAGGGGACGCCACCACCTATCAAATAAGGCCGGACCGAGCCCACCGGCACCCCTGCCCATCAGGAAGGTGCTGGTTTGGGATGTGGTGTGGGCGGGCCGGCGCCGTGGGAGAAGGAGCTGGACTCGGTGCCTCGTTGTGGGTTGGGTTGGCGGCCCAACCGGGGTAGTTCGGCGCGCAGGTCGGCCAGCAGCAGGTCGGCGAGGTCGTGGGTGAATCCGTTGCGGACCACGATGCGGAGCACCGCCAGGTCGGTGCGGTGTTCGGGGAAGGTGTAGGCGGGGACCAGCCAGCCGTGCTCGCGCAGCGCAGCGGAGACGTCGAAGACGGAATAGCCGCTGACGTGGTCGTCGAGGGTGAAGGCGAAGACGGGGAGTTCATCGCCACGGGTCAGCAGCCGAAACGGTCCGAGCTTGCTGATCTTGTCCGCCAGGGTGGTCGCCACTTCCCGGCAGGTGTGCTGCACGCGCTGGTAGCCGCCGAAACCCAATCGCAGGAAGTTGTAGTACTGGGCGATGACCTGTGCGCCGGGCCGGGAGAAGTTCAACGCGAAGGTGGGCATGTTCCCGCCCAGGTAGTTGACCCGGAACACGAGGTCTTCGGGCAGCGCGGCGGCGTCGCGCCACAGGATCCAGCCCACTCCGGGGTAGACCAGGCCGTACTTGTGGCCGGAGGTGTTGATCGACGCGACCCGGGGCAGTCGGAAGTCCCACACCAGGTCGGGGTCGCAGAACGGGGCGATCATCGCGCCGGACGCCCCGTCGACGTGCACTGGAACATCCACCCCGGTGCCGGCCTGCAGTTCGTCCAGGGCGGCGCAGATCTCGGCGACCGGCTCGTAGCTGCCGTCGAAGGTCGAGCCCAGGACCGCGACGACGCCGATGGTGTTCTCATCACAGTGCGCCACCGCACCGGCCGCGGACAGGTGAAAACGGTCGCCGTCCATCGGGACCAGGCGGGGTTCGACATCCCAGTAGTTAGCGAACTTGTCCCAACAGATCTGCACGTTGACGCCCATCACGATGTTCGGTCGGTCGACCGGTTTGCCGGCGGCCTTGCGGGCGTGTTGCCAGCGGCGTTTCAGGGCCAGCCCGGCCAGCATGCAAGCCTCACTGGAGCCGGTGGTCGAGCAACCGGTGGCATCCGGTGCGGCCGGGGCGTGCCACAACCGCGCGAGCATCCGCACACACCGCAGCTCAAGATCCGCGGTCCGCGGGTACTCATCCTTGTCGATCATGTTCTTGTCGAAACACTCCGCCATCAACCGGGTGGCTTGGGGCTCCATCCAGGTGGTGACGAAGGTGGCCAGGTTCAGCCGGGCGTTGCCGTCGAGCATCAACTCGTCATGGACCACTTGGTAGGCGATATCGGGATCAAGCTCGGCCGGTGCCAAGTGGTTGCGCGGGATCTGCACCGGTTCGCGGCTGAACACCGGGTTGATCGTCATCTCTTGGTGGTGGCCTGAACCTTGCCGGTAGGCCGGGTGCGACAGTGCCATGCCGCCACGCTAAAGGTCATCGGGCCGCCCCGCTTCCCGATGGCTGCGGGTCGCCTGCGGATACCCCGTTCGTGGTCGATCCGGCGCGGGACTGCCACGATCTGGGCATGACCCGGATTGAGGACTACGCGATTGTCGGCGACCTGCACACCGCAGCCTTGGTGAGCAACACCGGCTCGGTGGACTGGCTGTGCTTCCCGCGGTTCGACTCCCCGGCCTGCTTCGCGGCCCTGTTGGACACTCCCGATGCCGGCCGATGGTTGCTGGCCCCCGCCGCGGGGGGCAGCTGCAGCAGCCGCCGCTACCGCGACGACACGCTCGTCCTGGAAACGGAGTGGATCACCTCGGAAGGTCGCGTCCGGGTCGTGGACTTCATGCCCCCGCGGGGTCACGCCGCAGACCTGATCAGGATTGTGGAAGGCATCAGCGGGGCGGTCCCGATGTTCGGTGAGCTGCGCTTGCGATTCGACTACGGCCGGGTGATGCCGTGGGTGCGCCGGCGGGGGCACCGGATCGAGGCGGTCGCCGGACCCGATGCCGTGTGGCTGAGCACACCGGCCGCCACCAAAGGACGGGAATGGTCCACGGTGTCGGAATTCACCATTCATGCCGGTGACCGGGTGCCGTTCGTGCTGACCTGGGCGCCGAGCCACCATCTGGCACCGGCGATGGTCGACGCCGAGAACGCGCTGCTGGATACGGTGAGTTTCTGGGAGTCGTGGTCCGCGAGCGGCACACCCCTCACCGGCCGCTACGCCGAACCGGTGCGGCGCTCACTGATCACCCTGAAAGCCCTGATCTATGCCCCTACCGGGGGCATCGTCGCCGCCCCCACGACATCATTGCCCGAGCAGGTGGGTGGCCCTCGGAACTGGGACTACCGGTACTGCTGGCTCCGCGACGCCTCTTACACTCTGCAAGCGCTCCTGGCCGCCGGGTACGAGACCGAGGCCAAGGCCTGGCGAGAGTGGCTGCTTCGCGCAGTGGCAGGTGACCCCGCCACGCTGCAGATCATGTACGGGGTCGACGGCACCCGCCGCCTCCCGGAGCTGGAACTACCCTGGTTGGCGGCTATGAGAAATCTGCGCCGGTGCGAACCGGCAACGCCGCCGCCAACCAGCTGCAGCTCGACGTATGGGGCGAGGTCCTCGATGTGCTGCACCTGGCCCGAGAGGCCTCGGTCGGCGCACAGGACAGCGCCTGGCAACTCCAGGTGGCGCTGCTGAACTACCTCGAGGGGCATTGGCGCGATCCCGACAACGGGCTCTGGGAGATGCGCGGGCCGCGCCGACACTTCACCCACTCCAAGGTCATGGCCTGGGTGGCCGCCGACCGGATGGTCCGTGGCGCCCGCAACAATCACCTCCCCGGACCGGTCGATCGATGGGAGCAGCTTCGGGACTCGATCCACGCGGAGGTCCTCGCCAATGGCTACAACGACCAACTCGGCACTTTCGTACAGTCTTATGGCAGCGCGGCGCTGGACGCGAGCCTGCTGCTCATCCCGCGCGTCGGCTTCCTCTCCCCCAACGATCCCCGGGTCATCGGCACCATCGACGCCATCCAGCGCGAACTCACCCAGGACGGCTTCGTGCTGCGTTACCACACTCAATCCTGCGACGACGGGCTCCCCGCCGGAGAAGGAGTGTTCCTCGCCTGCTCCTTCTGGCTCGTCGACGCCCTCCACGGCGCCGGACGGCAAAGGCAAGCCACCGCCCTGTTCGACCGTCTCCTGGCCCTGCGCAACGACGTCGGGCTGCTCAGCGAGGAATGGGACCCGGCCACCAGGCGGCAACTCGGCAATACCCCCCAAGCATTCAGTCATTTCCCGCTCATCGTCAGCGCACTGCAGCTACACTCCCGCCGAGCTCATCGCAGCGACCAACCCATCTACCCACCGGAACACCCGCGCTGAAGCGCGCACTGGCTTCCCAACTCCCAGCTAGGGAGCGGTGGCTGCGATCCAGCCACCGCTGCCCCCCCTAGCCAGTTCACCCTTCCTAGCAAACGGCGCCGCAGGCAATCAGATGATCGCTAGCGGCACCCATTCAACTCAGCTGCCCACGGCGCCGCCGGTACCACCGGTGGCGCTGCCGCCGGCGCCGCCGAGGCCGTCCCCAGCGCTGTTGGTCTGATCGCCGAACAGGTTGAGGTTCAACAGGTTGATACCGAGTCCGCCCCGGCCAACGCCACCGGTGCCACCGGTGCCACCGTTGCCACCCCGGCCGCCGCCGTTACCGGCGCTGAACATCGACATCACGGTACGCGCCGGCCGCAGCTCCGCGTGCTGCCCATCGAGGTCTGCAAAGCTCAGTGCATCAGACATAAATCCTCCTAGGGAAAGGATATCCCGGCCGCGCTGCCCGGGATGGAGAACGCCTCATCGGCGGCATTACCGATTGGGCATCACATACCCTGCCTGCAGTTAACGTGACGTGGCAATCAGTAGTCGCACGTAACCCGGCCTGGCGGACTACCTAGCAATGGGTGTTTTGTGCGAATACGTAGACGGCAGCGAACTTGGCTTAGATTTCAGGTGCCCGAGTACCTACCGCGCACATGTGACCGCGGGGCAGGTAGGGGTGGTCACGTTCTGACCACCCCTACCTCAATGCCGTTAAGTTAGGCAGAGAAGTTGATCTCCATGCTCGACATCACCGCAGCTCGCAGAGTCAAGAGACGATCTTGGAGAGCCTTAACTTAGCGGCATTGACCCCTACCTCATCGAGCAGCGCGCCGCGGGATAACCCGATGCCCTGCTGCTGTTGTTCCTTTTCAGTGCCCAGCTCAGCCAGCACCACCAGTCGCGGCGCCGCCGTTTCCGCCGGTGCCCCCAGCTGCCCCGGTGAGAGTGTTCCACTGGTCTCCATCGACGAAGATCGCGTTGCTGGTGACGGTCGGCGCTCCGCCAGGGCTTGCGCCACCAGCACCAGCGTCCCCGGCCGCGCCGCCAGTCCCGCCAGTGGGGGTTGGGGTGGCGGCGGCCCCGGTGCCGGTGGCGGCGGTCCCGGTGCCGGTGGCGCCGGTGATCATTGACAGGACGGTACGCGCCGGCAGCAGCTCCACGTGCTGCCCCTCAATCTCCACAAAGCTTAGTGATTCAGACATCAAGTCCTCCTAGGAAATGTGTCCGGTGGGTCCCGGGCACAGACACACCTCATCGGTGTCATTCCCGATTCGGCACCACATAGCCTGCCGAGGACTAAGACCGCGCGGCAATCGGTAGTCGCACGTAAATCTCAGGTACACTACCTAGCAGTGAAGTCGCTTTTCAACACGTAGTGGGTCCAGATATTCTACGGAGATCGGTACACGCTGGCACCAACATCACTCCCCCATCCGACCCCTGCTCGCTCTCACTGGGTTGCTGTCCAGCTCTGGATCTCCCGAACTCAACAGTAGCGCTGCCGTACGGACGTGGACAGCTCTGCTGTTGAGTTCGGGAGCTAGAACTGCCGAGCACCCGGCCGCCGATAGACACCCCAACAAAACGGGATCCACTCAGTCGAATCGGTTTGTTCACAGAAGGGCTCTTCCAGCTGAGCTGAGACGTCGAGTCCATCACGGGTCTGCAAAGATCGTCCGCGGCTATCCCTGGGTCCGATCCGGGACGGCTGCGGCCGTGATTGCCTGCAGTGCGCCCACGTGGGCGATGAACGCATCCCGGCCGTCCGGGGTCAACGAGAGCCAGGTGCGGGGCCGTTTGCCGACATAGCCTTTGGTGACCTTCACGTAGCCGGCCGTCTCCAGGGTGGACACCTGGCGGGAAAGCACCGAGTCGCTGACTTCCACGGTGTCGCGGACAAAGCTGAACTGCGCCTTGTCCGCCGCCACCAGCGTGGCCATGATCGAAAAACGTACCGGCGCGTGGATCACCTCATCCAACCCGTGCCGGGGGTGAGCGCTCATCGACGGTGCTCCCGATAGGCGCCGAAGTAGAACGGGGCCGCGGCCGCCAAGCCGCCAGGGAGCCACCACGCCGGGTTGTGCGGGAACATGGTGAAACCGGGGACCAGCACCGCTGCGTAGATCACCGCCCAGGCACCCATGACGAACAGGTAGCGCCGGCCCATCCCGGGCCCGGCCACCGGCTGCCGGCGGACGTAGCCGGTGATGACGAGGATGAACGCGACCCACGCAATGTTGAGCACCACAGCTGGGGTGCCGCGGGTGAGCAGCCCCCACAGTGGCGTGATGACCATCACCGCAGCCCCGAAGACCACCAAAAAGCGGCCGTACCACCGGGACCGGTCGGTGACCCTGCGTCCGAGCCGCTCGGCGTGCGCCAGCGTGGCCTGCGGGTCCATCTCCTGTTGACCATGCTGCAAGTGATCCATCCTCGTTCTCCTCTCAAGTGCTGTACAGAATCACAAATAATTTCCAGATATACAAGTACTTGTGTAGGCCGAGAGTCGGACCTCATCCCAGTCTCGAGCTCCACACTGACCCCACCTACGTCCTGCGTGCCGCCGCGGCACACCCAAGGTGGCGCCGCGACCGGACAGGATCTCGATGCCGACCTGGCGGCCACGGCCATAGCGGCCTGCGCACCGAGGCGGCGAGCACCGAGGCGCTGCGCGCACGGCGAGGCGCTCCACCTACGTGGGCGATGTGGCCGTGGGCGTGCTCGACCCCGGTGTCGTCACGGTGGCGCTGTTTTTCGAATCCGCACGAGACTGTCGAGACTTCAAAGATGACCGGGTGGTGAAGCGGGCGACGAGAATCGAATCCGCATGACCGATGTGGAAGGCTGCAGCAGCAGCACGGTCGGGTGCGCGACCGGCCTGTGGGACGGTCCACGACGCGCAGATCCCCACTCGGGGAGACCGGCGTTCCTTTAGCCGCAGGTCTGGCGTCCGGCGCGCGCCACGACAACCCAAACGGGACGCGTCATGTGATGTACGCGGTCGGTGTTGGTGCGTATCCTGAGCGTGCAATGCGCATTTAGCGACACGAGGTCCCGATCCCCTCGCTCGACATGTGACGGTCGGAGGGATGACGGTCCTCGCCGAGCGGTGCGACACGCTGCTCAAGACCCCGGCGGAGCGCTGACCAGTGGGTTTCGACGGGAGAAACCGTGGAGCACACGGCCGAGCAGAAGATCACCTTTCTGCGCCGCGGATCCAGTGCGTCGCAGCCGGGGATGCAGCGCGATCGCCGGCGACAGCACTGCGAGCAACACCACGCTGACCACTGAACCGCTGAACAGACGAGGACACATGGACATCGTTGGCTACGTCGCATTAGTCCTGGCAGCGATCATCGTCGTCACCCTGCTCACTGTCGGATTACTTTCACTCTCAGATGTCCGTCGCTACCTGCGGATCCGCAACATGTGACAGGGGATGGAGAGACACCGTTAGCCAGGCGTGACGTCGGCCTAGAAGTTTTCCGCGCTATCGGGGCATGAGAATGTCCCGATAGCGCTGGTGTGTCGTCGTCGCTGCGTCGGCTGCCTGCGCCGAGGTCTGTTTCGTTGGGTCCGCGTCCCGTCATCGGTGATCACGGTGGCGGTGCGCTGATGTTTGCCTACCGGTGAAGTTGGGCAAGGGAGGGCCTATGGACTGGGGTCACCGAGGACGCCTTCGGCGACCCGCTGCTCCGTCACGTTCGAGAGCGCGTTGCCCGCAGTGTGGTATTTCGCGACGGCGTGTTTGATGTCCTCCTCCAGGACATAGTGGTTGATCGCGATGGTGGCGACCGTTCCGGCGCCGGCCGCAGTGATCACCTGGGTCGGTGAGTCCACGACGTTGCCGGCCGCCCACACTCCGGCCACGCCGATGGCACCTGTGAAATCGGTGGCCACCCCGCCGTTCTCGCCGACTTTGCACCCAGATTGGTCAGCAGCTCGTCATGCGGCACGAAGCGGGGGCCGACGAACACCGCTGCCCGCGACACCACCCGGCCATCAGCGAGCTCAACACCGGATAGCCGGTCATCGTCCAACACGAGCCGCGTCACATGGCCGTCGACAATCCGGATCCCGTCCCGCAGGCGGTCAATCGCTCACGCTCGTCTGAGGTCAGCGCGATCCGATTCGGGAAGAACACCACATTGTCCGACCACTGCCGCACCAGCGACGCCTAATGCAAGGTGAACGGTCGGTTGTCGCCGCCCAGCACTCCGATCGGCGCATCGCGAAACTCATATCCGTGGCAGTACGGGCAATGCAGCACGTCGTTGCCCCACCGCTCGCGCAGGTCCGGGACCTCGGGCAGCTCGTCATGCAGCCCGGTAGCCACCAGCACGCTGCGCGTTGTCAGTGCCCACCGGTCTGCCAGGCGCACCATGAATCCGTACTCGGCCGGCACCGTGTTCGATGCCCAGCGCCCGGCCGTTTCCGGGACGTTGACCTCGGAGGCCGAACCTAGAACATCCTCCGAGGATCTACAGCGCGGCGGCGAGCCTGTCGAGTGAACGGGTCAGATCCTCTCTGGACACTCGGGGCATCGTCGCGAGCAGCTGTGCGTCGATGACCGCGGACCAGTCGTAGTCAGGGGTCACCAAAGTCTGATCGTCGCTATCTCGCCGCACGGCCGAAGCGCTACCGTGAGCGACGTGAGTCTGGAGCAGCAACCGCCCGACCGCCGGGTTTCGGATCGAACGGGACAGTGAGGTCACCGTCATCCAGGAGGCCCTCGACGAGGGCAGCCTCGCCTCGACGCCGGAAGCTGTCTTAGACGAGGGATTCGTTGTTGAAGGTCGCGGTGTCACAGAGAACGGTAGCGATGAGGGAGGTGGGTTGATGGATCAGCAGGAGTCTGGACCCGGCCAGGTGGGGTGGCGTAACCCAGAGGTCCCCGACGGGCACCACGGCAGTGCGATCGGCGCGAAGGCGGGGTGCCGATGCCCGTGTTGCGAGTCGGCCCGGGCGGCTGGTCCGGTGTCCACACCTGCGGACCAGGCGGAAGCCATGCGGGCGCTGCGGGAACTCGCCGGGCGGGAGCGGTCTGACTCGGCCTGAACCGGGACCGGTCCAAGCGACGCAGAGCCGTCCGGCAGCTTCGGGGGTTTGCGGCTCGACCCCACCGAACGGGAGAAAGGTGGGGTCGAGCCGACCTAAGGGGACTGGGACCGCGCGGCCCGGGCTACCGCAAGCGAGGTGCTCAGACCCCCGACCAGGGGTGGGACGGTGTGTCGGTGTGGTAATCGATCTGTGCCCGAAGTGTTACCGATCCCCTCATTCGCGTCCTCGCCCTCAGCTGACTCTGCATCCCGGCAGGAGGATCTTCGATGAGGTCATCATACTGTCCCGTCCTGGGAGTTGCGTCGCGTACCGAAAGCAATATTCGCATTAACGCATGGATCGACAATCGCCTAATCGGGGGGTTCCGGGGGTAGGGCTCAGGCCCGTAGCGTGAATGGGTCCGTTTCACCGACATTGGAGGCGCAGTGTCACTGACCGTTCCCGTGAGCTTGTTGGAGAAGGCGCAGCGTGGCGCCGTTCCGGACGATGAATTTGTGGACTGTATCCGCGAGTCGCTGCCTTATGCGTGGTCGATGGTTGAGCGACTGGCAAAGGAGCTAGATGTCACCGGTGCGCCGTCTGTACAGAACCTGGAGGTTCCGCCCGACGACACAGCGTGGGGTGAGGTTTTCCGGTTGGTCGCCAGTGACGCAATGCGCGGAACAGTTCAGCGTCACTTCGGCGTACATATGGCTTTTCAGAACTGCTGCAAGGTCGGCCTGTTCCGGCTCGACGCGACGGCGGAATACGAGGCGTTCATCTCGCCTCGCGCACAACTCCTCAACCAAGACCCCTCGTTGCTAAATTGCTGAGGATCCACTTACCAGGGGACGGGTGCCGGGTTGTTCGGCGCCCCCGCTGCGACCCCTTGACCCCCAGAAGCACACAACCCACCTTTCTGGCCCGCAATCTGCGCCGCGAGCCGGCTCTGCGCTGTGCTGCTGGTGTCAGGTTGTCGTCCGCGTTGGCGTCATCGTTGTCGTCAGCTGGCCGCCGGGCCGGCCCTACTCCCTCAGCATCCTGACCGGCGCGCTCTCGGCTGCGGCGGATCCGGCACGGTAGTTTGCTGAGAAATCGTGATTGCCGGGGCGAGGGTGGGTGCGAGATGGCGTGGGCCAGGCAGAGCACGAAGGAGTTCGGCGACCAGGGGTTCCTGCGGCGGCTGACACTGGCCACGGCGTGGGGCGAGGGCCTTGACGGGTTCGACCTCGGGGTGCTCAGCGTGGTGCTGATGCCGTTGTCGAAGGAGCTCGGGATCTCGCCGGTGTGGGCTGGCCTGATCGGCGCGTCGTCGCTGATCGGCATCTTCTTCGGCGCGCCGATCGCCGGTTTCCTCACCGACCGGTTTGGTCGCAAGCAGCTGTTCCTGATCGATATCTGCCTGTTCGTCGTCCTCGGCGTCCTGCAGGCGTTCGTCGCCGAGGGGTGGCAGCTGTTTGTCGTGCGGCTGCTGTTGGGGATCGCCATCGGGGCCGAGTACTCCATTGGCTCGTCGATGCTCTCGGAGTTCGTGCCGGCGCGCCGGCGTGGCCGCCGGGTGTCCTACATGCTCGTCTTCTGGTACGGCGGCTATCTGTTCTCGGTGGTGGCCGCCTACGGCCTGCTGGGCGGTCTGGGCTGGAGTTGGCGCTGGACACTGGCCACCAGCGCGATCCCGGCGCTGGTCGTGCTGGGGCTGCGCATCGGGCTGCCCGAGTCGCCGCGCTGGCTGATGCTGCACGGGCGCACTGACGACGCCCGCGCGATCATCGACCGCTACCTCGGCGGCGAGGAGCACATGGCCGAGGCCGACTACGGTTCAGACACCAAGAACGAGGCCGGCTGGCGGCAGCTGTTCGCTCCGGGGATGCGCTCGAGCACCTTCTTCGTCTGCACTTTCTATATCTGCGTGGTGACGCCGTACTTCGCTATCTTCACGTTCGCCCCGAAGGTGTTCGAGTCGCTGAAGCTGAACGAGATGGCCGGCACGATCTTCGCCAATGCCATCGCGTTCATCGGGGCGATCGTCGGCATGCTGACGATCGAGCTCATCGGGCGCCGCAAGCAGCTGATCGGCCCGTTCTGGGTCATGGCGGCGGCGTTGCTGGTAATCGGGCTGTGGGCCGGTGCGCCGCCGATGGCGCTGGTCGGTGCCTTCGCGGTGTTCGCGTTCTTCAACGCCGTCACCGGCAACCTCACCGCCGTGTACCCGATCGAGGTGTTCCCTACCGACGTGCGGGCCACCGGGGTGGGCATCGCCAATGCGTTCAGCCGGATCGGGGCCGCGGCGGGCACGTTCCTGCTCCCGGTCGGGATCGAGGCCATCGGCCTGCCGTGGTGCATGGTGGCCGGAGCAGCGATGTGCGTGATCGGCGCCGGGGTGTCCCAGTTGCTCGCTCCGGAGACCACTGGCAAGTCGCTGAGCCACACTGTCGTGATTGCCCCGCTCTCGCCGGGGATCGCCCCGGCCTAGGTTTACCCCTCGCAGGTCGCCCGGATCGACCGCTGGCGGCGAGCAGTGGGATATCGACCTCGCTTTCCCCGACCGGCCTTATGCGCCCGCGTCCTTCCCCGAGGAAGGCTTTGTCCACTGCTCCCCCGACGAGCCCGTCACCCTCGCCGTCGCCAGCGTCTACTACCACGACATCCCCGGTCCGCTCATGGTGCTGCTCATCGCCGAGCACAAGCTCGACGTCACCGTCCGTTGGGAGGCCGCCTCCCCGGGGCCGCCCCCCGGCGTGGCCCCCGACACTCTGTTCCCGCACGTCTACGGACGCATCAACCGCGACGCGGTGGAGAGAATGATGGAGGTCCAACGGGACACAGACGGCAACGCCGTGGCGCTTGCGGTGTGGCCATGAGGGTCGCGGACTGGATCGCGACATGCGAGACCCTGGTAGCGCTATGTTCACCCCCGAGGGGTACCGGGGTGCAGGTTCGCTTCGCGAAGATCTTGGCGACGAGCCGAAGGCGCCGAGGCAGCCCGCGGCAGTGCGCCAGCTCACTTACGAATCCGGTGTGCTAAGAGAACAACCTTCCGGGACCCATCCGCTACGGGCCCGGCGGCTTGCCGATTCCCCAGGCCAGAGGTGTCTGAGCCATCCGGCCGCAAGTAGTCCCCACTCAACGCAACGACATCACCGAAGCTGAGCAAAGCCGCTCCTCGGCTGATTCACCACCAACGTTGACCAGGGCAGCACCGGTGGCGGCATCGCCGATGGCGCGATGCTCAAAGGCCCTCACCCCCGAGCCTAGCTTCGCGCCGCCGGCCCATGCGGTAGGTAATCTCACCAATCCAACTCGGCCTTGCCCAACTCCCCAGCGTGCCCGTGGTGCATTGGCGCGGTGGCGTTGGTGAGGGCGCGGTACTACCGTGAGTTTTCACCCCAGACCCCGGTGGAGTCAGCCGTTCGCGTTGTGACCGCGTGCCGCAATCGGGAGTGCTACATGTGCAGTCGGCGGTCCGTCACGCTCGGCGGTGGGGCTGCGGTGCCGTCGTCTTCGGGCCGCATCCGCCGTAATGTCGTGTGGAACGCGGGCATCACTGCCCCGGGTGGGTTGCTGTTCGGCGATGGCACGGGTGATCTCTCGGGCGTTGTTGTTCATCGGCAAGGACTTCCAGATCTCCTCGCTGGAGAAGGAGTTGCTGACCAGCATCCTGCCCATCGGTGCGGTGGTAGGGGCGCTGCTCGCCGGCAAGATCGGACGGCGTCCCACGATGCTCGGCACGGCGGCGTTGTTCGTGGCTGGGGTGGGGCTGCGTTGAGCCAGATCGCATCGTGCACGCCTACCCGCGGCCACTTAGTCCCTGAACCACCTCCGTCCCTGAACCACCTCCGTCGACGAACCACCTCCGTCGACCCAGCAGTGAGGAGATGACTGACATGAAGGCGATCACCGTGGTGCCCGGTAAGCCTGAACAGGTGCAGGTCAGCGACCTACCCGACCCACAGCCCGAGTCGGGATCCCTGCTGGTGCGGGGACGGTTGCTGGGCATCTGCGGCACCGATGTCGACATCGTCGACAACGGCTATGGCTGGCCACCGCCGGGACGGGATCGGCTGGTGACCGGTCACGAGTCGCTGGGCACCGTCGTTGAGGCCCCCGCAGGCAGCGGATTCACCAAGGGAGACCTGGTCGCCGGAATCGTGCGCCGTCCCGACCCGGTGCCCTGCGATCCGTGCTCCCGCGGTGAGTGGGACTTCTGCCGCAACGGCCGGTACACCGAGCGCGGTATCAAGGAACTCGACGGATATGGCGCTCAACGCTGGCGCGTCGAACCCGACTTCGCCATCCGCCTCGACCCCAGCCTGGGTGACTGCGGGGTGCTGCTCGAACCGGCGTCGGTGCTGGCCAAGGCCTGGGAACAGACTGATCGGATCTTCACCCGTGCCACCTGGCGGCCCACAGTCGCCCTGGTCACCGGCGCCGGCCCGATCGGCCTGTTCGCCGCACTGCTCGGTGTGCAGCGAGGGCTGCAGGTACACGTGCTCGACCGTAGCGATGCCGGACCCAAGGCGCAGCTGGTCGCCGACCTCGGCGCGACCTTTCACACCGGCGACGTCACAACCATCGGCGTCACCCCCGACGTGGTGATCGAATGCACCGGCCACGGACCGCTGGTCTTCGAACTCGCCGAGGTCGTCGCTCCCGACGCGGTCATCTGCCTGACCGGCATCTCCTCGGGCACCCGCACCGTCACCATCGGCCTGGACCAGCTGAACAAGGCGATGGTGTTGGAAAACACGGTGCTGTTCGGTTCGGTCAACGCCAGCCGGCGCCACTACCAGCAGGCCGCCGACGCCCTGGCCAAAGCCGACCGCCGCTGGCTGGAGCGCCTGATCACCCGACGGGTCCCGATGAGCGGTTTCGCTGACGCCCTACACAAAAACGACGACGACGTCAAAGTCGTCGTCGACCTGAACACCTGACCAGTCGAAGGGGTGGAGGTGGCGAGGAGAAGGTCATGGAAGTGGGAATGGTCGGGCCGGGTCGGATGGCGCGAACCTGGTCCGGGGAACATCCACTACGTCGACGCCGGAACCAGCGGGGGCGTGAGGGACTCAAGCGCGGTTACTGCCTGATGATCGGTGGGACGGTGCCGGCTGAGCGCGTCGTAGTCATGATCGCCACCCCGCTGGAGGCGGAGTTGGTGGCGCTCATCAAGGCCGTCGATGACCGGCTGGAGGTCCGCTACCAACCCGAATTGCTTTACCCCCGCTGCGCTTCCCCGGCGACCATCGCGGGGTCGAGTCGTTTCACCGGACCCCGCAACAGGAACAACAATGGCGCGCGATGCTGGCCGAGGCCGAAGTGCTGTTCGGTCTGCCCGAGGACTCCCCGCAGGGACTGGCCGACGCCCTAAAAACCAGCACCCGGCTGCGCTGGGTCCAGGCCACCGCGGGCGGTGCCGGCGAGCAGGTGCAGGCCGCCGGCCTGACCGATGAGCAGCTGAGCCGGGTACTGATCACCCGCGCCGGTGGCGTGCACGTCGGGCCCTTGGCCGAGTTCGCGGTCCTCGGTCTGCTCGCGTTCACCAAGGGTCTGCCCCGGCTGCTTGCCGACAAGGCGGCCCGGCGCTGGGACCACTACCCGATGGCCGAGCTGGCCGGTGCCACCGTGCTCATCGTCGGGCTCGGTGCGATCGGCATCGAGGTGGCCCGGCTGACCAAGGCGTTGGGCATGCGAATCATCGCCGTCAACCGCACAGGTCGCACCGACTCGCCCTACGTCGATGAGGTCCGCACCTCGCGGTTCCTGCCGGATCTTCTGCCGGTGGCCCGGGGCGTCGTGCTGACCCTACCGTTGACCGACGAGACCCGCGGGATGATCGACGCGGCGGCGATCAGCCGCATGCACACCGGCGCTGTCCTGGTCGACGTGGGGCCGGGGCGGCGTCGTCGACGAACCGGCGCTGGTCCAGGCGCTGGCGCAGGGCCGGCTGGCCGGGGCCGCCCTGGACGTCTTCGCCGCCGAGCCACTGCCGCCCGACAGCCCGCTGTGGGAGCTGCCCAACGTGCTGATCAGCCCGCACACCGCTGGCCTGTCGCTGCGGGAGAACGAGCGGATCGTGGCCCTGTTCAGCGAGAACCTACAGCGGTACCTCGCCGGCAACGAGCTCATCAGCCAGGTGGACCCGACCCGGTTCTACTGATGGTGGTAACGAGAGAGAAGACATGCCATGGCGAGCAACCATGAGGTGCGGGTGCGCCGAGCCTACGACGAACCGGTGCCCGAAGATGGCGCCCGGGTACTGGTCGACCGCATCTGGCCCCGCGGACTGAGCAAGGACAAGGCCGCCTTCGACGAGTGGTGCAAACCGGTCGCACCATCGACGGAGTTACGCAAATGGTACGGCCACGATCCGGAACTGTTCGCGGAGTTCAGTCGCCGCTACCGGGTCGAACTCGATGAGCCCGAACGCGCCCAGGCCCTCGCGCACCTGAGTGAGCTGGCCGGCCGCGGCACCCTGACGCTGATCACCGCCACCAAACACGCCGACATCAGCGAGGCCACGGTACTAGCCGAGCTGCTCCGGGGCTGATCCGTCATGTCCGCTCAGCGCCTGGCGTCCTCGTGATCTCCCACCCCGCGTTCAGCGTCGAACAATGGTACCTGCGGGAGACCGAGTTGCACCCCGACGTGCCGGCCCAGAGCGAGTCGGTATTCGCGTTGTCCAACGGTCACATCGGGTGGTGGGGCAACCTCGACGAGGGCGCACCGCACGGCCTGCCCGGCTCCTACCTCAAGCTGATCCGAGTGTTGGTCGACGACGAGCCCTTCGACATCCGATACGGCGAGCTGCGCAAGCGACGAGCGCCTGCTCGACCCCCGGGCCGGCGTGCTGCACCGCCGGGCCGAGTGATCCTCACCGGCCGACAGCACGAGTGAAGATCTCCTCCCGGGGATCAGGGCGTCGGGAAGGCTGTGCCGCGCAGTTGTGGCACTGATCGGCCGCTGTCGATCTCCGCGGGCGACGTCGACGTCGCCGACGTCGCCGAGATCGATCAACTCTCGCCCGCTGGCGCAGGTGCGAAGCGCCTGGGCGACGTCGTCGGCGATCGACCGGAAGGCCGCGGTAGCGACTGCGGCTTCGGGGGAGAGCTCGCCCCACCGTGCAGTGCGCAGCGACTCGATGACGGCGCCGACGCCCCAGAGGCCTTCAACGGCTGGTCGGAGGGTTCCGTCGTCGGCCCAGCGTTCGCCGGCGGCGACAACCGCGACACGCAGCACGGCATCGCCGGCGCGGCGCGCGAGCAGCCACTGGGCGGCGTCGCGGTCGCGCAGGCTGACGCCGACGACAGTGGGAGTCGCCTGCTGCAGATGGAAGCTGATGGTGGAACCGTTCGGGGACGGGAGCACGAGCCGCGGCAAGGACGCCGCAGCTCTGACCGTTCGCGGGGAGAGGCTCATCTGGCCGGTCGACACTCGCGACCGACCAACGGCCAGGGTCGCGTCGTGGTCTGCGGCGAAGCCGGTAGCCCGATTGTCGCGCCAGGGGTAGGGAAAGACGGTGGTGCCGCAGTCGGCCGCGACGGTCAGCGTTGTGGTGAAGCTGAGCACGTCGACGACCAGCGCGACGTCGCAGCCAACGCCGATGGCCTCGGCACCGGTCAGTTCCCCACTCCATGCGCAGCGAGTAGCCGAGTTGGCGGTGAGCATCCCGCACTGCGTCCACATCCCCACGTTAGGTACTTGATCAGCGAAGGCCTGGTATTCGCGCGGGCTCCATGCGCACTCCGGATCTGCGTTGTTGTGAGTCTGCGGATACTCCGTTGCTCCCCGCGGTTACCGTGAGGGGTGCGCGTGATCTTCCCGCGGTTGACGGATGGCTCCCGGTCCTACGGCATCGTCGAGCGCTCCGACAGGGTTCGCTACCGCCTGCGCGAAGGAATCGCTGGTCCTGACTTGCCTCATGAGAAAGACCGCTCGTGCCACAAAACGTGCAACAGAGGTCAGCTCAGCCGAGGCACTCGATCAGCCAGTCACGCAACGCGCAGGCCTCGGTCTCGTCGAAGGTGAGAACACACGCACCGGTGACGTGCGGGTCCAACTCGATCTGCCCGTCACGTTTGGACACGACAATGTTGGTGAAGCCGTTCGCGATCCCTCGACACGTGCACGCCGCGTGGATCACCTTGCGGTTTTTGCTGAGCGGTTCATCCCCGTTGGTCACCCGGTGAACACTGCGGTCTAGATCAACGCTCGGGCCTAACAGTCCGTTAAGGCTTGGCGCTGCCGACGCCGAACCGGTTACCCAGGCTGTCCAGCCCCCACACCCGGCGCCGGGCACGCCGGTCCAGGGTCAGCACCAGTTCCCGGGCGATGGGGTCGTTACGCATCCGGGTGGGCGCGATCCGGTCGGCGGTGTCGATGTGATGCAGCGCCGCAGGATCGCGGTCACCCCCGGATTGCGCATAGGCGCGGGACAGGTCCAGGTGGAACCCTGCCCGCCGGTCAGCCGAGTCCAACGCCGCCAACGAGTCATCCCGGCCAGGCCGCCAACTCGGGGCGCTCGGTGAGCTCGGCGGCTTCGGTGGCACGTTTGGCGGCGAGGGTGGACAGCTCACCGTTGCCCAGCGGCCGGGCGATACCAGCCGCGACGATGCACGCCTCAGCCAGGGCGGCCAGGGCGGCGCGGCGTACCTCGGGGGCGCCGGATACGGGGTGTACGTGCAGCTCGGTGAGCACCGCGCCGAGGCCCTGACCGGCGACCTGGTAGTGCGTCTCGTCTACGTGCCGGTTCGCGTCGGCGACCAAGACCGCTAGCTGTTCGACGGGCCGGGCAGGGACGTCCGGAACGTCTGACAGGCCGAACTCGTGGAGGGCGATGCTCACCGCTGGCAGCGTCGCCAACGCATCGGCGGACGCCTGGGAGGACACCCCGAACACCCGGGCCGCGCCAGCGTCATGCAGCTCGTCGTGGTGGTCGCGAAGGTCGCACGCCTCGAGGGTGTATCCGCCGCGCTCCCCGGGATCGCGTCCCACCCATCGGGCAGGTCGGTGTCCGGTCGACCGGTCAGTGGGTAGACGTAGAGCACCTTGCGGCCCGCTCCAAGTTCGTCAAGCGCGATGCTCTCGCCGGACGTGCTGGGCAGGCTCAGGGTTGGCGCAGCCCGACCAAGCAGATTGTCGGCGGCGTCGTCGTCCTCGGGCACGGGTGGGTCGGCGGGCAGTTGGTTAAGATTGCTCATACTCGTCCCCGTTTCAGGGCGGCACATCGTTGGTGCGGCAGGCGGCGTCGCGCAGCTGGTCATGGGTGGCCGTCTCGTCCGTCACTGTCGTCGCCCTCCATGATCCGTCACCCGGCCTGCGTTCGGCACCCAGAGCCAAGATTCTCGGACCGTGGTTACGGTTGGTCGTGAACAGCAGCCATTAGCTGTGCGATTCGCAACTGCGAACGCGCATCCTCTGCGGTCAGTTGGCACCCAATTGGCGCAGTTTAGCGGACCGAAAAGTGTCCAAATGATCACGATCGGTTCAAGCTCGATCCAGCGACGGTGGGCGCCGCATCGTGAGCTTGGGAAACTCTGGCTGGTGAAGGGCGGTCGGGCCCGACCGGTAGACCAAGTCGGGCCCGACGTGTTCCCAACTGACGTGCCTAGACTCCCACCACGAAGCAGGGCACGGCTTAAGTTTAGACGTATCCGATGCGTGGTCAGGGCGGAGTCACCCTGGTGCCAGCACTCTCGCGCCCAGCACTGGGCCATCCCGGAGCGAGGCCCGCCGGAGGCACGGTTGATCTCAGATCCGCAGTGATCTGATTCCAATCCCACTGGCACGGCCGATATCGATCAGTGCGCGAGCGGAGAGGGCGGACCGGGAGTCAGGTTCGGGGGGGGTTGCAGCCGCTGGCATTCTGGTGCGGCAAGAAATGCGCGCACCAGCTCCTGGCTGTTGGTCACTCCCGGCAGCTGGGCCGGGATTCGGGCCGGGTCGTTGCGGATCACCATCGGCGGCCGGTACCCGCTTGCCGAAGCTGCGCAAGCACACCAGGACCTGCAGGGCCGCCGCACCATCGGGAAGCTGCCGCTGCCCACTCGTTAACCGGCCATGAAGATAAACTCCAACTGGATATTGTCCGGATCGCGGAACACCAGCGCCGAGTACTTGATCGGTTCATCAACATCGGTCACCCCGGAGTGCGAGACCGCCGAGTCATCGAGCCATTGTGCCCAGGATTCCAGATCTGATCGGCTCGGCACGGACATGTTGGCGTGGTCGAGACCGGTCCGGGCTTCATCGAATGACTGGCCGTCATTTCTTGTATTGTGCTGAAGCCCTATGATGATTCTGCAGCTGAAGTCAGCGAGGAGCACAGCGTATCCGGACTCCTCGTTGCCGTAATGCGGAATCTCAGCAGGGATCCGTTACAATCCTAGTACCCGCTGATACCAGTCTGCGCTAGCTTCTACATCAGTTACTGTAACGCCAAAATGGTGAAATCCGCCCATCCGCGGTCGTTGTGTTGCTGTCTTATTCATCTCGACCTAATTCGCTATCGCCCGCGCGCAGCGGTGCGCTGTGGTAGCGGCCCTCATGGGCCAGGATCGGCCGGGTATCACCTGCTAGCTCGGGGTACTTGGCCTCCAACTGCTGCTGGCGGTCCCACTGCCGCTGCATCCGGGCAACATATTTCCGGTCGCCGTGGTAGAGCCCGCGCCAGGTTTGCGGCATGGTGTCGCGACACAGGCCTGCGTTGGCCTGCCCACCCAGGCGCAAGCCCGCAGGCATCTTGCGCATCGGATCCCCACAAGTAAGGCATTCCGGTGCTGGGCATTCAATGCCGCCAGTTTGACACGTAGCCCGCAGTCACACCGGTAGACGTAGATCGGCATACGCACCTCCGTTGGACGGTTATGTGTAGGAGCCCTGCGGAGCCGTCCGCAACTGGTGAATCTGGTCCGCGTCATGCCCGAACACCATTGTTGCGTTCGTCTTGTCCTGGATAGCCCGCAGCTTCTCCACGGAAGCGTAGAATTGCTCCAGGTTGTTGACCAGCACACCCGGGAAGTGGGTCTTCCCCTTTCTCCCCCGCCTTGTTGCGTTCTCTTCGAAAACCTCGCCGCGATTATCAACCCGCGGAACAGCTACCGTTTGGAGCGCGTCATTCAGTGCAGAGTCACGGGCAGCGCGTCCAAGCCGTTGATCAGCACGCCCGGCCGCCAAGTCAGCTCCTCCGCCGGAACTGCGAGCCGCAGCCGAGGGAAGCGGGCGAATAGGGTGCCCAACGCGATCCTTCCTTCCAGGCGGGCCAGCGGTGCGCCGAGGCAGTGGTGGATGCCATGGCCGAAGGCCAGGTGTGGGTTGCCCGTGCGAGTGATATTCAAGGTGTCGGGCTGGGCGGTGGACGTCGGATCCCGATTGGCGGCGAGCAGGCCGGGAACAACGACTTCGCCTGCCGGGATGGTGATTCCGGCGATGTCCACCGGCTCGGCGGTGAAGCGGAGCGTCGCCACCTGCAGCGGCCCGTTGAAGCGCAGCAGCTCCTCAACGGCCTCCGGCACGAGGTGTGGCTGTGCGCGTAGCAGCGCCAACTGCTCGGTGTGGGTGAGCAAGGCCAACACCCCGTTGCCGATCAAATTGACTGTGGTCTCGTGGCCGGAGATGAGGATCAGGGAAACCATAGCGGTGAGTTCGTTCTCGGAGAGCCGGTCCTCGCCGTCGTGGACCGTCACCAACGCCGAGAGCAGGTCCTCGGCGGGGGCGGCGCGCTTGGCGTTGATCAGTTCCCGCAGATAGTCCACCATCGCAGCAGACGCGGCGTCGAGTGCGCCCGGGCCGGCGTGTGCTCCGGTGACCACAACAGAAGACCATTCACGCAAATCCGCGCGGCGGTCGGCTGGTACGCCGAGCAGCTCGCAGATCACGGTAATCGGCAGCGGGTATGCAAAGGAGTCGATGAGGTCGACTCGCGCCGCCGTGGTCATCCCGTCGAGCAGTTCGTCGGTGATCTGCTGGATGCGCGGCGTGAGCTGTTCGGTGCGGTGGTGGGTGAAGGCGGCTGCGACCAAACGGCGCAGCCGGGTGTGGTCTGGCGGGTCGCTGTTCATCATGTGGGAACCCACCGCCGCGGACGTTTCGGGCGATAGCAGGCCACGGCCGATGTTGGCCAGCGCCACGTTGCTCTTGACCAGTCGCGGATCGTGCAGTGCCTGGCGGGTCTCGTCGTAGCCGGTGATCAGCCACGCCCGCTCACCGGTGGGCAGCACAATGCGGTGTACTGGTCCAGCCGCTGCGAGCTTAGCATACGCCGCGTGGCGCTGTATCCCATTGGTGACAGTGAACGGCGGCTCAGCCAGTGTCTCGGTCATGGCCCGCGTCTCCTCGGTAGAGCGATTCCAACGCCACGATTTCGTGGCTGCCTTGGGAGGATATCTAGTAGCTCAGACTCCGGATCTTCCGGATACTCAGTCTCAATTCGACAAACAAATCTCCTCTGATTGTCTATGCTCTGGTGGATAACTGAACGCGCCGGGTGGGTTGGTGGGAGTTCTGACCCGGTTGTTCAGCACTTCGAAGCCGCGACCACTTCGCTACCCCATCAGTCGTTGCGTCGACCGCGGCACTAAACCGGTCGAGATGGCCAAACATCAAACAGGACGGAGCCCCGGTCTCAACTACCATATCAGTAGACGCTTTCACTTTCCATTGCGGTGAACAACTCTTTGACGTTGTTGAACCCGGAGTTTTCCGTGCGTGTTACGAACTCGAACTGCATGCCGGTGTTCGCGTCGCGTCTTGTGAACGTCTGGTCGAGCCCCGGGGAACTCACGATCCCAGTGAGCAGGTCGGCCCGTCGTTCGCGCAGATCGTCCACCACCTGCGGCTGGTCGCGCACCTCGATGGCGACGTGCTGAACGCCCGGCCCGAACCGCTCGATATACTGACAGACATTAGACCTCGGCGAATCCCCCTCGCAGAGCACGAAGGTGACTCCCCCAGCCTGCATCGTCACCATGGTCATGCCGCTGAACTCGCCCTCTACCTTGCGGCGCTCGACCACAGTGAAGCCGTACCGCTGCTCAAACATGGTCACTGCCTCGTCCACATCCTTAACAGCGATAGCGACGTGGTCGATGCGGCGGGCGCAGTTTTCCAGCATGGTCGGGACCTGTTCGCCGTCAGCTCCAATGATCTCGTTCTCCAGCCGGCATGCGTCAGTCGTGATGAGGTCAAAGATCTCTTCAAGGTGTATCGAGTCGATCCCATGCTCCTCCGCGAACTCCTGCACCTTCGTCCGTAGTGCGTCGAGTCGCCCTTGTTGCATCATAGGAATGCCGTGATCCCGCTTGTACTCGCCGACGCGTCGGCAGAGCTCAGTCCGATTTAGCAGCAGTGCGAGCAGGGCGTCGTTGACATGATCAATCTCGCTGCGCAGACGCTCTAGTCCAGTGGCATGGGTGGTGTCAGGCATAGTCGTCCCTTCGTAATATGGTGCTGTAAGCCATTCTACTGGCACTAAATTTTGAACCGGTGGACTTGGCGTGTGGCTAGTGCGTAGATCCGTCAACCCGGAGCCTACATGAAATGCAATAAACTGAGAATTTCGTCCATGCAAATAGGTTCGGGCAAGGGCACTGTCGCGTTTGTAGATGACTGGTTCGGACGGGCTGGGTCGATGGGTCGCCGTGCAGGTCGGGTGCTGCGCCGAGGTCTGGCTTCGCCGAGTTCGGGGTTCCCTCCGGATGCGATCATGGTGGCGGCGCGGTAGTTCTTGTGTTCTGTCCTGCTACTGCGACATCGACGAACGGCTCACGAGCGGGTGTGGCGGTGGACGACGCCACGATCCACCGCTGGAACAAGTCGGGGCCCGGTGGCCATCTTCTGGCTCCTTCCCGCAGAAGATCGAGGAGATGATGGTGGCCCGCAGTATCGTGGTCGAGTATGAAACGATCCCCTAGTGGTGCCGTAAGTTCGGTCAGGCTTCGCTGACGGGCTGCGTCGTCGTCAGCCGGGCCGGGTGACAAGTAGCTTCTCGACGAGCTGTTCCTCAGGATTTGTGGCGGGCGGTCGACCGGGACGGGAATGTCTTGGACATTCGGCCATTCCCAGCGTGACGCGAAGACGGTCACAGGGTTCCTTCCTAAGCTGCGGCGGGGATCGCGCTCCGTCTTGCGGGTGCTGGTCGCCCGGCAGTGGGAACGGGCGATGGCTGTAGAGGTTAACCTCGCCTAGCGGGAGTTTCCCCTTTCGCTAGTGGCGCGCAGCGGTTCCTCTCCGCGTTAAGTTGGACATCCGCGCATTTCCGGCCTCGTCGGCACAGACTGACTGCGGTCCAGTACCGAGAGGAGATGGACACCCGATTCACCACATGGGACGAGGCCATCGGCGTCCCGGCTCCTCCCGATCCTGGCCACTCCATAGCCACATCCTGTGCCGATGACGGCCGGGCATGCCGCCATCCGTCAACCTGACAGGACCGTGCTGCGACAGGGCGGATCGTGTTCCATGGCCCATAGTGGCTCGTCGATCTCGAATCCAGATGCCCGGATCACAGCTACGGTGTCGCAGATCATATGGCCCTCCTGATCAGCTCTGGCGGGTGCGTCCTCGGGTTCGTGGTGAATAAAGCGCCCGGCGGCACGATCGCAGAACTTGGCATAGTCGCGCGTATAGAGCACGAAAGTGTGCCAGCCGCTGTCGATGGCCTGCGACGGAACGAGAGACAAGTGAGGATGGTCCGCGCACGTCTTTAGAAAAGCTGGCACTTGGTCCATGATGCGTTCGGCGAGCCGCAAATCGATGCCTTGTTCCTGGCTGATGCGTGACGTTACACATCCGAACAGGTCGGCAGAGACAAACGCGCGAGGCGACACTTTATCGGCGGTGATGATGGTCACTGGACACCGTCCCTTGATAGTTTATCTAATTGGGTAGCTATCTATGAGTTCGTCCGGGGTCAGTCCGAAGGCCAGTCAGAGGTACGCAGGTCGCGGTGCTCTCCCCCGGCTGACGGACATAGACCACAAATCTGAAAGTATATTCATTGGAACATCACGGTCATGGCTTACCTTCCAGCGGTCCGTCTCAGTAGACCTTCCTCGAGGGAACGTGGTCAGCCGCACAGTTGCACTTGAGTGGTTGCCGTCCAGTCCAATTATAGACATGAACAGTCAGTACAGGTCTTTGTAGGAGTGGACTGTCCGTCGGCAGTGAACCGAATTCACTCGAATCGCCACATCAGCCCTGGCCTCAGATCGGCGACCGTAGACGCAAAGTCACTGTTGATGTTCACGTCTAGGTGAATTCAACAAGGCTTGAACCACTCTAACTCAGTTACGCTCGTAAGCGGGCCCGACAATCCGCGAATCCCCAAAGTAACTCAAAGTTACATCTAGCTTCACTTGGTAGTGATGTCAGCTTGACGATGACAGTCAGTAGTCGCGCGACTGCGACGGTTCGTGCTTCTCTCGATCTTCGGTGTCGGCAGGTCGAGGAAAAGGCTCGCCAATGTGACTAAGTTGGACCTGGAAGTAGAACATTCAGTCGTCTTGGGAAATCCGGTTGTGTCGGCCTTCGACCGCCCCCGCCGCTCCAACTCCATCCGCTCATCGTCCCTGACCGCCAACACCCGCACCAGATTCGGCATGCGCCATTATCTCGCACACCAATCGAAGACTAAAGCAAGACAGACGCCACCCCGCCGGCTACGGACCGTTCCCGACTTGTAGACAGTCGGTCAGGGGCCGCCGCTGAGCGCAGGCGGAGGGAACCGTCTTGGCGACACACCGATGCTTCACCCAGGAATATCAGGACCAAGCCATTCGCCTCGTGCTCCATTCAGGCCGGACGATTCGCGATATAGCGAAAAGTATCGGCGTCCACGAGGTCACGTTAAGCGAGTGGGTGAACAAGGACAAGGGGGCGACTCGGGTCAGGCCAAGGACCTGTCCGAGACCGAGCGAGCCGAGTTGGAACGGCTCTGCAACGAGAACACCATTCTGAGGATAGAGGGTGATTTCGCAAAAGTCGTGGCCTGGTTCGCGAAGGAACAGCCCTGAAGTATGCGGCATCGCGGGCGCCCGAAAGGAGTACTCGGTCACGTTCATGTGCGACCAGCTCGGAGTGGCCCGCCAGGGCTACTACTGTTGGTTGGCCCAGGGACCGTGCGAGCGCGAACGCGCCGACGCCGAGCTCACCGACGTGATCTGTGTCTGAGGCGCCGCCCGTAAGGCTCATGGGGATGTAGCGGGCGCACACGACACCACCAGCCTCGCGGACTGTTGGAGGATCCACACCGAGTTCGACGGGCAGGCCAGCGTGCGCCGGGTCTGGGCCGAGCTCGTCGCGCGCGGGGTGCGGGTCGGGGCCAAGCGGGTCTGGCGGCTGATGGCGTACGCGGCCGTCACCCGCGAACCTGGAAGAAGACCACTATCCCAAGTGAACGTCCCGTCGATGCCCCGGATCTGATCGGGCAGGACTTCACCGCCGCGGCGCCCGACACACGGTGATGCGGTGACATCGACCGCCACGAGGCGCTGTTGAGCCGGGCGGAGGGGGGAGACCTTCGCCGCCGTGCCGTCGCAGCGGCGCGGCGAAGCTGGGGGCAGCCTGATTCTCAGAGACGGGGTTAGGGCGGAAGCGGCCCCGACAACGACGAGGTGGGCCAGCACTGCCAGATGGTCTGGGCTCGGCAAGCGAGAACCGAGCCGACATCCACGCCCACGACGCCTCCCACCGCGACGCCCCACCCATCGTAACGACCGTGCTCCCGCACCCCCACCCGAATCTGAGCTGACCTGCGTAAATACCACTCAGTCACTTCAGTAACTCTGTATAAGCAGATCTGCGGCTCCTCCCCCATAAGCTACGGAGAGCAGTCAATTAGCCTCGGGGAACCGGGGTCGCGCCGCGCGGCAGCGGCGGCCAATGCCTCGAACCCGAACTTACTTGATCTTGGTTGCCGTGGTGGGCGGTTGACCTGGGTGAACGCTGTCGGCCGGGGTCGGATACGGGGGTTGTTACTGGCTACTAGAGGTTACGGGGATGGAGGTGCCGAGCAGCTCGAAGACGCGGCGCTGGACGGGTGTTGGGGTGGTGATCTTCTCGATTCGCTGGCCTCCGAGATTGATGACTTGGCGGTCGAGGGTGGACAGGTGTTGGAGCAGGTCTTTGTAGCGGTGCAGTGGTAGGCCCTCGGGGGTGTGTTTGGTGGCGTCTTTGGTTGTGGCTTGCGGTGAGCGCTGTGCGGGGGCGACGGGATCGTCTGTCAATCCCCTCGAACCGTGGAGACTTCGGTTGTGGTGGTGTTGAACGGGGTGGCTGGTCTTGTGGTGCCCGCGTCTGGGTGGGGCGGGCTGGGCCTGCCCGCGTTTCCTGCCTGAGGGGTCGCAGAGGCTCGGGGGTCAAGGGCGCACCGTAAGGTGCGTCGCGCGCAGCGCGATGCGAAGCACCCTTGAGGCCCGAGGGGCGGGCCCCGTATCCTTCGCGGGCACCACAAGACCAGCGGCGGCGCAGCCGCCTCCGTTGTCTTTCGGCTCCGTTGTCTTTCGGCTCCGCACAGGTGGCCGGGCGGTGAGTCACGCGGCACGTCGGCGGGCTTGGGCGAGTTCGTAGTCGACCGGGCTGAGCAGGCCGCACGCGGAGTGCCGCCGGTGCCGGTGGTAGTCGTCGATCCAGGCGGGAACCCGGGCCCGGGCGGCCGCCTTGGTGGTGAGGGTTTCCCGTGAGCGCAGTTCGAAGGTCAGCGTGGAGTGCCACGCCTCGATCACCGCGTTGTCCAGGGCTGACCCGGGCCGGCCCATCGATTGGCGGATCGCCGGGCGCCCACAGGCGGCGCGAAACAGGCCCGCGGGGTACTCGCTGCCGCAGTCGGTGTGCATGATCAGGCCCGTGAGTCTGGTGAACTCGCGTATTCAACTGTCGCCAGTTCGGGGTGATCGAGAGTGATCACCGGGGGCGTACCGGCTCCAAGTGTCGCCGGCTTGAGCGGCGAGTTTGGCGGTGGTGACGGGGTGGTAGCCCAGGGCGTCCGCGACCACGGGGGCTGGCATCTCGAGGACGTGCTGGC
>JBOHFC010000050.1:0-3011 GCA_050701375.1 Pseudonocardiaceae bacterium
GGTGTGGTAGGCCATCATCGCGGTGGCGCAGGTGGTCGAGACACGGTCGAGCTCGGTCAGGACCTGCCGGACGGTGGCCAGCCCGTCGATGGTGAACACCGGCTCTGCGGTGGCGTCCTGGGTCGTCACGGCGGCGCGAGCGAGCTTGGTGACCCGCGCCGCCTCGTCGCCGTACCAACGGCACGCAGCACAGATCGTCAAGTGGGCGTCAACCGCCCGCGATTCCTCCGCATTCGCTTCCCCGTCCAGGCAGGCGGAGAGGGCTTCCCTACACTCTGTGCAGTCCACGTAACAGTGGTCGCGCACCGCATCCCTGGAGTTCCCGGCAACGTTCAAACGCCGCCCGGGCCGGCACTAACGCGTACTTGCGGATGCCGGCAGCCAAAATTACGGCATGATGGACTCATGCGCACTGCTAAGTTGATTGTGCTCGTGAGCTGATTATGGCGACTGTCGAGCATCGCGATCCCGGCACGCTGGCCGGACCTGGCGGGCTGAACCACCAGGTCGAGCTCGTCATCGGTGGCATGACGTGCGCGTCGTGCGCGGCCCGGGTCGAAAAGAGGCTCAACCGCATCGAGGGGGTGAGCGCTACCGTCAACTACGCCACTGAGAAGGCGAAAGTCCGATACTGCGACGGCGTTGCGCCCGCGGATCTCGTGGCCACCGTGGCGCACACCGGCTACACCGCTGAGCTGTTACGCGACGCCGGCCCCGACGCTCGCACCGAGGGCCTCGAGCTCGGTGCGTTGCGGGAACGGCTGCTGGTCTGTGCGCCGCTGGCCGCCGCCGTGGTCGCGATGGCGATCGCCATGGCGCTACGGGTGAGGTGGCCGAACAACCTCGGGATGCTGTCGCTCATGTTTACCACCCCGGTGGTCTTCTGGGGGGCGGCGCCGTTTCACCGCGCGGCCTGGCGGAACCTGCGGCACGGCACGGCCACCATGGACACGCTTATCTCGATGGGTGTGCTGGCCGCATACCTGTGGAGCTGCTATGCGTATTATGCCCGTATACATTCTTATGTCCAAATATACGGGACGACGTTCGCTGACACCAAGATCGATGCATCGAACTGGGATTACGACGGTGGCCCGAAGTTCTACTTTGAGGTATCCGCCGTTGTCACGGTGTTCCTGCTGGCCGGTCGCTATTTCGAAGCGCGCTCCAAGCGGCGGGCCGGTGCGGCGTTGCGTGCGGTGCTCAATCTTGGTGCCTCGGACGTCGCTGTGTTGCGGGACGGGCGAGAGGTCCGGGTTGCCGTCGACCGGCTGGTGGTCGGGGATGAGTTGGTGGTCCGGCCAGGAGAGAAGATCGCCACTGACGGGGAGGTGGTGGAGGGGTCCTCCGCCGTTGACGAGAGCATGTTGACCGGCGAGTCGGTACCGATCGAGGTCAGCCCGGGCTCGGCGGTCGTCGGCGGGACGGTGAACGTCTCCGGTCGGCTGCGGGTGCGGGCCTCGCGGGTCGGTGCGCATACCCGTCTCGCGCAGATCGCCCGGCTGGTATCTGACGCGCAGAGCGGCAAGGCGGCGGTGCAGCGGTTGGCTGATCGGGTCTCGGCGGTGTTCGTGCCGGTGGTGATCGCGCTCGCAGTGATCACTCTGGGTGTCTGGCTGGTCACCGGTGCCGCGGTCGGGGTCGCAGTCAGTGCCGCCGTCGCCGTGCTGATCATCGCCTGCCCGTGTGCCTTGGGCCTGGCCACACCCACTGCGCTGCTGGTGGGCACCGGCCGGGGCGCGCAGCTGGGCATCTTCATCAAGGGACCCCAGGTGCTGGAGTCCACCCGGCGGGTGGACACGGTGCTGCTGGACAAGACCGGCACCATCACCACCGGCACGATGAGCCTGGTCGAGGTGCTGCCGGCGACGAATGAGGACGCCGATGAGGTGTTGCGCCGGGCCGCCGCCGTGGAGGACGCCTCCGAGCACCCGGTCGCCATCGCTATCGCCGCCGGGGCCCGCCGGCGGCTGGGTGAGCTGCCTGCGGTGGCCGGTTTCCGCTCGTCGCGGGGGCTGGGTGTGCAGGGCGAGGTGGACGGCGCCGGGGTGCTCGTGGGCCGGCCGTCCTGGTTGGCCGGGCAGTGGTCAGTGCCACTGCCTGCGCAACTGGAATCGGCGGCTGAGCAAGCCGAGCGGGCCGGTCGTACCGTCGTCGCGGTCGCCTGGGAAGGGCAGGTCCGGGGCCTGCTCGCGGTGGCCGACACAGTGAAACCCAGCAGCGCCGAAGCGGTGCGCCTGCTGCGCGTGCTGGGACTGACCCCGGTGCTGCTCACCGGCGACAACGAGACCGTCGCCCGCTCAGTAGCCACTGAGGTCGGCATCGACACGGTGATCGCCGGGGTGCTGCCCGAAGGCAAGGTCGAGGAAGTGCGGCGGTTGCAGCAGGCAGGCCGGGTCGTGGCGATGGTCGGCGATGGCGTCAACGATGCTGCCGCGCTTGCCCAGGCCGATCTGGGAATGGCCATGGGCACCGGAACCGACGCCGCCATCGAAGCCAGTGACCTCACCCTGATCCGCAGCGACCCGCGGCTGATCGCCGATGCGATCCGGCTGTCCCGGCGCACCCTGCGCACCGTCAAGGGCAACCTGTTCTGGGCTTTCAGCTACAACGTCGTCGCGCTTCCACTGGCCGCGTTCGGCTTCCTTTACCCCATCATCGGCGGAGCAGCGATGGCGTTCTCCTCGGTGTTCGTGGTGTCCAACAGTCTGCGGCTGCGCAGGTTCCGTGCCCTGACCCCCTCGGCCTGACTCGCGGCAGGATCGCTCAGCCGGTGATGTTCTGGAGTTCCGATCTGCAGAGTTGGGCGGCGCGCTGGGCGGTTTCGGCGTGGTCTCGGCAGTGGCCGTGGTGGCCGGCGTGTTGACCGCACTCCCTGGCGCATCGGTCGGCGGCGTTGACCGCTGCTTCCAGGATCGACCGGATGACCCGGGTGTCGGAGGCGATGGGGCGGGAAAGGACGCGGTGGGCGGACGCGGCGATGTCGGCGCAGTTCAGCGCCGCACGGGTGG
>JBOHFC010000051.1:0-5970 GCA_050701375.1 Pseudonocardiaceae bacterium
GACGCGGCGCGCAAGGCGCTGCTGGCTGAACTCGCTGACCTGCATGTCATCGCGGCGTGGTGTTGCCATGACAGTGCGGCCCCCGCTGCTGCTCATCATCACTTCGGGCAGGCGGTGGATCTGGCTATCCAGGCTGGGGACAGCTATCGAGCCTGCTACGCGCTGCGGCACGCGGCGATGATGTTGATTGATCGCGGCGAGCCCAACAATGCGTTGAAGCTGGTACAGATGGCAGAGGCGCGCCTTGCGGACGCGCCCCGCGAGGACCCTCGCGTTGCCCCGCTGCGCTCCTGGCTGGCCATCGAGAGTGCGCTTGCGCAGAGTCGCATGATCACGCCAGGCGACGACTCAGCGACCCGCCCGGTGCTCTCTGAACTGGCCCGTGCCCGGGATAGTTGGGAACCTACCTCTCCGCACGCTCGCGCAGACTTCGACCTGGTGACCGCCTTGGCGAACCTCCACCTCGGCAAGTGGGATACCGCTGAGACGATGGCCGCTGAAGCGGTGACAACCTTCACTGCAGGCAGCGACCATCGCGAGGGTGTACTCGCCGACGTCACTCTCGCTCGGCTCCACCTGCAAACCGGCGAACCCGATGCCGTCCGCCTAGCTGCCGATGCGGTGCAGGCGGTGATCCCCACCCGCTCCAGCATCGCCAGAGCCGCGCTGCAACCACTGGCCGTGGCGCTGGAGAAGAGCCCCCGCTCGGACCTCCGCGAGCTAGCCCGGAGAGCCAGACAGGTCGCCTCCACTCAGAAGTGAGACACCAAGCGTCGCGGCTTCGACGCGTTCAGATGTAGCCGCGGAGCTGTTCGGCGGTGGCTACTGCGTCGACCGCATTGGCGAACGCTGCAAGCCGCAGTGACACGCTGTCGCGGTCGGCTCGTTCGTGAACCCGTTGCCACGCCGCCGACATGGTCTTGTGGAGCTCGCTGTTGACCCGCTTTTCGTCCCACCGGAATTGCTGGAGGTTCTGGGTCCACTCGAAGTAGGACACGGTCACTCCGCCCGCGTTGGCGAGGATGTCCGGGATCACGGTGATCCCCCGGTCGGCGAGGACCTGGTCGGCGGCGAAGCTGACCGGGTGGTTGGCGGCTTCGAGAATCACCGGGGCGCGCACCGCGTTGGCATTGGTTGAATTCACGACGCGGCTCAGCGCCGCCGGTACGAGCACGTCGACGTCCAGTTCGAGCAGCTCCCGATTGCTGATCGGTTCGGTGCCGGGGCTACCCACCACGGTGCCGGCCTGCCGGGCGTGCTCCTGCACCGCGAGAATGCTGAGGCCACGCCCGTCGTAGACCCCGCCGGCGATGTCGGAGACAGCGACCACCTTGCAACCCAGGGCTCCTACCAACCGCGCGAACCAGGAGCCGACATTGCCGAACCCTTGGATGGCGACCCTGGCCCCGTCGAGGTCGAGCTGAAGGCTTCGCGCGGCCTCCGCCAGGCAGTACACCGCGCCCCTGCCGGTGGCAGCGGCCCGCCCCAGGGAGCCGCCGAGCTCAAGGGGCTTTCCCGTCACGATCGCCGGCGAGTAACCGTGGCGGGCGGAGTAAGCATCCATGATCCACGCCATCGTCTGGGCATCGGTGTTGACGTCCGGCGCAGGGATGTCGCGTTTCTCCCCGATGATGTGGTCGATCATCCGCAGGTAGCCGCGCGTCAACTTCTGCAGCTCGGTCCGGCTCATCGTCAGCGGATCGCAGACGACGCCGCCTTTGGCTCCGCCGAACGGGACGTCGACCACGGCGGTCTTCCAAGTCATCAGCGCGGCCAGGGCCCGAACCTCGTCAAGATCCGCCGCGGGGTGGTAGCGCAGGCCGCCCTTGAACGGGCCGCGGGCGCCGTTGTGCTGGACCCGGTAGCCGATGAAGACCCGGCCCGAGCCGTCGTCCATCCGAAGCGGGATCTGCACTCGAAGCTCGCGGTAGGAACTCCGCAGCACCGCCCGCATGTCATCGCCCAGGTGCACATGATCCGCCGCCTGCTCAAAGAAGCGGTTCACCGCCTGGAATGGGCTCAACTCGCCGGCCGTGGGCTCCGCGTCCCCCTGGGCAAGCTCTTCGATCACCCGCAGAGGGTACTCAGACCGGGCGGACGCCGCGGGCGAGGAGGCGAGCGACGTAGGTGGCCAGCTCCGCGGCGGTCCAGGGGTAGTGCTCCAACACGAGCATGCGGGCGCAGGATTCGGCCACCGTGGTGATCAACTCGGCGACGACGGGTGCCTTGCGGTCGATGTCGTCGATCTCGGCCAGGATCATGGACTGGCGCACCAGCTCGCGCAGTTGACCTACCACCATCTCGCGTACGCGTCGCACCCGAGCGGCCACCGCAGACCCCGAACCCCAACCCGAGTCGAAAACAACTCGCCATGAATTCGGCGCCTGACCCACCCCGGCGAGAAAGGCCGTGAACCCCGCGGCCAGCACGGCCTCGGTGTTGTCAGAGACGAGATTGCTCGGCAACGACTCGGAGATGGCGTCCATCAGGCGACGCTCCTCGCGGTCCAGCAGCGCCAGCAGCAACTCGTCCTTGCTCGGATAGCACTCGTAGACCACCGGTTTCGTGACGCCCGCCGCGTCGGCCACCGCCTGCATTGACGTGCCTCGGTAGCCGCGCTCGACGTAGACCTCCAACGCCGCGTCGAGGATCAGTGGCCGTCGACGTTCGGGCCCGAGATGGGCGGCCCGGGCACGGCCGGACCGGACCTCCCCCGGCGACGTCACCTTTCGATTTGGCACTTGACAAACCTACCAGACCGTAGGAAGTTCCTACTAAAGAGTAGGAACAGCGAGGGAGGGCCGATAAGTGGCAGCCAAAGGGGCGACCGATCTCGCTGATCTGGTGAAGTTCCGGGAGGTACAGCAGCTGGCCTACGCCGGTGCGCAGTCGGTCGCGCAGACCCTGGAGCCGGGCGTCACAGAGAAGCAAGCTGCCCGCCGGCTTCGCGAGTACCTGATCGAGCGGGGAGTTCAAGACTGGTTCCATACGCCGTTCTCGTGGTTCGGGGACCGCACCGCGTTTCGCGGTTTCCGGACGCCTTTCCAGTTCTTCCCCACCGGCCGCAGGTTGGCCGAGAACATGCCGTTCATCCTCGACTGCGCACCGGTGCGGGACGGATACATGGCGGACATCGGCTACGCCGGCTGCCTGGGCACCAACCGGATATTCGAGCAGCTGATGGACGACCTGGCCGAGTATCGGGCGCTGGTCGTCTCAAGAGCCAACGATGGCGTGCCGATGCGGCAGATCTACCTCGACGTCGATGCATTGATCGCCCGGCAGGGTTACGACAACCGGCATCGCGTCTACCCCGGACGGGTCATCGGGCACCAGATCAACAAGGTGCACTCGCGGCTGCCGAGGTCAGTCGTGGCCGGCTTCGGCATCCGGTCGCTGCAGACCCTGGTCGGTGACCTGATCGTCGAGCGAATGCACCACCGCTCGCCATTGTGGGCCGATGGCGAGATCTCCAACCATCCGCCGACTCCCGGTTTGTGGGCTGTGGAACCACATATCAGCTTCCGCGAAGTAGGGGTGAAGTTCGAAGAGATCCTGGTGGTTACCGGCACCGGTAGCGCGTACTGGCTCGACGACGATCTTCCGCACGTGCGCCGCTGGCAACGAGCGGCGGCCGCGTGATGGCCCGGGACGTGACCTGCACCGATGGCGTGCGGCTGCGGGTGCACGAGTCGGGACAGCACAGCGGGCCCACCGTGGTGTGCATACACGGCTACCCCGACGATCACACCCTGTGGGACGGCGTGGCCACCGAACTGGCGCCGCGCTACCGTGTGGTGAGCTACGACGTTCGCGGGACCGGCGAGTCCGGGAAACCTCGCGGCCGCAAGACCTACCGGCTCGACCAGCTTGCCCAGGACCTGGCCTCGGTACTCGACGCGGTCAGCCACGACCGTCGGGTGCATCTACTGGCCCACGACTGGGGAGCGGTCCAGGCCTGGCATGCACTGACCGGCCCGTGGCTGGATGGCCGGGTCTGCTCCTACACGTCGATTTCCGGGCCGTGCCTGGACCATGCGGGGCACTGGTTCCGGGCGCGGCTGCGCCGACCGACGCCGCGAGCGCTGCGCGAGCTGATCACCCAGCTGATGGCGAGCTGGTACATCACGTTCTTCCAGCTGCCGCTGCTGCCGGAGCTGGGCTGGCGCACCGGGCTCGCCCAGCGCGCGCTGGCCCTGTTCGACGACGCCGCCACCCCCGCTGTCACCGACGCGGTGAACGGCGTGCAGCTCTACCGGGCGAACATGTTCCCCCGGTTGATGATACCCGGTCCCCGGCGCACCGACATCCCGGTGCAGGTCCTTGCGCCCCAACGGGATCCGTTCGTCTCCAGATCGCTGCAGACCGACATCGGGCGTTGGGTACCCAACCTCGCGGTTCGCGAGCTGCCCGGCGGGCATTGGCTACCGCGCACCCAACCGAGCACCGTGGCACGCTGCGCGAGCGAGCTGATCGACGATGCCGAAAGCGGCTCAGAAGGTGGTCCCGAAGCCCGCGGCCTGCGCCGCGCCCGTCGTACCGGGCCTCGTAGAAGGCGGTTCGCGGACACCCTCGTGGTGATCACCGGCGCGGGCAGCGGCATAGGACGGGCCACCGCATTGGAGTTCGCCGAGCAGGGCGCGGAGGTGGTCGCCACCGACATCGACCAGCCCTCGGTCGAGCGCACCGCGCTGCTGGCCAGCACGCTGGGGCCGACCGCGAGTGCGTACCCGCTCGACGTCTCCGATGGCGGCGCGGTGGAGAAGTTCGCCACGCTGCTGCGCGAGCAGCACGGCGTCCCGGACATCGTGATCAACAACGCCGGAATCGCCGTGACGGGGCCGTTCTTCGACACCACGGTGGCCGACTGGGAACGGCTCATCGACGTCAATCTGTGGGGCGTAATCCACGGTTGCCGGGTGCTCGGTGGGTTACTGGTAGAAGGGGGTGCCGGCGGCACCATCGTCAACATCGCCTCCGCCGCCGCCTACCTGCCCAGCCGGGCGCTCCCGGCATACAGTACGACTAAGGCTGCCGTCCTCGCGCTGAGCCAATGCCTGCGAGGGGAACTGGCCGAAGCCGGCATCGGCGTGGTGGCGATCTGCCCTGGATTCGTGCACACCAACATCATCAGCACCGCCCGCTTCGCCGGTCTCGACGCCGCCCAGGAGCGCAGCGCCCGGCAGCGGGTGACCGAGCTGTACCGGCGCCGCAACTTCACCCCGCGCCGGGCGGCACGGGAGATCCTTCGAGCGGTGGAGCGCAACACAGCCGTCGCGCCGATCACCGTCGAAGCCAAGGCCGGGCTGCTGGCCACACGGCTGACGCCGGGGCTGCTCCGCGCCCTGGCCCGAGCCAACCTGTCCCCGTGACGGGCCCTCTCGGATAAGCCCCGTTTAAGCCTCCGTTGATAACGCAACGACCCACCCGGAAGGGAGATCGGCGGATGTTCGGCCATCACCGCAACGCCTCGGTGCCGCAAGACCCGGAGAACCTCGTGTTCCAGCCACGAAACGTCACCTTCGACTGGACCGACCTACCCACCCATTGGGTGCCCAACGAGCCCTTGGTCACCCACACCTGCAACGTCCTGCACCTGCTGCTGCCCGCGGGAGAACGGTGGTTCATCGGCGTATTCGCCCAGGCGATCCCGTTGATCCAGGACGATAAGCTGCGCGAGCAAGTGATGGGCTTCATCGGCCAGGAGGCCATTCATGCCCGATCCCACCAGAGCGTGCTCGATCACTGGAAGGCCAAGGGCATCGACACCGATCCCTACGTGCGGCAGATCGATTGGATGTTCCGCAAAGCGCTCGGTGATCGCGACCTCTCGGCCAAACACCGCGAAGAATGGCTGATCGAGCGATTAGCGATCATCGCGGCGATCGAGCACATCACGGCAATGCTGGGGAACTGGGCACTCAACGCAGCCGCCCTGGACGCCGCCGGAGCGGATGCCACCATGATGGA
>JBOHFC010000052.1:0-9313 GCA_050701375.1 Pseudonocardiaceae bacterium
AGTCCGTGGGCGGCGGCGATCGCTGAGATCGGCTCGGGATCCACCATCTGGCCGTACAGGTGCACGGCGATGATCGCGGCGGTCGAGCTGTTGATCGCTGCCTGGGCGGCGGCTGGGTCGATCAGCAGGGTGTCGGGGCACACGTCGACGAACCGGGGCCGTGCACCGGTCGCGCATACCGCCTCGGCCGTCGCGATGAAGGTGATCGTCGGGACGATGACCTCGTCACCACGCCCTATTCCCAGGCCGGACAGGATCAGTTCCAGCGCATCGGTTCCGTTGGCAACTCCGATGCAGGCCTTCGCTTCACAGTAGGTAGCGAATTCGCCCTCAAATCGCTCGACCTCGGGGCCACCGACGAAGTGACCGTGATCCAGCACGGTCTTCCAGGCGAGATCGAACTCCTCGCGCAGCCCGTTGTTGACGCCTCCGAGGTCCAAAAAGGGAACACTGAAAGGAACACCCGACGCGGCGGTCATGAGGCCACCTCCCGCACCAGGTCCGCGCCGGACAGGGCGATGCTGCCGGCGACGCAGGCAGGGCGGCCGGTGGCCTCCGCGACGTCGGTGGCGGCCAGGACCCGGACAATGTCCAGCCCACGCTCGCCAGGTGTATTGGGCTTCGCGCCGGTACGAATGCAGTCGATGAAATGGCTGTCCTGAACCAGCAGCGGCTCATTGAACTGAATAAACGGTGAGACGATGTCACCGGTCCGGTAAGAAACCGGCCACGCGTGCGACTCACCATGGTCGTCGGGATCGGTCGGATCGACGCCGATGTCGTACACCCGGATACGCTCATTGTCCGACATATCGTTGTAGACGACCATTTTGCGTTCACCGACAACCGTGACCCGCCGTTCCTTGCACGGGTCCAACCAGCTCACGTGCACGAATGCGTGGGTGGCCGCTTTCTCGAAGTCCAGGCGCAGGTAGGCCACGTCGGCGTGCCGGTGTCCGACATGCCGTTTGGCCCATACCCAGGTGGACCGGGGCACTTCACCGAGCAGGAACGTGGCGATCGAGATGTCGTGTGGAGCGAGGTCCCAGATGACGTTGCAGTCCCGATGGTACTTGCCCAGGCTTAGTCGAGCGGCATCGATGTAGAGGACCCTGCCGAGCTCACCAGAATCGATGATCTCCTTCAGTTTCCAGACGGCCGCGTTGTACTCGAAGGTATGACCCGCCATCAGGTGCACGCCGTTGGTCGCCGCCGCGTCGACCATCTCCTGCGCGTCCGCTACGGTCGTGGCCAGCGGTTTCTCCACCAGAGCATGGCGTCCTTGGCGCAGCGCCTGCAGCGCGACCTGGGCGTGCGCGGCCGGCGGGGTCGCGACGACAACCGCATCCACGCGTCCCAGCACCTCGCCGAGATGCAGGGCTGATTCCGCCTGTGGGTAGCATCGCCTGGCCTCCGCGATCCGCTCAGGGTCCTCGTCGACGATGGTCACCTGGACACCCGGCATGCTGCTGAGCACTCGCATATGCTTCGAGCCCCAGTAGCCATAGCCCACCACTGCCACGCGAACATCGGGACCGAAGGTCGTGAGACCTCCCGGTTCGCGGCCAGCTAGGGTTGCGGCCGGTTGGGCGGTACTTGCAACGAACTTCATCGAGACGGGCCCCCTGCCGTGACTCGAGATGTCTGCCGACAACTGAATGGTCTGCCAACGGAAGTGAGCACGCCTACGGGCCCCCAGCGGGTCCCAACAGTGCAGTACTCACCCTCTCGTACTGTGGGTTCGCCCCTCCCCACACTGCGTATATCTACTCCCCACTGCCAGTCGTTACCAGGTAACTGTAACACCCGCCACGTTCACCCGAACGGCGCAACCACATACCTCAGCGTGTCGAATGCGTATTGTGACCAGGTAATCACTTAGCGAAGTAACCGGTGCTCTGAGACCGGCGTGCAAGCCACTTCGCAGCGTCCGACCTACGCCCTTGTCGCGAGCTTGGCGAGCCGCTGCGGCGTCGGCCAGCGGACGTTCCACACCCAACCGAGCTTTTCGAACAACCAGATCACCCGGGCTGAGATGTCGATCTGCCCACGGAGTACGCCGTGGCGGGCTGACGTCGGGTCGGCATGGTGGAGGTTGTGCCAGGACTCCCCGGCGGAAAGGATCGCCATCGGCCAGAAGTTTGCAGCCTTGTCACGGGAGTCGAACGGTCGCTTGCCGATCATGTGGCAGACCGAGTTCACCGCCCAGGTGACGTGATGCAGGAACGAGACCCGCACCAGTCCAGCCCAGAACAATCCGGTCAGCACAGCCCACCAGGACCAGGTCACCAGCCCGCCGATGATCCCCGGCAACACGAGCCAGATCGCCGTCCACAACCAGAACAGCTTGCTCACCCGCACCATGGTCGGGTCGGCCAGCAGGTCTGGGACGAACCGGCGTGGGTTGGACAGGTCGCGATTGAACAGCCAGCCCATGTGGGCGTGCCAGAAGCCCTTGGCCACACCCAGCGGGGAGGTGCCGAACAGCCATGGGGAATGGGGGTCCCCCTCTTTGTCCGAGTACGCATGATGGCGCCGGTGGTCAGCCACCCAATGCAGCAGCGGACCTTGCATGGCGGTGCTGCCCATTACCGCCAGGCCCACCCGCAACCACCGCTTCGCCTTGAACGAGCCGTGGGTGAAGTACCGGTGGTACCCGACAGTCACCCCGAGCAAGCTGATGAAGTAGCTGACGACGAACAACATGACGTCCACCCAGCCCAGGCCCCATCCCCAGGCGACCGGCACTGAGATCATCAAAGCCAGCATCGGGGCGAGCACGAACAGGTACACCAGAACCTGCGGACCCCACGGCCGCTGACCCGAAAGGTTGGGCTCGGGCCCCGTACGCTGTTGGTCGGCGTCGGCGGTCATCGTCATCGGCCGGTGCTCCTTCGTGTCGACAGGCGCGGACCGCCGCCACGCCGCAGTGCATCATGCTCGCAGACCACGGCCGAACCCCGACCAAATCCCGGTTGACGAGCGCAACATAAGTAACTGAACCGTAGGTTATCCGCCCGATGCCGGTCGTGGCCAGACGCCGACTCGGCGACACGGCGCCCCGTGACAGTGGGACAGGGTTGCGCTGAGGCGCGCGCTGCGGTCGTGCCACCATGTGCCTGCGGGTCGCGGCCCGCTCGTCCGCCGTAGTGTAAAGGCAGCACCTCGGATTTTGGTTCCGATGGTCCAGGTTCGAATCCTGGCGGCGGAGCGGGGCAGGCGACGCTTGGACTCGAGGACTCGTCAGTCGTTCCTACCCGCTGGTCCGGGGGACCGAAACGATGATCTTCCGGAGTCCTTCGACGAAGCGCAGGATGTTCTTGTGCGCGATGTCGGTATCCGGGTAGCGGCAGGCGACCTGCAATCCCTCGTGGATTCTGGTGATCCAGACACACACCTGATCGCCGTACGACACCCTGATGAGGGTGGACGCGTTCCACTCGGCCCAACGATCAGCCCCGCGCGCGGCTCGGGCGTCGACGTAGGAGATCAGCGAGAACAGGTCTGGTGACGTGGGGCGGAAGTCCGACCCGAGGAGGTGGAGGACCCGGGCGATGGGCATTCGGGCCAGAGATCTGTTGGCGCGCAGCTCGTCGCGTGCCATCTCCAGTACCCCCCGGAAGTCCTGGGCCTGGGCTGTGCGGATCTCGATCGGCGCCGCGCCGACGTACCAGCCCACCGATTCCAACCACTCCGACGTCCCCCGGGTGTGGAATGGAACAACGGTCCGGCAGGTCGAACGGCCTCCGACCTCGAGGACGACGACACTCGAGGCGGCCAGGATTCCGCCGAGGATCCGGCTCCCGAACCGCCGGCAGTACGCGTCAAATGCCGTCGCGTCCGAGTCGTCCACCAGCATCTCCCGCAGGAGGTTCTGTTTGGGTAGGTCGCCGGGGACGATCCCGAGTTCCAGTGGGAAGCTCGGCAGCATGCCGTCGCAGGAGCCGATGAACTCTCGCCAGCGCGCAACGATCTCATGGGACTCGTCGATCCGATCAGCCTGTGCCCGCTCGATCTCACAGAAGTCCACATAGCTCGCGGCCTCTGGCAGCTCTGCCGGGGGGCCTTCTACGCTCGCCGCGTAGAGGTCGTGGATCTCTGCGGGTACGAGCAGGAGCGAGTACGCGTCCACGTTGATATGATCAAAGGCCAAGTACAGGCTGGTGGAATCGTCCCGGGCAACAGCGGCATAGATGAAGTTCGGCCAGCTCATCGAGTCGGTGGCCGCATCGAAGCGGTCCTGCAGGTGTCGGCACAGGTCTTCCGCCCGCGGGAAATCGCCCACCGTTTCGCGCTGAAGTGACACCGTATCGACGTCCAGGGTGAACCGCTGCAGATCCTCGCCGACCCAGCGGAAGCCACTACGCAGCGTCTCGTGACTTCGGGTCCACAGCTGCAGCGTGGCTTCCAGAATGTCGAGATCGACGTGACCCGGGATGTCGAACGCAGTGCCCACCCAGGTTGGGATGTAGCGGCCACGTTGGCGCAAGGTTCGCACGGTCCGCACGTGCGACTCCTGGATGTACGCCGGAGGTCGGGAGTCCTCAGGTACGTCGTCTGCTGAGGTGGCTGTAGCCGCGTGCAGTGTCCACTCGACGAGGCGACCGGAGCTGGCATCACAGCGCAGAATATCGGTGATCTTCACCGGATCTCCGTTCAGTTGTCCCTCAGCGCATGGGACATGGCGGCTAGAAGTCCGGTGATACTACTGATAAGCATTTCCGCTGATAGCCACCGTGGCCACCGCCGCGATCGCGGCGGTCCGCGCACCGGCGCGGAGCGATCACACACGTCGGTTGGGTCGGCTGGGTGAAACGGACAAAATCCCAGGATGGCTACCAGGTGAAGAACGAATGCGGTGGTGTTCGCTCGCCGCGCCTCCTATCCCCGTAAGATCCGGCCCATCCAAGCTGCACCAGGATCGGGAAGGGACGGGCCGATGCTCCCAGACGGGAGCCTCACCACGGCGATCGTGCTCGCCGCCGGTGAAGGCACCCGGATGCGCTCGGAGATCCCCAAGGTGCTGCACCCTTTGGCCGGGCGATCGCTGCTGGAGCACGCGGTGCGGGCCGTCGCCGGGTTGGCCCCCGAGCATCTCGTCGTGGTCATCGGTCACGGTCGAGACGCGGTGGCGGCCCACCTGCAGACGGTGGGCACCGTGCTGGGGAAAGAAGTACGCGTGGCCGTGCAGGCCCAACAGCACGGCACCGGCCACGCGGTCGGTGAAGCGTTGGACATCCTGCCCGCCGGGCTGTCCGGGACGGTGCTGGTCAGCTACGGGGACGTGCCGTTGCTGGACACCGGCACGCTGGCCGGGCTGATCGCCGAGCACCACCGCACCGGGCACGCGGTGACCGTGCTGACAGCGATGGTGGCAGACCCGACCGGGTACGGGCGGGTGCTGCGGGACGGTTCGGGCACGGTCACCAGCATCGTCGAGCACCGGGATGCCGATGCGGCGCAGCGCGCCATTCGCGAGATCAACTCCGGGGTGTTCGCCTTCGACTCCGGAGCGCTGCGCGATGCGCTGGGTCAGCTGGCCCCAGCCAACAGCCAGGGCGAGCTGTACCTCACTGACGTGCTGGGCCTGGTCCGTGCCGGCGGTCTCCCGGTCGGTGCGCACCTATGCGCCGACCCATGGTTGGTGGCCGGAGTCAATGATCGGGTGCAGCTGGCCGCGCTCGGTGCGGAGTACAACCGGCGGCTGTTGGAGCACTGGATGCGAGCCGGCGTCACCGTCGTCGACCCGGCCACGGTGTGGCTCGACGCCGACGTCGCACTCGCCCCGGACGTCGTGCTGCGTCACGGGGTACAGCTGCACGCCGGCACCGTAGTGGGTCGCGGCGCCACGATCGGACCGGACTCGACCCTGTCGTCGTGCACCATCGGCGCGGGTGCCAGTGTGGTGCGCACCCACGGCATCGGTGCGATGGTGGCCGATCAGGCGCAGATCGGTCCGTTCGCCTATCTACGGCCGGGCAGCCGAATCGGTGAGCGGGCCAAGGTCGGCACCTTCGTGGAGACCAAGAACGCCGAGTTGGGGCCTGGCTCGAAGGTGCCGCACCTGAGCTACGTCGGGGACGCGACGATCGGCGAGGGCACCAACATCGGCGCAGCCACCGTGTTCGTCAACTACGACGGGGTGGCCAAGCATCACAGCACCGTGGGCGCGCACGCGCGGACCGGAGCTGACAACATGTTCGTGGCCCCGGTGACCATCGGCGACGGTGCGTACACCGCAGCCGGCTCGGTGATCACACAGGACGTACCACCGGGAGCGCTGGCCGTAGCCCGAGGGCGCCAACGCAATGTCGAAGGATGGGTGAGCCGGCAACGCCCGGGAACCCCGGCTGCAGACGCAGCGAAGCTGGCCCAGCAGGCGAAACCGCCGGACCGGATCTACGGTGACCAGACGCGGCAGGAGTAAGCATGACCCTTTCCACGATGTCGGCCATACCGAAGAAGAGCTTGATGCTCTTCTCCGGGCGCTACCACCCCGAGCTGGCCGAGGAGGTGGCCAAACACCTCGACATCGCGGTCACCCCGCAGTAGGCTTACGCCTTCGCCACCGGGGAGATCTTCGTCCGGTTCGAGGAGTCGGTCCGGGGTTGCGACGCCTACGTGGTGCAGGCGCACGCCGCCCCGATCAACGACTCCATCATGGAACAGCTGATCATGGTCGATGCACTCAAGCGCGCGTCGGCGAAACGGATCACCGTCGTGATGCCGTTCTGGGGCTACAGCCGCCAGGACAAGAAGCATCGCGGGCGCGAGCCCATCTCCGCCCGGCTCATCGCCGACATGTTCAAGGTTGCCGGCGCGAACCGGATCATGACGGTGGACCTGCACACCTCGCAGATCCAGGGTTTCTTCGACGGGCCGGTGGACCACCTGTTCGCCTTGCCGGTGCTCGCCGACCACGTCAAGACCAGCTACAACGGGCGTGAGCTGGCCGTCGTGTCGCCGGACTCCGGTCGGGTACGGCTGGCCGAGCGGTGGGCGGAGACCCTCGGCGGCACGCCGCTGGCGTTCATCCACAAGACCCGTAACCCCCGCGAGCCCAACAAGGCGATCGCCAACCGGGTGGTCGGCGACATCGAGGGTCGGCTCTGCGTGGTGATCGACGACATGATCGACACCGGTGGCACGGTGGCCGGTGCCGTGCGGGCACTGCTCGACGGCGGCGCGACCGACGTGGTCGTCGCCGCCACCCATGGAGTGCTGTCTGAGCCCGCTAGCCAGCGGCTGTCCACCTGCGGCGCCCGCGAGATCATCTTCACCAACACCCTGCCCATCCCAGACCACAAGCGCTTCCCCGGGATGACAGTGCTGTCCATAGCCCCGCTGTTGGCCCGGGCGATCCACGCGGTCTTCGACGACGGCTCGGTGACCAGCCTGTTCGACGGAATCGCCTGACGCCACCCTGGTGGCGACCAGGTGAACGCGCCCCGCCTATACTCGACGTGTTGCCCCGGCGAGGGAGAGTCTGCACTCTTCGTGATCGACGCGGCGGAGCCGCACTTCGCGCTCCCGCTCGACCATCACGAGGGCGGGCGTCGCCCCCGCCGCAGGCCCGCCGAGCTCGATCCCGCGTCACGCTCACCGGCGTCGCGCCTCGAAGCTGCTAAGGAGTCCCACCGTGTCCGAGGTCCGTCTGGCCGCCGAGCCGCGCACCGAGTTCGGCAAGGGCGCCGCCCGCCGCACCCGACGCGCTGGCAAGATCCCCGCAGTGCTCTACGGGCACGGCAGCGACCCGCAGCATGTGGCGCTGCCCGCGCTGGAATTCGCCAGGGTGGTTCGCGAGCAGGGCAGCAACGCCGTGCTCAGCATCGACCTGGACGGCCAACCACAACTCGCGCTGACCAAGACCGTCACCGTGCACCCGATCAGGCGACACATCGAACACGTCGACTTGTTGATCATCCGGCGCGGCGAGAAGGTGGTGGTTGACGTCTACCTCGTCGTCACCGGCAACGCCGCCCCGGACACGCTGGTCACCCAAGAGCTGGTAAGCCTGCAGGTCGAGGCGGATGCGATGTCGATCCCCGACGAGATCGAGGTCTCCGTTGAGGGCGCCCAGATCGGTACCCGGGTGCTGGCCAGCGAGGTCCCGCTGCCGCCGGGGGTGGAACTGCGCACCGATCCGGAGTACCTCGTGGTCAACATCGTCTCGGCACCGACCACTGCGGATCTTGAAACCGAGGCCACCGGAGAGGAGTCGGCGCCCATCGCGCTTGGGGCCGCTGACGAGCCGGCCTGACGGGGGCCTTTGACCACGCCGTGACTGTAGAGGCCAGCACCGACCGGGTCGCCGGGGAGCTCGCGCTCATCGTGGGTCTGGGCAACCCCGGCCCCAGCTACGCCGGCAACCGGCACAACGTCGGATTCATGGTGCTCGATGAGCTGGCCCGTCGGGTAGGTGGACGTGTCACCTCGCACAAGGCCGGGGCTGACGTGCTGGAAACGCGGTTGGCCGGGCGCCGGGTGGTGTTAGCCCGTCCGCGCTCGTTCATGAACATCTCCGGGCCACCGGTCGCGGCGACGGCGCGGTACTTCAAGATCCCGCCGACCGATGTGGTGGTCATCCACGACGACCTGGATCTCGATTACGGCGTGCTGAAGCTCAAGCGGGGCGGCGGAGAGGGTGGCCACAACGGGCTCCGTTCGATCTCGGCATGTTTGGGCAGCAGGGATTACCTGCGGGTACGTTTCGGTATCGGCCGACCGCCGGGCCGGATGGACCCGGCCGACTTCGTGCTGCGCGACTTCTCCGCCGTGCAACGTCGTGAGCTGGAGCTGCTGGTGGGCCACTGCGCCGACGCCGTCGAGCAGCTACTCACCCAGGGCCTGGCCGCCACCCAGAACCAGGTGCACTGATTACCCGCTAGGCCAGGTAGTCGGCGATCCGGTCCCGGACCGCGGCGCGACGTAACTTCCCCGACGGGGTCTTGGGTAATGCGGTCGGCGGCAGCACCACCACTGCGGCGGGTCGCAGGCCTACCGCATCCACCACCCGTGAGATGACTTCCTTGCGCAGGATTCGCTCGGCGTCGGCGTCACCGGCCTGTTTGGACTCGACGGCCACCGCGAACGACTCCCGCCGGGCGCCGGCGTCCACTCGCACCGCCGCCACGTTGCCCGGCCGGACCCCGTCGACCAGCCCGGCGGCACGCTCGATGTCGAGGGGGTAGATGTTGCGCCCGCCCATGATGATGACGTCCTTGCGCCGCCCGCAGACCACCACGTCACCGCCGGCGAGATAGCCCTCGTCGCCGGTATCCAGCCACCCGTCGGGATCCTGGGTGGATAGCGG
>JBOHFC010000053.1:0-5508 GCA_050701375.1 Pseudonocardiaceae bacterium
TGCGTAACAGTGTTCGAACACTGTTACGCACTCACGAGCCGGTAGGCTCGGCAAGCGTGCAGCTGCGAACGGATGCCCAAGCCCCTGCCGAGCAGTCGGTAGAGATCGTCGCCAGGTGCGCGCGGCAGGCAGAGCAAGCCGCTCCCAGCCTGGCCACCGCCTCCGACGAGGCCCTCGACGCCGCGCTCGATGCCATGGCGCAGCACCTGAATACCAGCGCTGCCGGGGTGCTCGCGGCGAACTCTGAGGACGTCGCCGCCGCCGAGCAGTCCGGAATGACCCAGGCGCTGGTCGACCGGCTGCGGTTGAGCGAGGCTCGGCTGGCTGACATGGCCGGCCAGCTCGCCCTGCTCGCCCGGATCCCGCACCCGCCGCGGGACCGCGTGCTGGAAGATCGCCCGGATGGGCTCCGGCTGATCGAGCGCCGCCGCCCGATCGGAGTGGTGGGCGCTACCTTCGAGGCCCGGCCCAACGTCACCGTCGACGTGGCATCGCAGCTGGTGAAGTCCCGCAACGCCGGGGTGTTGCGCACCGGGTCGGCGGCACTGCGCACCGCGCTGGCCTTGTGTGACCAGGTCATCGCGCCCGCCCTGACCGAGGCCGGGTTGGATCCGGGTGCCGTGCAGCTGGTGGCCGACCCACGCCGGGACGCCGCCGTCGCGCTGGTGCAGCAGCCCGAGCTGATCCCGCTGGTGATCGTGCGGGGCAGCGGGGAGACCACCCGGATGTTGGCTGCTGAGGGGGCCCGTCATGGGGTTCGAGTGCTGGCCCACGCCGACGGCGGTGGTGTGCTGTACGTCGACGCGGCAGCCGACCCTGTGCTTGCCGTCGAGCTGCTGGTGGCCGGGCTGGATCGGCTGGGCGTCTGCAACCGGGTCAACCTCTTACTGGTAGCCGACAGCGTCCCGGATCGGTTGTACGCGGCGCTGCTCGAGGCCGCCCGCCAGCGCGGGATCGCGTTGTCCCTACCGCCTCACGATCACCCGCTGGGACACGAGTGGGCCTTGGACTCCGGCCGGGAAGCGACGCTGACCGTGAGCCGGGTGACCGGTCCCGCACACGCTGCCCATGTCGCCAACCAGGAGACCTCCGGGCTGGCCGCCACCATCGTCACCCATGATGAGGCCGCCGCGAATGACTTCCTGGACTGCTACACCGGCACCGGGGCGTTCTGGAACGCCAGCACCCGGCTGCTCGACGGGTTCAAGCTACGGCGGGTGCCAGAGACCGGAATCAACGTCGATCGGGTGCCCGGGCCGCGCGGGCCGGTCACCTTCGCCGACCTGTACCTGCGGCAGTTCGTGATCATCCCGGCGCACTGGTCTTGCGGATAAGCCCGAGGTAACCGGCGATTGCCAGCGTCGCCAGTGTCCACACCAGGGCTTGGAGTACCCAGGTGGACACGGTGAACGCTTCGCCGGCTGGACTGGATGTGTCGAAATCGCAGCGGTTGCCGATGCCTGCCGGGGTGAGCGGCACGCTGCGGTCGATGCCGACTCCGATCTGCTCGACCAGGGAGCACGGCGACTGGGGGTTGCGAGCTCGGCTGGTGTGCTCCGTGACGAATCGGCCTGGGCCCAGGGAGGTGTGCCCGGCGGCGATACCCAGCCCCGCCGCGACCATGAGCATCAGCACGAGGGCGACGACGGCGCGACCGCCTCGGTAGCCGTACCCGGCGAGTGCGCCCCAGAGCCAGTGTGCGCCTTTGCTCAGTGACCCGCCGACGTCCCCGCGGCGATAAAGGTCCCGCTGCTGGGCGATGAGGACTTCCCGCGCGGCGGATTCGTGGCCACTGGCTCTCAGCGCGGCGGCAAGCTGATGATAAGTCTGAGGTCGATAGTAACGGGTGTGGTGGATGATCAGGTGCAGCCATTCCTGCCAGTCGACCGCGTGAAGCGATGTATAGGTAAGGCCGGATAGCGTGATTTGATGCGCTGGCACGACGCAACTTGACGTCTTGGCGGCGCCGTCCGGACAGATTACCTGTGAGGGTAGGAACAGGTGCTTGGCTGCAGCATCCTCCAGGTCAAGTACGGGGCCGGCCGGGTTGGTCAGTATCGCGTGGCTGAGGTTGAGTTGGCCGCTGATGTGGGCGTCGGCGAGTCGTACGGCGCCGTCTGGGCTGTGTCCGGTCGCGGTCAGTCCCTCGGCGAACATGTCGCTGTCGACCTGCAGGTGGTCGCCGATGAGGGCGCGGCCGGCTTGGTTGGTCAGTTTCGCGTGGCTGAGGTTGAGTTGGCCGCTGATGTGGGCGTCGGCGAGTCGTACGGCGCCGTCTGGGCTGTGTCCGGTGGCGGTGAATTCTTCGGCGAACATGTCGCTGTCGACCCGGAGGTGGTCGCCGATCAGAGCCGCTCCGGCGGGGTTGGTCAGTGCCGCGCGGTCGAGGTTGAGCTGCCCGGTGATGTGGGCGTCCGGCAGCCGGACAGCGCCGTCTTCGCCGTGTCCAGTGGCTGTGAACCCGTCGAGGAACACGCCACCGTCGACTTCGAGGTGGTCGCCGATGAGGGCTGGGCCGGCCGGGTTGACCAGGGTCGCGCCATCTAAGTTGAGCTGGCCGCTGATATGGGCGCCTGGTAGCCGCACCGCACCGCGCGCGTAGTGGCCGGTGGCGGTGAAGCCCTCGGCGAGCACCAGACCGCCGTCGACGCGAAGCCCGTCGGCGATCAGGGCAGGCCCGGCCTGGTTGGTCAGCTCGGCGCCATTGAGGTTCAGCTGTCCGGTGATGTGGGCGCCGGGCAGCCGGACCGCCCCGAGCTCACCGTGTCCGGTGGCGATGAAACCCCCGCCGAAGAGGTCGCCGTTGATGTGCAGCCCGTCACCGATGAGGGCTGGGCCGGTCTCGTTGGTCAGCAGTGCGCCGTTGAAGTTGAGCTGGCCCTTGACGTGGGCACCGAGCAGCCGTACGGCACCGTAGTCGCCCTGTCCGGTGGCCATGAACCCGTCGCCGAGTAGCGCATCGCCATCGACCTGGAGGCCGTCGCAGTCCAGAGAGCGCAGCTGCGAGCCCGCCAAGGTCAACCACGGCAAGCGGGCACTGACCAGCAGCAGTGGGCACTCGAAGAAGCAGTCTCGCAGCTCAATGCCCACCGCGGCCGGAACATGGGTGAGATCGAGCGTTCCGGTAATCCGCGCCCCATGGACCCGCACACCCAGCGGATCAAGGCGCTCACTACTACGGCCCAGCACCAGCTGCCGGAGCAGCTCGGCGCGGATGGTGTACCGGGGGTTGTCCGTTGCTGCCAGCTGTTCAGCGGTCAGCTTGCTGCACTCGACCACGCAGCCGGATGTCAACGAATCGATGAGCGAGCGTTCTCTCGATGAGACCTCGCTGAGGCTCCTGCTCACCAAAGACTGTTCCACCGTCAGTTGCTCCCGAAGTTCGCCGCCCGCCGAGGATCCAGCTTATCGTCGCCGGAGCTCACCCGAACGGCTCGCCTAAGCTGCGCCCATGTCCGGCCGTCGCCTCGGAGTCATGGGCGGGACCTTCGATCCGATCCACCATGGTCACCTCGTGGCCGCGAGCGAGGTGCAGGCCCGGTTCGAGTTGGACGAGGTGGTGTTCGTACCCACGGGGATCCCCTGGCAGAAGGGTGATCGGGAGGTCAGCCCAGCCGAAGACCGCTACCTCATGACAGTCATTGCCACCGCGTCCAATCCGCGGTTTTCCACCAGCCGGGTCGACATCGACCGCCACGCTCCCACGCTGACCGTCGACACCCTCACCGACCTGCGCACCCAGTTTCCCGATCAGGAGATGTTCTTCATCACCGGCGCCGACGCGTTGGCGCAGATACTGTCCTGGAAACGGGTCGACGAGCTGTTCGACCTGGCCCACCTGGTCGGGGTGACCCGCCCCGGTTTCCACCTCGACGGCAAGCACCTGCCTGATCGGGCGGTGAGCCTGGTCGAAGTGCCCGCCATGGCGATTTCCTCCACGGACTGCCGGCAGCGCGTCGGGCGTGGCCAGCCAGTCTGGTACCTCGTGCCCGACGGGGTGGTCCAGTACATCAGCAAGCGCGGCCTGTACCGGTGATCGTGATCGGCTTTTCGATGAGGTGCGGCTCGGGCTCAGAGCCGGCTGGGGCGAACCACGGTTCCTGCGCGGGCGCGTTCGGGCGCAGCGTCCACTTCCGACCGACCCGGTCGATACCAATCGGGTACACGGTCAGGGCACCGTCGGCCTGGATGTGCAGACGGAGAAAATGCTTGAGGTCCTGATGATGCTGGGCTGCGTACCCCTCTGTTCCGTGCAGGCCAAAACAGTTGGCGATCCAGAGGTAGCCCGACATCCCCACCATCCCCCCGACGCCGCCCACCAGGAAGATCAGGCTGAGGAAGGCGACCAAGGACCACACGCCCCGAAGCCCGAAGGCAGACGACATCCAGGAGGAGGCGATCATGAAGCCGGCCGCGCTGACCAGTTGCATCGTCGAATGGAGCGTGCCGACCAGGAATCGACGGACGCCGCGGGCGTCGTGGGCGAAGCGCACCATCCCGGCCACCGACACCACCACGAGCAGGATGAGAAGGAAGAACGTCGGGCTCTCCCACACAGCGCTGAGCAAGTCGCCGAGGCCGAGCGAGACGTGGCGGTCCCCGAGATGCAGACCCAGCATCAAAGCCAACAGCACTTGGACGGCGCCGAACACTCCGGCGAGGGGAAGATTGTACGGGGCGAGCAGCCAGATTCGCTTCCTCAGCCGTTTCGATACGTCCGGTGAGGGATAGGTGCAGGCTTTGCGATAGGGGACTGGTCCGTCTGCGCCAGGAAGGTCCATGCGCTCGGGGAGATTGTGGGTGGGATGTAGGAAGGCGCCGCCGCCGCCCGAGGCGATGTGCTGACGAAAGCCACCCTCCTGCTCGTAGCGGGCGTAGTAGTGCTTTCCACTCTTGATATACAGCACCAACCGGGCCCCACAGGGCCGGATGATCTCGCGCTCAAGGAACTCCACATCCCGGTCGGAATGGATCTCGGTGCCCTTCCGGCCGCTGTCGACCTCCTTGGCCGTACACAGAATGATCCGGTCCCCGTGCTTCACCTGGTCGAGGGCGACCCGAGCGAAGTATCGCAATTGGGCTTCGTCGATATAGGACCCGAACTGGATGTCGACGCCCCACAGCCACCAGCGGTTCGGGAGCTTGATCGCGAAGTAGCTGCGACGTTGGAGCGTTCTCCACCCACCGATCCAGCGCTTGCGGCAGAAGATGCTGGTGAAGTTGACCAGCCCGTCATACCAGTCCTGGCTTCCGGGAACGGCCAAAAGCTCAGGAGCTTGCCCCGCGGTGTACGGCAGCGCTGCCCGGTACGGACCGAGCATGCGGTTCTGGTACTCTGCGGCCTTGGGCACCGGGTACACCTGGTCGCCCCCCATGACCAGGATCTGCCCCCGCTCGGTGGCGTGGGTTTCGCCGTCGCAGTCGAGCTTGAGCTCTTCGGTGGCCAGCAGCCTGGCCACGGTGTACGTCGAGTTCCATCCGTCGCCGAGGTCGGCCACGTAGTCCACC
>JBOHFC010000054.1:0-8214 GCA_050701375.1 Pseudonocardiaceae bacterium
CGTCAGTCCGGCTGCATCCTCGTTTCCGACATCGACGCCGGGCTGTCGGTGGTGGACGCCTACGCGGCCGAGCACCTGGAGATCCAGACCGTCGACGCGGCCGCGGTCGCCCGCCGGGTGCGCAACGCCGGGGCGATCTTCGTTGGCCCGTACGCGCCGGTGTCGCTGGGCGACTACTGCGCTGGCTCCAATCACGTGCTGCCCACTGGAGGCTGCGCCCGGCACTCCTCGGGGCTGTCCGTACAGACCTTCCTCCGCGGCGTACAGCTCATCGAGTACGACAAGGACGCGCTGGTGAAGGTCGCCGACCACGTCGTTGCGTTGGCTGAAGCCGAGGACCTGCCTGCGCACGGTCAGGCCATCACCGCCCGGTTTCGCGGGACGTCGCGGTGACGGCGGTGGCCGGTCCGATCGGCTGCGAGGTGACGCTCGCCGACCTGCCACTACGCGACGAGCTGCGGGACTGCACTCCCTACGGGGCGCCGCAACTCGACGTCGCGGTGCGGTTGAACACCAACGAAAACCCCTACCCGCCGCCCCCCGCCCTGGTCGCCGATGTCACCGCCGCGGTGGCGCAGGCGGCGCGAAACCTGCACCGCTACCCCGACCGGGACGCCGTGGCGCTGCGCACCGACCTGGCCGGCTACCTCGCCCAGCGCACGACCGTGCCGCTGACCCCGGCGAACCTGTGGGCCGCCAACGGGTCCAACGAGATCATCCAGCAGCTGCTGCAGGCCTTCGGCGGGCCCAACCGCAGCGCGCTGGGCTTCATCCCGTCCTATTCGATGCACCCGATCATCTCCGCAGGCACCCGCACGCGGTGGATCCCGGCGCCGCGACGGGCGGACTTCTCGCTGGATCCCGTGGGTGCGGTGGCGGCCATCAAGGAGCATGCGCCGGACGTGCTGTTCGTCACTAGTCCCAACAACCCCACCGGGCAGTCGATCCCGCCCGACGACCTGGCGGCGGTACTTGCCGTGGCGCCGGGCATCGTGGTGGTCGACGAGGCCTACGGCGAGTTCTCCAGCCACCCGAGCGCGATCAGGCTGCTCCAGCCCTTCGCGGACCGGTTGGTGATCTGCCGGACGATGAGCAAGGCGTTCGCGTTCGCGGGCGGCCGGCTGGGTTACCTCGCCGCCGCGCCGGCGGTGGTGGACACGCTGTTGCGGGTGCGGCTGCCTTACCACCTTTCAGCGCTCACCCAGGCGGCCGCCTGCGCGGCGCTGCGGCACGGATCGTCGACCCTGGAGTCCGTGGCCACCTTGGTGGCCGAGCGTGAGCGCGTCATGGCGGGGCTGCGCAACCTTGGCGCCCAGGTGGTGCCCTCCGACGCCAACTTCGTGTTGTTCGGATGGTTCGCCGATGCGCCGACCGCGTGGCGGCGATACCTGGAGCAGGGTGTGCTGATCCGGGACGTGGGAATCGCGGGCCACCTGCGGGTCACCGTGGGGACCCATGCGGAGAATGACGCGTTCCTGGCCGCCAGCGAGGCAGTTCTAGCCTGGGAGGCACAGTGAGCCGCACGGCGCGGATCGAGCGGGTGACCAAGGAGTCCTCAGTGCTCGTCGAGCTCGATCTCGACGGTACTGGTAGCGCCGAGGTGAACACCGGCATCGCGTTCTTCGATCACATGCTCACCTCGCTGGGCAAGCACGCGGCGTTCGACCTGGTCGCGCGTGCGACCGGTGACGTGCAGATCGACGCGCACCACACCGTCGAAGATGTCGCCATCGTGCTCGGTCAGGCCCTGCGCCAGGCGCTAGGGGACAAGTCGGGAATCCGGCGCTTCGGCGACGCCTGGGTGCCGATGGACGAGACGCTGGCGCACGTGGCGGTGGACGTTTCCGGGCGCCCCTACTGCGTGCACACCGGCGAACCTGACGTGCTGGCCGGATTCGTGGTGGGCGGCAACTACCCCCCCGTGCTCAACCGGCACGTCTTCGAGACGCTGGCCTTCCACGCGCAGCTGGCGGTGCATATCCGGGTGCTGCATGGTCGCGATCCGCACCATGTCACCGAGGCGCAATACAAGGCGCTGGCCCGGGCGTTGCGCGCCGCCGTCGAGCTCGACCCGCGGACCTGCGGGGTGCCTTCCACTAAGGGAGTGCTATGAGTTGGGTAGGGCCGGCGTTGTTGGCGCTGGCTGGTTTCCTGCTCGGTGGCGTGGTGTCCGCCTGGCGCGACCAGCGACAGCGGCTTCGCTCGGTTCCCGGAGCTGCAGTGTTTCAACTCGCTGCAGCCAGCGTGACGTGGCCGCCGCTCAGCTGGCGGTCGGGCGCTTGGACTTGGGCAATCGGGAAACCACATCGTCATAGGAGGCGTCGATAAGCTCGATGATCTCCTCATCCGGCACCGTGGCATCCAGCTTGACCGTGTTCCAGCCGTACCGACCGATGTACGGCATCACAGAGATGCTGTCTGGGTAGAGCTGGCGCCACTCCGCGGCTTCCTCGGCGGTAGTGCCGCATTTGACTCCGAGCCGGCCGCCGCCAAGGAAGGCGAAGATCTTGCCACCGACCTTGGCGACCGGGTCGTCCTCCCAGGGCTCATCCCGAACGGCACCCGGCTTGGTGAGGCAGTAATAGGTGACCTCGTAGTGGTCCACGTCAGAGACCCTAAGTGGTCGGCGCCGGAAGTCCGTCGGCGCCGACCGGACACCTCCAGCACTACCTGCCCAGCGGTCGGGCACGTCGTGAACTCGACAGCACGGACATTTTTCTGTGGCGGAACGGCTGTGTTGTCGAGTTCACGACACCAGATCCTCGCCGGTTGGCTCGGCGCCTGGGGCGTCGGACAGGCGACGGTCAGGCCCGCGGCGGAGGCGGCGCCGAGCAGCCGCTTGTCGTAGGCGACGAAAAAGCGCAAGTCGGACCCGAACTCCAGCGCGGGTGGCGAGGTGAATGGCATTGAGGCTGCACCCGTCGAAGTTGACTACCGAGGTTGACTACCTAGTCGTGCAGCCGGTGTGGTGGCGGCATGACAAGGCGGGTAGTGGTCATCGGCGGAGACGCGGCCGGGATGAGCGCGGCATCGCAGGCGCTGCGCGCCGCGGGGCCCGACGCGCTGGAGGTGGTGGCCTTCGAGCGCGGCCATCACGTGTCCTACTCGGCCTGCGGCATCCCGTACTTGGTGGCCGGAGACGTCGACACCGCGGACGCCCTGATTGCCCGCAGCGCCGGTGAGCACCGGGGGAACGGGATCGATCTACGGTTGCGCACTGAGGTCACCGAGATGGACCTGTGCGCCCGGACGGTGACCGCCGCGCCACTCGACGGCGGTGCGAGCTACCAGCTTGGTTTCGACGAGCTGGTGCTGGCCACCGGCGCGGCGCCGGTGCGCCCCGATCTGCCCGGGGTGAACGCGCCGGGCGTTTTCGGCGTGCAGACCCTGGATGACGGCACCGCTGTGCTGGCGGCGCTCAGCGGGAGGCCGCGCCGGGCGGTGGTGGTGGGCGGTGGTTACATCGGTATCGAGACGGGCTGTGGGCCGGCGGCGACTGCGTCGAGGTGCTGCATCGCGTCTCGCAGCGACGGGTGCACGTGCCGTTGGGCACCCACGCCAACAAACACGGCCGGGTCATCGGCACCAACCTCGGCGGCGGCTACGCGACCTTCCCCGGCGTGGTCGGCACCGCCGTCACCAAGGTCTGCGACCTCGAGGTCGCTCGGACCGGGCTGCTGGAGGCCGAGGCGTGGAGGGCGGGGTTCGAGCCGGTGAGCGTCACGGTGCGGTCCACCACCCCGGCGGGTTATTTCCCGGGCACCGTCCCGGTCACCGTCAAGATGATCGCGGAGCGACGTACCGGGCGGTTGCTCGGGGCGCGGTTGGTTGGCCGGGAGGGCTCGGCAAAGCGGATCGACGTGTGCGCTGTGGCGCTGTGGAACGAGATGACCGTCGAGGAGATGACCGGCCTGGACCTCGGCTACGCGCCACCGTTCTCTCCGGTGTGGGATCCCGTGCTGGTGGCTGCCCGCAAGGCGGCCACGGCCGTCTGACGCCTTTGCCGCAAACTGGTACCCGTGGAGTTGCTGATCGCCCATAACCCGGATCCCGAATCCCGGTTGGCCTACCTGCTGCGCCTGCCGCTGGGCGATGGAATGGTATTCCGCACGTCGGGGACATGGCCGCGGACGAAAGCCCTGTACTGCTATCCGGTGGAATCCTCTGAGTGGCCGGAGGTCCCCGATATCGTTGAGCAGGTGCCAGTCGCGTCCGGCGCGGCGCAGCGATCGATCTGGTTCTTGCCCGGTCCCGGGAGAACCGTTCGCAGATCGTGTTCACTACCGCCCGGGGCCGCGACGCGGTTTTCTGGCAATCTGCGCGCACCCGTAAACAGGCACGCCCCGATGTGCGCACCCCCACCGCGCGCGCAGCCGGCATCGCCGAGTTGCAGATCGTGGTCGACTCGCATGAGCAGTACGCCTACCGGTTTGCCAACCAGCAGGTGCAGACCGTGCACCGGGCGCTGCCCTGCGGTGATTACGGCGTCACCGCCGAGGGCCGGCTGGTCGCCGCCGTTGAACGCAAATCGCTGCCCGATCTGGTGTCCAGCCTCACCAGCGGCAAGCTGCGCTTCGCCCTCACCGAACTATCGGCGCTGCCCCGGGCCGCGGTGGTCGTCGAGGACCGCTATTCGGCGATTTTCAAGCTCGACCGGGTGCGCCCTGCGGTGGTCGCTGATGGCCTGGCTGAGTTACAGGTCCGCTGGCCCGCCGTCGCGCTCGTATTCTGCGAGACTCGACCGCTCGCCGAAGAGTGGACCTACCGGTACCTGGCCGCCGCACATAACTGGGCACTCACAGAGCCGGCCGCCCTTGAACGAATCGGCATCACGACCGGCGAACTCGACGCCGCCCCCGCCGCCCCCCAACCCTCAACGGCCGAAGTCCGTTCCTGGGCCCGCGCCCAAGGCCTGGGTGTGTCCGCCCGCGGCAGACTACGCCCCGAGATATGGAACAGCTGGCGGCTCGCCCACACCTGACGATGGCGCGAGCTCTGCGCATTCAGCGCAGTGGGGAAGGGACCAGACCCGGTGATCGGAGTCAGTCGGGTGGAAGGCCGTACCTGCGCACCGCGACGGGCATTACCGGGTACCGCCCTTCGTAGATCCGCTGGTGCAGCTCCGCTTCGACGATGGCGCGCACGATCGGTAGCTGTCGCGTGGCGTCGTCGGTGCTGGTCACCTGCAGCGGCCAGTCCCCGGCGACCGAACCCCGCAGGTGTGCGTGGTTGAAGCTGCGTCGGAACCAGGCGATCACCTGGACTGGCGGGACTGGACCACCATCGCGGGAAACGGCTTCGCGTTGCCTGGGCCAGGACAGCTCCCAATGCTCGCCCACGCTCCCGTCGTTCTGCTCGACACTGCGGCGGGTGACCTCCCCGGTGCTCTCCAGAAAGATCGCGTCGGCCTCGGCGAGGACGCCGCGGACCACCGGGTCGAGCAACTCGACCGCCCGCTGAAACACGGTCAGCCGATCCGCCCATGACGTGGCACCCTCGTAACTGCGCGCGACGAGATCCGCCAAGTGCCGCATCAGGTCCTCGTCGCGCGGCCCAGAGCCGTTATGCATCGTCACCCCGACAGGATGGCGCATTCAGCGGGCTCAGCGGGGTTAACGAGCTGCCAATAACCCCGCTGAGCCTGCTGAACGTGGGTGGAGCAAGGTGGGGGAGTGATGCGTGTCGTTGTTTTGGACTATGGGTCGGGCAATCTGCGCTCGGCGCAGCGGGCGCTGCAGCGGGCGGGCGCCGAGGTGGTGGTGAGCGCTGACGTGGATGCCGCGCTGAATGCTGACGGCCTGGTTGTGCCCGGCGTCGGAGCTTTCGCTGCCTGCATGGCTGGGTTGCGCTCGGTGCGAGGTGACCGGATCATCGGTCGCCGGCTGTCCGGCGGCCGCCCGGTGCTGGGCATCTGTGTAGGGATGCAGGTGCTGTTCAGCAGGGGTGTAGAGCACGGGGTGCAGACCGACGGGTGCGGTGAGTGGCCTGGGACCGTAGAGCGGTTGAAGGCTGATGTGCTGCCGCACATTGGATGGAACACCGTGGCACCGCCGGCGGGCTCGCGGCTGTTCGCCGGCCTCGACCCGGACGCCCGCTTCTACTTCGTGCATTCCTACGCCGCCCGCCGCTGGGAGCTGGAGAGCTCAGGGTTGCTGACGCCCCCGCTAATGACCTGGGCCGAGCACGGCGAGCAGTTCGTCGCCGCGGTGGAGAATGGGCCGTTGTGGGCCACCCAATTCCACCCCGAGAAGTCCGGCGACGCGGGCGCGCAGTTGCTGCGCAACTGGATCGAGACGCTGTAGTCGGAGGTGCGGGCACCACCGCCTAGGGTGGGACGGTGAGTTTCGTGCTGCTGCCCGCCGTCGACGTCGCTGGCGGTCGGACCGTCCGCCTCACGCAGGGCGAAGCCGGCAGCGAGACGTGCTACGGCGACCCGGTCGAGTCCGCGCTGGCCTGGCAGGCCGACGGCGCCGAATGGATCCACCTGGTCGACCTGGACGCGGCGTTCGGTCGGGGCTCCAACGCCGAGCTGCTGGCTGAAGTCGTCGGCAGGCTCGACATCGCGGTGGAACTCTCCGGGGGTATCCGAGACGACGCCTCGCTGCAGCGCGCCCTGGCCACCGGATGCACCCGGGTGAACCTGGGCACCGCCGCGGTCGAGGATCCGGCTTGGTGCCGCGCGGTGATCGCCGAGTATGGCGAGCGGATCGCGGTTGGGCTCGACGTGCGGATCATCGACGGGCAACACATCCTCGCCGCGCGTGGCTGGACCGCCAATGGTGGGGATCTCTGGGAGGTGCTCGAGCGCCTTGATACCGACGGTTGCCTGCGTTACGTGGTTACCGATGTCACCAAGGATGGCACGCTGCGCGGACCGAACCTCGACCTGCTGCGCGCGGTCTGTGCACGAACGGCAGCTCCGGTGATCGCCTCCGGTGGGGTCTCCGGCGCTGGCGATGTGGCTGCTCTGGCCGCGCTGGCCCCGGACGGCGTGGAGGGCGCGATCATCGGTAAGGCGCTTTACGCTGGGGCGCTCACCCTGCCCGACGCGCTCGCCGCCGCCCGCTAGGCCGCCGCATAAGCTTAGTGGATGGCTGTTGCCGTGCGTGTGATCCCGTGCCTGGACGTCGATGCCGGCCGGGTGGTCAAAGGGGTGAACTTCACCGCCCTGCGCGACGCCGGTGACCCGGTCGAACTGGCCACCGCCTATGACGCGCAGGGCGCCGACGAGCTCACCTTTCTGGACATAACGGCCTCCGCTGGGGACCGGGAGACGACCTATGACGTAGTCCGCCGCACGGCGGAATGCGTTTTCATCCCGCTCACCGTCGGCGGCGGGATACGCGAGGTCGCCGCCGTGGACCGGCTGCTGCGGGCTGGCGCGGACAAGGTGAGCATCAACACCGCCGCGGTGGCGCGGCCCGAGCTGCTGCGCGAGGCCAGCCGCCGATTCGGCGCGCAGTGCATCGTGCTCTCGGTGGATGCCCGGCGGGTACCCCGTGGAGATCCGCCAACCCCCTCCGGTTTCGAAGTGACCACGCACGGCGGCCGGCGGGGTACCGGGATCGACGCTGTGGACTGGGCCGCCCGCGGCCAAGAGCTCGGAGTGGGGGAGATTCTGCTCAACTCGATGGACGCCGATGGCACGGAGGCGGGCTTCGATCTGGAGATGATCTCCGCTGTCCGGGCCGTGGTGACAGTCCCGGTGATCGCCAGTGGGGGAGCGGGTGAGGTGGGGCATTTTCCACCAGCAGTGGCGGCCGGAGCTGACGCGGTGCTCGCCGCCAGCGTCTTTCACTTCGGACAGTTGCGGATCGGCGAGGTTAAGGACGGCCTGCGCCAGGCCGGGGTGACGGTCCGGTGAGCGGGCTGGGCAGTGGACTGAACCCTGCGATCGTCGAGCGGCTCAAGCGCAACGCCGACGGCCTGGTATGCGCGGTGGTTCAGCAGCGCGGCACCGGTGAGGTGCTGATGGTGGCCTGGATGGACGACGAGGCGCTGCACCGCACGCTGACCACCGGCCGGGCCACCTACTGGTCGCGTAGCAGGCAGGTCTACTGGATCAAGGGGGAGACCTCCGGGCACACCCAGCAGGTACACGAGGTGCGGCTGGACTGCGACGGCGACGCCCTGCTGCTGGTCGTCGACCAGGTCGGGCCCGCCTGCCACACCGGGACGAGCACCTGCTTTCAGCAGGTGCTTGTGAGTGGCGGG
>JBOHFC010000055.1:0-13809 GCA_050701375.1 Pseudonocardiaceae bacterium
GGGAACGGCTGAGTCATTCAGCTCAGGTAGTCGGCCAGATCTTCCAGCAACGCGGCCTTGGGCTTGGCGCCGACGATCGTCTTCACCGGTTCGCCTCCCGAGAACAGGATCATGGTCGGGATCGACATGATCTGGTAGTCCCGTGGGGTGCTGGGATTGGCATCGATGTCCATCTTCGCGATGATGATCTCGTCGGCGTGCTCCGAGGCGATCTCCTCGAGCACTGGCGCCACCTGCTTGCACGGGCCGCACCAGGATGCCCAGAAGTCCACCAGCACCGGCTTGTCGCTGCCGAGTACCTCGTCGGCGAACGAATCATCAGTGACGGTTACGGTCGACTTGTCTGCCATCTCATCTCCTGTGTGCGGTATGTGCGGGGGTACTGCGTTCCGGGGTACGGAATGGGTGATCAGGATTTGGGGCCGTAGCCGCCGCCGACGAACTCGGCGGCCACCTGGGCGCGCGGATCTGCGGCGTGCTCAGCGAGCCAGCGTTCGGCGTCGATCGCGGCTGCGCAGCCAGTGCCCGCGGCGGTGACAGCTTGCCGGTAGGTATGGTCCACCAGGTCGCCGGCCGCGAAGACGCCTTCCACGCTGGTAGCCGTCGAGGGCGCGGTCACCAGCACGTAGCCGGCGGAGTCGGTGTCCACTTGATCACGGACCAGTTCACTGCGTGGGTCGTGCCCGATCGCCACGAACATCCCGGTGACCTCGAGTGTCGTGCCATCGGAGAGCTCCAGGCCGCTGACCCCGCCGTCGCCGGCTACCCGGTCGATGGTCACCCCGGTGCGCCACCGGATCTTGTCGTTGTCCCGAGCGCGCTCGAGCATGATCTTCGAGGCGCGGAACTCGTCGCGTCGATGCACCACGGTCACCGATCGCGCGAACCGGGTCAGGAAGGTGGCCTCCTCCATCGCCGAGTCCCCGCCGCCGATGACGGCGATGTCCTGGTCGCGGAAGAAGAAGCCGTCGCAGGTGGCGCACGAGCTGACGCCCCGGCCGAGCAGTTCCTGCTCTCCGGGGACATTGAGGTAACGGGGCTGCGCGCCCATCGCGAGGATCACCGACCGGGCCGGATAGGTGGTCCCGTCCACCACGACCCGCTTGATGTCGCCGGCGAGTTCGACCGAGGTGACGTCTTTGGGTTGCAGCTCCGCACCGAAGCGCTCGGCTTGGGCCTTGAACTGCTCCATCAGATCCGGACCCATGATTCCGTCGCGGAACCCCGGGTAGTTCTCCACGTCGGTCGTGGTCATCAATGCGCCGCCGTACCGGCTTCCCTCGAACACCAGCGGCTCCAACTGGGCCCGCGCGGTGTAGATCGCGGCGGTGTAGCCTGCCGGGCCCGAGCCGATAATGACGACGTCCCGGATCTGATCGCTCACGTTGGCCACAACACGATCCTACGGACCGATGTTCCCGCCCCCGTTGGCTGCTCTCCAAGTACCGCCAACCCGGGCCGTCGGCGCTCTCAACCACCGCCAACCCCGGGATCTTGCGCGGCGCGCGTGCTCAGGCCGCATTTCCAGTCCTCGGAAGTCAGACGGTAGAGGACCTCAGTGAACAACCGCGCCGCGTTGTTGAGTCGGCGGCCGACATCAACCGGTTGCTGGTCCGCGTAGCCGTAGCGGTGGGCACGTCGCAGCGATTGGGCACGTCGTGAACTTGACAGCACGGACAATTTGACTGGGCGGAAACGTCCGTACTGTCGAGTTCACGGCACACCCGACTGCGCTGGCGTCCCCGGAACCACTCGTCACGTCTACCGCCGACGAACGTCCAGCGCCGATCGCGGGAAAACGCATTCAGCGGGCTCAGCGGGGCTATGGCCGGGCCGGTTACCCCGCTGAGCCCGCTGAATGCGGGCCGCGTACCTCCCCCGCACCCAGGTGGGGGCCGTCGCCATTCCCGCACCTGCCGACGACAGCGCCCTAGCGGTGCGGTCGGGCGGGTCCGCCGAAGAGGCCGTTGCTGGCGCTGACCGTCCTGCCATCACCCCGGTGAGCGTGGGCAAGGGCACCAAGACCATCCCGGTTGGCGGGATCACTGCAGTACCGGTCAAACCAGCTGGCTGGCTGGTGAGCGGGGATAGCGGGATACGGTGAAAAGGGCCGTAGGGGCGTGACCTCGGCGAGCTGGAGCTCTAAGTGCAGTGGTATTAGACCCGGCGATGGCTAGTGTTCTACCTGGTCCAAGGGCTGTGGTGGTTGTCGGGCGCGCTGGGTCAGCTGGCTCCACCCCCGTGACCGGGTCCTGGCGTTGTTGCCCTTCTACGCCGGGCTACGGCTGGGCGAAGCCGTCGCACTGGACGTAAACGACGTGCAACTCTCCACCCGCGAAGGCGCGATCAGGAGTTCATCGGCCCACCGCGTAGCCCTGCATGCCCCGCGCGTTCGCTCCCGCCCGGACTAGCCCGGTGACCGGATCGCGTGCCACCGCCGAGAGTCGGCCGAGTGACCACGGCCCGGCGTCCACCACGATGTGTCCCCGCTCGCGCAGTTCGACCATGGTGGACTCGCCGAGGCGCGACTCGACTACCAACTCGCCCGGCCGCCAGGAACGGGGGTAGAACGAGCTGGGAAACGCTGTGGTGTGCCAGGCTGGCGCGTCAAATGGCAGCCTGCAGGTTCACCCCCCCGACCGTGTGCGCCAACCAGAAGCAGAGCTGCCAGGCGTCCTGCTGGTCGCCGCCCGGCGTGCCGAACGCCAGGCTTGGCACGCCGTCCCGCAGCGCCAGGGATGGCGACAGCGTGGTGCGCGGACACCGCCCCGGTACCAGCGAGATGCACCGTGTCACCGTGGTTGGCGCCCGTGCGGGACACCGGGGGCTCGCCGAGTGCGCTCATGATCTCGGGCTCGCCTCCGCCGATGCCCCGACCCTCCGCCACGTACGACGGCAGCTTGGGGCTACGGCCACCCGGCGAACCCGGCCGCAACTCCATTGACGCCCGTTCACTGACCAGCCTGCGGCGTTCGTCGGTATAGCCGCGCGAGAGCAGCTCGTTGAGTGGCACGTCCGCGCTATCTCCGTACCACGCCTCGCGGTCGGCGAACGCCAGCTTGGCGCACTCCGTTGCCAGGTGCACGGTGCGAGCCGTCGGCATGCCGTCCACATAGCACAACTCGCCAGCGAAACCTTGCAGCAGAAGGAGCTGTTGGGCCAGCACGGGGCCCTGGGACCACGGCCCGCACTTGGCCAATGCCCACTCGCCGAGTTCGATGATCACCGCCGGTTCGTAGCTCGCCGACCACTGGGCCATGTCCTCGCCGGTCAACACGCCGGCATGATTGCGTCCCGAGTCGTCGCGCGAAGCCTTGCGGCAAAACGAATCCACCGCTTCGGCAACGAACCCCTGGGACCACGCGCGACGGGCGGCGTCGATCTGCGCCTCACGACCGGTAGCCGACTCCGCCTCGGCGAGCAGTCGCTCCCAAGTGTCGGCCAGCATCGGGTTGGCGTACCTGGCCTGCGGTGGCCGGCCCCCCCGTGATCACGCAACAATCTCAGCCACGCATCCCATGCGCCCGGCACGGTGGCGGCCAGCAGCCCGGTACCCGGCACGAAGTCCAGCCCTAGCGCGGCGTAATGCTCCGGTATCGCCGCCGCCGGCGCCACGCCCTGCCCGCACAGCACGCGCGGCGTTAGGTCACCAGCGGTGGCGAACACCACGGGCACCTCTTATTGATTTGGACAGACCGGCCCACGTTGCTGTAGATCATCAATAGGTGAAGCGGCCCGATGGTCAGACAGTTGGTCGGAGAGCATTCTCGGCGAGAACGAGGGCGCCGACCGGACCCGCGAGCGGGCCGAGACCAGCTGGGACAACGAAGTTAGCTGCGGCGTGTTCCGGCATACCGGGATAGCCGGCCAGGGTCTTGACGAGCTGGGCCCGCAGCAATGGGAACAGCCCCGGCAGAGCGGTGATGCTGCCACCGACGACGATACGTTGCGGAGCAATCGTGTACACGATGGTTCGCAGCCCGGCGGCCAGGTAGCTGGCCTCCCACTCGACGGCTTGGCGCAGGTGCGCTCCGGTGAGCTGCTCGGCTGGTCGGCCCCACCGGGCGGCGATGGCCGCGCCGCCGGCCATGCCTTCCAGGCAGTCGCCGTGGAAGGGGCAGTCGCCGGGGAAGTCGTCACCTGGCTGGCGTGGAACGTGGACATGGCCCATCTCGGCGTGTACTAGCCCGGGGGCGATCTGGCCTCCGACTACGGTGCCGGCGCCGATGCCGGTGCCGACGGTCAGGTAGACGAAGGTGTCCAAACCGTGGGCTGCTCCCCATCGGCCCTCGCCGAGCGCGGCACCGGCTACGTCGGTGTTAAAGCCCACCGGCACCCCGAGGGCGGTACGTATCGGGTCGACGATGTTGATGTAGGACCAGCCGGGCTTCGGGCTGGTCGTGATGAACCCGTACCGAGGATGGGCCAGGCGCAGCTCTAGCGGGCCGAATGAGGCGATGCCGATTGCGGCCAGCGGTCCGTCGGCGATTACTTCCGCTTGGAAGAAGGCGACTACCCGGGCCAGTGTTTGCGCCGGTTCGCCGGTTGGAATTCGGGTCCGGGCCAGGATCCGCTCAGGGCAGGATCCGACCAGGCAGATGAACTTGGTTCCGCCCGCCTCGATCGCCCCGAACCGCGTTGGCGCCAGCCGCGTCATCGGTCTGATCCTCGTAGCGGCCAACCGTCCATTCCCACTTCGCCGAGCTCGGATCGGATCGCCACTTTCATCGCGCCATATGCCGTTGGTGCGCTATCTGTGCTGAGCACGCCGCCGAGCGCGCCGAAGGCGTCGGCGTAGCGTTCTAGTGGGTACTCGTGGGTAACGAGGCTGGTCAGCCCGAGCTCGGGAGCCAGGGCGACGGCCACCGGGAATACCTCAGCCCGGTAGTCGCCGGCGCCGAGCACGCTGATCCCATGGTGAGTCAGGTACAGCGGCGACAGGGAGACCCGGTAGGTGCTGTTAAACCCCATCACGACGATCCGCCCGCCGTCGGCTACCAGCGCCACCGCGTCGTCGAGCCCGACACCAGTGGTGTCGATCACCACGCTCGGTCGGTGTCCGCCGGCGGTGTCCACGACCGCCTTGGCGGGCTTCGCGTCCGACGCGTCTACTACGTGCGGAAAACGTGCCTGTGCTGCCGCCAGGCGGTACGGATCGGTCTCGACCATGACGATCCGCCGGGCGATCCGCCTGCTCACCAGGCCGCACAGCGTGCCAATCGGCCCGGCACCGAGTACAGCTACTACATCGTCACAGGTCACCGCCGCGGCAGAGACGTTGTTGAGCACACAGGCGAGTGGCTCGATGAGGACCGCTGGTCCGAAGCTGATCGTCTGGGGTAGCCGGTGTAGGAATCGCTCGGGTAGCACCACATAGTCGGCGAAAGTGCCGTCGCGGTCCACGCCCACCTCGGTTCCCTGCTTGTGGCGACAGAAGTTGGTAGCTCCGCGTCGGCAGCGGTCGCATCCGCCGCAGTACAGCGTGGGGTCCACAACGACGCGGTCACCGTCGGCCAGCGACCGTACGGCCGGACCACGACCGGCGATCACACCGACCGATTCATGTCCCAAGATGACGCCGGGCCGGGCCGGGAAGTGACCAAGCAGGATCTTGCGGTCGGTCCCGCAGACACCGCTGCCCACGATCTGGACCAGCACGTCGTCGGGGGCGACAAGCGCTGGGATTGGGCGCTCCTGCAAGGCCACCGTTCCTGGACCTAGATAGACCAACGCGCGCATGGCCGCCTCCCGCTAGGTTGCTTCGGATAGCCGACAGCGGATGACGGCGATAATCTTGGAGAAGGTGGCATCATCGGGTGGCTCGGTGAGCATGCTCACCAGTGTGAACAAGTCGAGGGTCTGGGCTATCTGCCGCCAGTCGGCGAGCAGGATGCCACCGAAGTCCTGGAAACCGGCGCGGAAGCCGGTCGCGTAGTCGGGCGGGTAATAGTCAGCGAAGCGCAACATGTTGCCCACGTCGACCAGCGGCGAACCGCTGAACGCAAATTCCCAGTCGATGACGGCAGCGACGTTCCAGCGCCCGTCGCAACAGCTCATGAGCAGGTTTTTGGGGTTGAAGTCCATGTGCACGAGTTGACGGGAGTTGGTGACGGCGTCCAGGCAAGGAACGGATCGTAGCGCGAGGGTGTGCAGCGCATCCTGCTCTGCCTTGGTCAGACCGGAGTCGACTTTTCCGGTGTCGAGGCAGCGGTCAACGACACCGGGAAGATCCACTAGTACCTCCTGGCCGTTGGTGACCAGAGAGCCGTCGCGAAAGGATCCTGGGCGGGGAAAGGTGATTGCCCCGATCCGGGCCAGCGTGGCGCCCACGACGTGCCCCACGGCGGCTGCGTCGCCCGTCGTTAGCTCGGGCAGTATTTCGCTGAGCAGGGCGCCTTCGACGTACCGGGATATCAGCAGTGGCGCCCCGGCGGCGCGGCCTTCGGGATCAGTGGCGACCACCTCGGTCACAGGTGCTGTACCGGCCAGCCGGGCGGCTAGCGCCGTTTCTACCGCGCAGGCAGTACGGCCGTTGCTTCCCCGATAGCGGCGCAGCACGTAACGCTCACCCTGATCGGTGATCAGCAGAATCATGGTGTTGACGGACCCACCCGTCAACCATCGTGCCTGCGTGACCGGGTGGCCGGGCAGTGCCTCATCCGCCAGCCATGCGCGCGTCGCGGCATCAAGAGTGATGGAGTCGCGAGGTGTTACCAGAACCATTTTGCCAGGTTAACGATGGTCGGCTATATCTCAGAAGCTCTCGGCGCCGGTTCGTCGCCCGTCGCGGCCAGGTGCGGGAGGGAGGCCGCCTATCCCCTAGAATAAGAAAAACTGGATAGTCCTGATCAATGGTTGGCGACTGGAAGGGGTTCCATGGACCGCAGCGAGTCGACAGGCATTTCCTCCCTGCTGGGCGGCGGAGCGGACTATGGGCCACTGGTGCCAACGCCTACGTGTATGTGCCGGGGCACGCCGCCGACCCCCGAGCAGACCGAAGGGCCCTACTACAAGCCTGACACGCCGAAGAAGACCAGCTTGCGCGAGGACACGGTTGGTGGTACCCCTTTCGTCGTCTCCGGTCAGATCATCAATACTGAGGGTGAGCCGGTCGGTGGTGCGCTGCTGGACTTCTGGCAGGTGGATGACAGCGGTATCTACGACGACGACGGCTACCGCATGCGGGGTCACCAGTTCGCCGACGACGAGGGCCACTGGCGGCTGGAGACCGTCGTGCCCGCGATCTACCCGGGCCGCACCCGTCACCTGCACGTCAAAATCCAGCCTCCTGGCGGAGAGGTGCTGACCACAATGCTGTATTTCCCTGGTGAGCGCCGCAACCACCTGGACAAGTACTTCCGGCCCGAGTGTCTGATGGACATCCGCGACACCGCCGAGGGAAAGGAAGCCACAATCACCATCGTGGTCCATTCGGCCCACGCGCACGATTAGTCAGCGCGTTCTGCTTCTATCCGGTCGCCGACCCGGATCGTGCCGCCCTCCACGATTTCCGCCCGCAACCCGGCCCGGTTTACCAGACCTTTTACCACCCCGGGCTGGGTCAGCCGTTCCAGATGAGCGCAGGGGCGCGAAAGTTTCATACCGTGCAGCCGGACCTCCCCGACCTGAAACTGCTGCCCGACGAGGAGGTTCAGGCGAACGCCACGGGTCAGAATATTGCGACGGCTCTCTCCCGGGCCGAGGATGATGCCGCATTCCCGTTCCAGTGCGTAGAGGGCCTCAATCTCGATCAAGGTGACCTCGCAGGATGACCGTGGGCCGCTCCGACCGGGTCGGCCGGTGGGCACCTCACTCCCGGTGGCATCCCGGTAATGACGGTCGCCTTCCAGCCCTCGCCCACAGACGGCGCGCACCTCAACGACGGAAACGAGCGGATCGCCAGGCGCCGAGGCAATGTGAATGGACACGACACCATCGGGCAGAAGATTGTCCGTCGGGTTGGGCAGCAGGTCGGTCATCGTCAAGCTGACCGGGGGGACGGCTTCGGGTGCCAACGAATCGCGTTAAGGAGCTTGCGGTGCAGCTGGGGGGTGCAGGCAGCCACGCAGGAGCGCTGGTTGTCGACGTCGATGTTGGTCAGCATGGTGTCGGCCAGCGAGGCCCCGTAAGCGTCGGTGATCACCACGCCGGCCTTCTCGGCCAAAAAGACACTTGCCGCAATGTCATAGGGGAACAGGTGCAGCACGTGTCCGTTTCCTACGCGCTGGAACTCACCCAGCAGACCAGGGTCATCACGTAACAGCCGGTTGCCGATGTCGACGTAGGCGTCGAGCTGGCCGGTGATCAGCCGGGAAATCGAGTATGAGGCGCTGCTGAACACGAACACTGCACCGGTGTTGGCTGAGGCGTCGATGAGATGCCCATAGGCGCTGGTCATGAGCGCCGCAGGGTGGCCGTTGAACTCGATCGACCAAAACATCCGAGACAGATCCGTGGTGCCGCTCAACGCTGGCACTTCGCGGTCGTATCCACCGGCGACCACGCCCGGCCGGTCGTACTCACCATAGAGAAACGCCCCAGTTTTGAGCTCGCTGAGCAGCGCGAACTCGACGTCGCCGATGCACGGGTGGCTAGTCAGCCGCGCCACCGCGATTGAGACCGTGGCCATCTCCAGCCCGGCCGCCGCCGGGCGAGTGCCGTCGACAGGATCGACGATCAGTAGATAGTCCGGACAGTGGCCATGCTGACGCAAGCCCCGGTCCTCGGAGTAGACAGCCATCGGCAGGTTCTGATCGGTGACGTAGGACCAGACGGCTTGTTCGGCGACCGCGTCGATACCGAACTGGGCGTCCCCGCCGGGGGAATGCCCACACACCCGGCGGCGCCCGGCGAAACCAGGACCGGCGCTGACCTTCTCCCGGACGAAACCGGCCAGCCCCAACAAATAATCCTTGATGCCCTCACCCCCTCACCATCATCCAGTCACCGCGGCAAAGAGCAGGTCGAGGCGATCGCCGAGCAGATTGGCCTCCTCCGAAGTGATGATCAGCGGAGGACGGATTTTCAGCACGTTGCCACGCCCGTAACGAGAGCTCCGCAGGATCAAGCCGTGCTCCATGCTGCGGCGGACGAGCTCCTGGGTTAGCGCGACATCCGGACGCCCATGGTCATCGACTAGCTCGATACCGATCATCAAGCCAAGACCGCGAACGTCACCGATGCAGGAGTAAGTGGCCTGCAGATCCACCAGCCGCTCTAGAATCTGGGTGCCGACTTTGCGGACACTGTCCAAAAACCCAGTCCGGCCAATGATCTCCAGTGTCTTGGCCGCCGCTGCGGCCGCCAGCACGTTGGCCCCGTAGGTGAACGAGTGGTAGGTCCCATCCAGCCCGTCTACTCGCTTGTCGGTGAGGATCGCGGCAATCTGCGCCCCCGACCCACCCAGCCCCTTCGCGGTGGTGATGACATCCGGGAGTACACCGAAGTGCTCGGCGGCGAACATGCGCCCGACCCGGCCGATACCGGTCTGTACCTCGTCGAAGATCAACATAATCCCGCGCTCATCACAGAGCTGGCGCAGTGCCTGGAAGTATCCCTCGGGTGGGACGATGTTGCCGCCACTACCCGAGATCGGCTCCACCACAATGCAGGCGACGCTGCCGGAGCTGGCGTAGTCGATGAAGTCGTTGATCCGTTCTACACACAGTAGGCCGCACCGGCTGGGGTGCTCTCGGTAGAAGCAGCGGTAGCAGTACGGATCGGGCACGTGCACGACGCCGGGAAACAGGTACGGGAACGGTGCCTTGCGAAACGCCTCGCCAGACAGGGTTGTGGTCATCAGGGTCTGGCCGTGGTGGCTGCGGAACAGCGTGAGCACGTCACGCCGACCCGTGGCCGCCTGGGCCATCTTCACCGCGCCTTCATTGGCCGTGGATCCACCCGAAACTTTCAGGTGCACCTTGGTCAGGTTCGGCGGGGACACCGCCACGAGGCGCTGGACGAGCTCGTTGACCGGCGCGGTCTGGAATGATGAGGTCACGTGGACTAGCCGGTCGGCCTGGTCCCGTATGGCCGCGACCACCTCAGGGTGGCTATAACCGAGGCTGAGGTTGAAGGTTCCAGAGACGGCATCGAGATATTGTCGCCCCTCGGTGTCGTAGAGGTAGATGCCCTCGCCGTGATCCATTACGAAGTCGCTGACTTGATAATAGATCAGCTGCCGGATGTTGGCCGAGTCTGGCACGTGAGCCTCCCGCGTCCTCGAGCCGTCGCTCGCCTCCCCCGGGCAGCCTTGACACGGACTGTCGGCAACACCCATAGTAACAGATACCTACCGATAGCACAGTGGAGGCGACAATTGCAATCCACGGCGGCGGTTGACAGTTCGGAGTTCCGGGAGCTTCTCGACCGACTTTCAGAGAAGGCGAGAGATGACTACTACAACCCCTACACGACATTCGACTGGCCAGCGGAAATTTCTTCCGACGTATGGTGGATGTCACCCGAGTTGCTGTCACTGCACGGAACGGAGCTCATGGATGAGCTCGCGCCCGCGCAACTCCACACCCTGAGCCGGTGGGAAAGCATTAACTTCTATAGCCTGAACGTTCACGGGATCCGGGAACTGCTCATCGAGGTCGCCCGTCGGATCCACAGTCCCGGGTTCGAGGTACCTTCCGACTTCTTCCATCACTTCATCGGTGAAGAAAACGAGCACATGTGGTTCTTCGCTACGTTCTGCCGAAAGTACGGAGGAAAAGTTTATCCGGAGAAAAGCCTCAAATTCTCTACGGCCCAGGAACCCGCAATGGAAAATCTTCTGGTATTCGCCCGAATTTTAATTTTTGAGCAGATCGTGGACCACTACAACGTCCACATGGCCGCCGACGAGCGGCTGCATCCGACCGTCCGGCACATCAATCGACTACACCACCAAGACGAGTCACGACACATCGCCTTCGGTGCCCGCCTCGTCCACCTGCTGTGGAAGCAGATTGTCGACGCCGGGCTGGACGCGGAGCGGCGCCGGACCACCGGCAACTACCTCAACCGGTACATCACCGCGAGCATCGAATCATTCTACAATCCCAGTGTCTACAAAGACTCCGGCATCCCGGGCGGATTCGCCCTCCGGCAGCGCCTGCTGGGCCATCCAGCCCGGCAACAAGCACATGCCCGGGTGCTCCGCAAGACCACGGATTTTTTCACCCGAATCGGTGTGTTCGAGGCCACCGCATGACGCAACCATCGAAGCAACCGACGCAGCCGCCGACGGGCGACTGGTCCGTACAGGGTGGTCTTGCGGCACTCGGCGCCGATGCGACCACCCTACTGCGATCGCTCGACGATACGTTCACCAGTTGGGGGGTGGCCGTCGGCGCAGAGCAGATGAGGTTTCCACCGCTGGTCCGAGCCGATGCGCTGCATTCCCTCGGATACTTCTCCAACTTTCCGCACCTCGGTACTGTCGTGTCCCAGCTCCGGGCAGAACGACTCGAGGACTACAGTAAAACCACCGCCGTCGACCTGATCCCGGCCGAGGACATCGTCCCAGCGAGCTACCTGCTGCCCTCCGCGGCCTGCTACAACATCTACTTACACCTCAGCGGCATCACACTCGATAAGCCAGCACTCATCACCACGGTCGCTCACTGTTTCCGCAACGAGGACTACTATGACGGGCTGCGCCGGCTGTGGGGGTTTTCCATGCGGGAGATCGTGAGCGTCGGCTCGGCCGAAGCTGTCCGGTGCCATCTCGAACGCCACCACCAGATGCTCACTGGCTTCGTCACCCGGCTCGGGGTCGGGCTCGACCGGCAGGTGGCGACCGATCCATTCTTTAACAAGAACGACCCGCGGACGTTCCTGCAGAAAATCGATCCCGTCAAGGACGAGTACGTCTCCGCCGACGGCACCGCGGTCGCGTCGATGAATTATCACCGCAATTTCTTCGGCGAACGCTGCGGGATCACGCACCAGGGGCGACCGGCATTCACCGGCTGCGTGGCGTTTGGCTTGGAACGCTGGGTGCACGTACTCGCCGAAGCATTCGCCGGCGACCTCAGCGCCGCCCGGCAGGCCGTACTCACCGCCGGAGAACCGGCGTGAACCGGCTGAACGCCACGTTGAACCTCACCCTGCCCCTCCTGCAGGCCGGCATGGGCGGCCTGGCCGGTCCGCAGCTGGCCGCCGCCGTGTCCGTCGCCGGCGCAGGGGGAGTGCTCGCGCTCTACAAGGAAACACCGCAAGGAATCCGCCGGCTCATCGCCGCCACCAGCACAGCCACTACCCGCCCGTTCGGCGTCAACCTCATCCCCGAAATAGTCGGACCCGCCACCGCCCGCGCCCAGGTGCTGACCGCCCTAGAGCTTCTGCCCTCGTCCAGTTTCGTCACCTTCTTCGGATTACCAGACAAGGCCACGGCAGCTGAGGTCATACAAGCCGGGCGCCGCGTCGTCATCCAGGTCGGCACGGTACGCGACGCTGAGGCAGCTCTCGACCTCGGCGCCGACGTTCTCGTCCTCCAAGGCGTCGAAGCCGGCGGCCACCTGCTTGGGACAATCCCCGCGGCCAGGCTCCTGCAGGAAATCCGCGCCCGCCTCCCGAACGCCGTGCTCGCGATCGCCGGGGCTATCGCGACGGGCGTCGATCTCGCCAATGCGCTGGCTTGCGGGGCGGACGGCGGAATGGCCGGCACGCTGTTCATCCCTACCTGGGAGTCCGCTGCGCACCCCTTGTTCAAACGCCGCGTCCTCGCCGCCGCCGCTTGCGACACAGTCGTGACCTCACTGTTTGAGATCGGCTGGCCAGCCCGACCGCACCGCGTGTTGCGCAACGCCCTGACCGAATCGTCCGAGCGCCTTCCCGCCACTTTCATCGCCACGACCACGGTCGACGGCCAGCGGCTGCCGGTGCCCCGCTACAGCGCCACCGCCCCGTCGATCCAGACAGAAGGACGAGTCGAGGAGATGGCGATGTATTGCGGGTATTCCTGCGAACGAGTCACCGCAGCCCATTCGGTAGCATCCGTCCTCACCCGATTCCGGCACGAGTTCGAGGTGGCCTTGGCGCGCCTGGAGGTGACCTGATGGACTCCGATACCAACGCGAGCATGGACAGCGTCCTCGTACTGGTGATCGACTGGCTGCGCGCCAAAAACGCCGACATAGACGTGATCCCCCCAGACCTCGATCTGATCGAGAACCGACTCATCGACTCGCTCGGTTTTATGGAATTCATCCTCCTACTGGAAGATCTAATGGGTCGCGAGATTGTGCTGGAGCAGCTCAGCGTCGACCAATTCCGTACCCTTGATGCGATCTTCGTGAACTTCCTGAAACCGCAGGATGTCTGACCCTGACCATCAGTGTCCTTGGGCGTCACCCGACTTAAGTTTTGCATATCAGCCCGGGGCGTTGACGCGCCCACTGCGCTTGCCCGGGCGTCGACGTTCGTCTTCTTCGCCCTGAACGGCTTTCCTGCTGGGCAGGTGGGTCGTCCACATCCCGGTCATCGAGAACCGAACCCACATCACCCACGCCCTACTGGGCCGATCGGCCCCCGACGCTACTGACATCGGTTCAGAAACCCTGAAGCTGAGTCAGGGCGCACCACTATCACCCGAACGAGCCGCAGCGGTCCTTAGGGCGGCCTATGCAACCACACTGGACACACCGGTTCCGCCGTCCCGGGGCGGGGATGGCGGAGCCGGTGTGCGCTGTGGGGGGGGGTTTGGTTTAGAGCAGGTGGAGGTTGTCGTCGCTGAGGACGTGGTCGACGTTGACCAGGCCGTGCTGGTGGACCTGGCTTTGGTCGATCTGTGAGTGTTCGTTGCCGGAGCCGTTGTCG
>JBOHFC010000056.1:0-15615 GCA_050701375.1 Pseudonocardiaceae bacterium
GTGTATAACCCGTGAGTGGCAATTCGAGCTCCAGCGCGTATTGCCACTCACGGGTGGCGTAGCCGCCTCAGCCGGGACTGTTGTGTTCCACCTGGGAGCCTTGCCGGGACGAGTTGTCGATGTCGACGGTGGGTTTGCCGTCGGCGGTGGTATTGCCGACCACAACACAGCCGATCGAGCCGTCGATGATGATGATCCCGCGGGTGATGTTCGGACCGGAGATCTTGTTGTCCCGTAGCTCGACGTTGGGCCAGCGGCGAAGGTTCACCGCTTGGGCACCGTTGGATGCGCAGATGTTGCCGATGAACCTGACCGATGGGCCGTTGGTCGGGGCAGCGCTGTTTCCGTCCTTGTCGCCGGTCGCGATCAGACATTGCGCATCGACGTTGCGGCAGGTGTTGCCTACTATCGCGACGTCGTAGGTGGGTGGGCCGTTGCTGTCGTAGGTTTGGAAACAGTCCGGGTGCGGCGGGTTGGCGTAGCCGGTCGCGGAGATGTCGGTGATGGTGTTGTCAGTGATCCGGTGACCGTTGCCGAAAAAGCGCATGCCGTCGGCGTCGCCATTGTCGCGGGCCACCGTCCCACTCACGGTGTTATGGCGCACCGCGATCTGTTGCCCACTGATCCAGATACCGGCTGTGGCGACATGGTGCACCGTGTTGTCCTCGATGATCGAGTTCTGGCAGGGATCGCAGGTGATACCGCTTCGCTGGGTGTCCTGGACGGTGTTGTGGCGGATGGCCAGGTCGGTGCCCTTGGCGAATAGCCCGTCGCCACCGGCGACCGTGAAGCCCTCGACGATGACGTGGTCCGCGGAGATGTGGATGCTGCTCACGCTGGCCCCGTCAGCGAAGAGCCTGATCGGCGCACTGGCTGAGCCCGGGCGGTTCATCGCGATGTCGGTGCCGGCGAGATCGTGGCCGGTGAAGCAGACGGTGGTCCCCGGCGAGGCAGCATTCAGGGCCGCCGGCACGTCCTCGGCTCGGCTGACCGTGTGGCGGCAATCCGGGGGGCCGCTCTGGTTCGGTCCGGCGGGATTAGGGCTTGACGTGCTCTGGCCGGACCCTGGACTCTGAACAGTGGAGGGAGTCTGGCCCGCCGAGGGGCTCGGGCCTGTCGAGGGGCTCTGGCCCGTGCATCCGGCGACGAGCAGTAGGCCCAATGCAGTGATCCAGACCCACATCATTCGTGGTCGCCGCGTCACCGGTACCGCCGCCCGACGTTCCGGGAGTCAATGTTCACCGGAGCAGGGTATGGCCCCGCGGCCGTCGTCGGCGTAATGGTCCGTCGGCATGTCGGTTTCATCCGTCGGCCCAAGGGGGAAGTAGGTGGTCATGACCACCCAGCGCGATAGCCTGGACGCGAGCACCCGGACTCGCTCCACTCGGGCGCGGCGCTGGGCGTGGCTGGTGGTGCTGCTGGTGGGCATCGGGCTGTTCATCGCTGTCCAGCAGGCTCTGGTGATCACCGGGAACCCGACCCTGGTGCCCTCGCTGCTCGTGCTCGGGGCACTGCTGGTTCCGGTGACCTTCGTCGTCTACATCGATGGTCGAAACCCGGCATGTGACCTGCCCCTGAGTGTCCTGTTGAGCTGCGCACTGCTGGGTGGGGTGCTGGGCGCAGCCGTAGCCAGCGTGCTGGAGTTCGACACCATGCGACGGCTGGGCGGCCTGCCGACGGTGTACATCGGGTTGATCGAAGAAGCTGCCAAGCTCCTGGTACCGATCACGATGCTGATCTTCACTCGGTACCGGCGTAATCCTGCTGATGGCCTGCTCATCGGAGTTGCGGTGGGGATGGGCTTTGCCGTGCTGGAGACCTTGGGCTACGGGTTTGTGACCCTCCTGGCCAGCGGTGGGGACCTGACCTTCACCGAAGGGTTGCTGCTGCTGCGGGGCATACTCAGCCCGGCCGGGCACGCCGCCTGGACCGGTCTGGCCGCCGCGGCGCTGTGGTGGGCCCACGCCCAACGGTGGAGACCCCGCGCGCTGGCCGGCGTCATCGGTACCTTCGTTCTCGTGGTCATCCTGCACACCCTCTGGGATGCGACCGGCGCCTGGTACGGCTACCTCGTCATCGGGTTCGTCAGCTTCGCCCTGCTGATACGCCAAACCCACCGCAACGTCCTCGTCGGACGTGATTGACGTGCGGTGGCGCAAGGCCTTCCTGGTAGAGGTCAAGGAGAAGCTCGCTCAACTCGGATTAACGTATTGTGCGGTCTGTGAATCCGAACACCTCACGGTGCATCGTTTTCCCTGCTTGGCGTTAATGGGTGATTTTCCACCCGAGATCGGCAATCTTGACGACCCCGAGGTGACCACCGAGTACCTTGTCCGAGTTGAGTGCGGCATCTGTGGTTACGTGATGTTGTTCAATGCCGAGCGTTTCCGGACCGGAAATGATGAAACCCTGGTGCGGGGGCTGACCGAGCAGGAGGAGGACGAGTTGGAGCGTCGGGATCCGCTCTAGTCCCGTACGTCAGTTGTGCAGCACTGCCGCGCCGCTGAACCGGCCGTGAGCGAGGTCGGCGAGTGCCTCTGGTGCTTCCGCCATGGGGTAGGCGACCGTGGTGGCGCGGATGGCGAACCTCTCGGCGAGAGCGAGGAGTTGCTCACCGTCGCTTCGGGTGTTCGCGGTGACGCTGCGCAGCCGGCGTTCCTGGAACAGCTCGTCGGCGTAGTCCAGGGCTGGGATGTCCGAGAGCCAGATCCCGGCAACCGCCAGGGTTGCGCCCCGGTCGAGGGCGCGGAGAGCGACCGGCACGAGTTCGCCCGCCGGCGCGAACAGGATCGCACCGTCGAGCGGCTCGGGTGCCGTGTCCGCCGCGCCACCTACGGAGTCCACACCGAGTTCGGCTGCCAGCTTCTGGTTGCCCTCCCCGCGGGTGAGCACGTGCACCCGCAACCCTTGGTGCAACGCGATCTGCGCTGTGAGGTGCGCGCTCGCGCCGAAGCCGTAGATACCCAGGCGACCCCCTGGTGGCACGGCCGCACAGCGGAGAGCGCGGTAGCCGATGATCCCGGCGCACAGCAGAGGCGCCGCGTGCTCGTCGTCCAGCGACTCGGGCAGGCGGTAGGCGTATCGCTCGTCGACCAGGCAGGCGTCCGCGTAACCACCGTCGACGTCCCAGCCGGTGAACCGTGGCTCGATGCAGAGGTTCTCCGCGCCACGGCGGCAGAACCGGCATGTTCCGTCCGTCTGCGCCAGCCACGCCACCCCAACCCGCTCGCCGATGGCGAAGCGGTCCGCGCCGGCTCCGAGCGCGTCGACGCGCCCCACAACCTCGTGGCCGGGGACGACATGCGGCCGGCGCGGCGCCAGGTCGCCTTCGACAAGATGAAGATCGGTGCGGCACACTCCGCAGCAACTCACCCGCACCCGCAGCTGGCCAGGGCCTGGCAGTGGGTCGATCTGTTCGATGCGACGCAACGGGCGTTGGTCGATCGGATCGCATCGGTCCACGATCCACGTCTGCATGCCGTCACCTTCTGCCGTGCCGACCGCGGGAGTGGGCATTGACTCTGTGGTTAACCCTACTGTCGCCGAGTTCGACAACATGGTTGTCCGCCGCGAACGGGGCAACCTTCACGTCGAACTCGGCGACAACAAAGCACCGAACATCGCCATGATCGCAGTATGTGTGCCATCGACGACACGTTATGTCGCTTACGGCACACAAGTCGTGATCAACGGCTGGTCAGCCAGCGACCGGCAGGGGCGCGCTACCCGGCTGACGTGGTCGGCAATTGCATGGCGATCACCTGGGCCTGGGCTTCGCCGTCGGGGACACTGTAGGTGATCGTGTCGCCCGCGTGGCGGCCGGCGAGGGCCCGGCCGAGCGGGCTGTCGGCAGTCAGTATCTCGTCCTGACGATCCGCGGGGGCTTCCTCGGTGATCGCGACGACTCGGAGCGTAGCTACGGTGCCATCTGCGAACCGAAGGGTCACCACGGTCCCGTGCCGAGGGTCCTGTGGGTCCTGCGGCGTCTCCAGGTCAGCGAGCAGGTGCCTGATCTCGGTGATGCGTCGATCCATCCTGGCCAGGTCGTCCGAACGTTCGAGCAGGTCGGCTTGGTCGCCGCTGTCTCCACCTGCCGGATCCTCCGGATCCTCGCCACCGAGCGCAGCTGCGAGGTCGTCACGCTCATCGCGCACCCTGGCCAGCTCCTGCTCCAGGCGGATGCGGGTCTCAACGGTTGACTCCGACCCGTCTGAGCTACTGGGTCCGGACGTCGTCATCACCTTCCTTCCACATCTCAGAGCCGCAGGCGGAGCTACCTTTCTCGCTCATCGTCACGCATGCGTCACCGGGCTGGCTACATCCCATCAGGTGCACATCAATCGAATGGCGTCGCCACGGGGAGCAATGAGCCCTCATTCTTTGAAGTGGACTTATCGAGAGGAGATCCCCATGCCTGCTGTGACCGTAGACAACCTGCTGACCCTGCCTCGCATCCCGCGACTCGACCAGTCGGCGGCTACCGAGCGCACGGTGGTGTCGGTGACGACCGCGCCGAGCGGCTTCGAGGGTGAGGGTTTTCCGGTGCGCCGGGCGTTCGCCGAGGTGAGTTTGGCCGACCTGGATCCGTTCGTACACATGGACCAGATGGGTGAGGTCGACTACGCGCCCGGTGAGCCCAGGGGCACCCCGTGGCATCCGCATCGCGGCTTCGAGACGGTCACCTACATGATCGATGGAACCTTCGCGCACCAGGACTCCCACGGTGGCGGTGGTCTCATCACCGACGGCGCCACGCAGTGGATGACTGCCGGCGGAGGCATCCTGCACATCGAAACGCCGCCCGAGGACCTCGTGGTCTCCGGTGGCCTTTTCCACGGCATCCAGCTCTGGGTGAACCTGCCGGCGAAGGACAAGATGATCCCACCCGCCTATCAGGGCCTGGAAGCAGACCAGGTGATCTTGCTGTCCTCGGCCGACGGTGGCGCCCTGGTGCGTCTGATCGCCGGCGAGGTCGCCGGGCACGCCGGGCCCGGATCGACGCACACGCCGATGGCTCTGCTGCACGCGACGATCTCGCCCGGCGCACAGCTGCAACTCCCGTGGGATGCCGGTTTCAACGCGCTCGTCTACGTCCTGGCGGGCTCCGGGCGGACCGGCGCCGGAGGATGGCCGGTGCACCGCGGCCAGCTGGTGGTGTTCGGGGCTGGGGAGTGGATCAGCGTCAGGGCCGACGACCGCCAGGACCCTCCCAGCGTCGCCCTTGAGGTCCTTGTCCTCGGCGGCCTGCCCATCGGTGAGCCTGTTGCGCACTATGGGCCATTCGTGATGAACACTCGGGCTGAGATCGAGCAGGCGATGAGGGATTTCCAGTCTGGCCGGTTCGGCAGCATCCCCGCACACGCGCTGATGCCCCATGTGCCCGATCCCAACCCGGTTCGAGTGGAACACACTGGGATCTGACGCTACTCGATCCGGTCGAGCGTCGGCTCCGGATGCTCGCCCAGGTACTCGAACCACGCCTTCTTCAGGCAGGGGTAACGCTTGGACGCCTCGACCAGGTTCATGAAGCTGATCACATTCGCGTCGAAGCGGCGCTGCAACTCGCCATCGGCGATGCGACCGGAACCATCGAAAGCACGGTGAGCCTGCGCGAGGGAGAACATGTCGGGGAAAACGCGGGCGCCGAGGTGCTCGAAGGGCACGCGCAAGGCCCACAGGCCCCGATTGCCGCCGACCATCGACGGAGACGCCGAGAGCAACAGCCCGTGGCGCTCGTTGAACGGCTGCGGACGGAAGCGCGACACCCAGTCGATGGCGTTCTTGAGCAGGCCAGGCATGGACGCGTTGTACTCAGGTGAGCAGACCACGAACGCATCGCAGCGCTCGAGGCGACGGCGGAACTCCTGGGCCCCGCGCGGAAATCTGCCCTCGAGCTCGTCGTCGGCGTCGAACGAGGGGACGTCGAACTCAGCCATCGACGCGCGATCCACTTCTGCCCCGTTGGCCGTGATCGTGTCAGCAGCCAGCTGCGCCAGCCGGGTGTTCAGCGAACCGACGCGCAGCGACGCCGAGAACACCAAGAACCGCACCGGTCCACGTCCCGAACCATCACTTACAGTCATTACGTTCAATCGTCCTGGGAGAGGATGAGCGCGGTATATGGGCCGATACTGATATTTCCTGACCATGGCAACCCGTCTCGGGGCTGCGGCCAGGTGGTGCAGTCAAGCGAGTGATGGTCACCGAAGGTGTCGTCATAACCGGACCAGTCGCTGTTGAACCGCACCCGCCAGACCCCCGACCGAGGCAAACCGATCACATAGCTGTCATAGGCGCGGTTGGCGAAGTTGACCAGAACAACAGTGTCGTCTTGCCGTCCGCCGTCCTTCCACCGGTGGTAAGCCAGCACCTTATCCACATCGTTGACGTGGTGCACTTGTACCCCCTCGCCCCGGAGCCCCCGGGTATGTCCTTCGAGGTCCCGCCGGAGGCGGATAAGGTCACGGTAGAGCGCAAGAATACCGGCGAATGTGTCCTTTTTGGCCCAGTCCACCGGCCGGGAGTCAGCGAACCACAGGTTCTCCAGGAACTCCTGGCCCTGAAACAGCATCGGAATACCCGGCGCGGTGAGCACCAGCGCCGCGCCGAGAGTCGAGCGCTTCTTCGACCACCAGCTGTCGGCGTGCCCGGGATCGATCGCTTCCGGTACCCGCTCACCGCCGTTGGCATCGGCATCATGGGACTCGGTGAAGACCACCCGGGTCAGCGCCTGACCGTCGTACCGACGAGTGACCGCCGCGGCCACCCCCGCCATGCTGCGGGCCGCGTCATCCGGGGGGAGCAACGCCTGCCGGACCTGCACGACGAAATCCGGATCCCATTGAGCGGGAAAGCCCGCGCCGCCCTCCGCGGTGGGCTTGGTGACCCATTCGTTGTTTCGCATGTCCTCAGCGATGCGGATCTTCCACGGCTGGGCGGTGGCCACGTCGTCGTTGATGGTCTGCAGCAGCCGCCACCCGTCGGGGATGTCCTGGCCGGGATCGCTGCCACCGGTGGCGTTGCGGATGGCGGCGGTGGCGTCCAGGCGCAGGCCGTCCAGCCGGTAGGCGCCCAACCAGGAGGCGGCGTTGTCTCGGAGATACTGGCGCACCCGCGCGCGGCCGTAATCGGGCCGCGAGCCCCAGCCGGTATCAGCACGCCAGTCCTGGTAGAAATAGATCCCGCCGCCATTGTTTTCATACCAACCATCAAATCGCCACAGATCGTGATCGAGGTCCCCGGGGCCGAGGTGGTTGTATACCACATCGAGCAGCACGGCTATTCCGAGCCCGTGCGCCGTGTGAACGAATCCCTTGAGGGCATCCGGTCCCCCATAGGAGGCCTCGACCGCGAATGGCAGCGCCGGGTTATATCCCCACGAGCGGTCCCCGGCGAACTCCGCCACCGGCAGTAGCTCTACTGCGGTGATACCCAGGTCACGCAGGTAGGGCAATCTCGCGGCGGCGTCCACCAGATTCCCGACCTGCCCATCCCCAGCGGGCGCGAAGGTCCCCACGTGGAGCTCGTAAATGACCAATTCGTCCCAAGGCGGGGACCGGTAGTCATCTTCTGCCCAGATGAACGCGGCCTCGTCATAGACCAGTCCGTGGCCGGCCGAATTGGTCACCTGCCGCGCATACGGATCAATCCTCAGCAATGACCGATCCGGCCAGGCGAGTGAATACAGGTAACCGTCCCCTGGTCCCACCTCGGACACATCCCCAGACCAGCAGCCACCCTCCTCGGCTACCAACGCCACAATCTGACCGGCCGCCGCACCGCTGAGCAGCTGTACCGACACCTGGGAGGCGTTGGGCGCCCAGACCCGAAAGGTGGTACCGCCGTCGAAGGGGCACGCGCCCATGCCGGGACGCTGCGAGACTCCCACCATCCCGCACCTCCCAGCCTCGGGTCCGGCCCGGTGGCCAGCCGCGCCAGGTCGGCGCCTAGACCACTGTGGTCACAGTGTCACTGTGACCACAGTGTCACTGTGACCACAGTGACACTGCGACCACAGTGTCACTGCGACGGCGTCCGGCAGTACCCGACGAACATCATCGTAACGTCGTGCGCGTGACCATCCACGACCAGTCGCAGCGGCTTCTGTCGCCGCACGGCCACCAGCAGGGCGATCGCTGCCGCCACCGGCTTGCCGACGCGCCCCTTCCAGCGTTCCCGGATAGCGACGAACGCGGGGTAGCTGCCCAGGCTCGAGGTGTTGAGGAACAGCCGCTCGCCGGCGAGGGCCACGTCGATCCGGATGGCTGTGCCTGCCAGGACATCGCCCACCTCGCCGGCTATCAGCCGGTGGCGCAGCAGGGCAGCGGCGAGCCCCGCCATCGGCAGGCCCAGTACCGGCTCGGTCTTGCCCACGGTGATCGCGAAGGCCGCCGCTTCCACCGCACCGCGGAGCCCCCGGCCGAGCGCGCCGGGCGTAGGACCAGGTCAGGTGCCCGGACGCGATCGGGTGTGGCCATAGGGCGATGGTATAGAGCCGCAGAGCGCCACCATGCCACGCTTGGGAGACTGCGCGGGTGGATGTGACCAGCTTCTACGATGTCGTGCACCGTCGACGCGACGTCCGGGGCGAGTTCACCGGCGGTGTAGTACCTACCGATGTGCTGCACCGGATCCTCGGTGCCGCGCACACCGCGCCCAGCGTTGGGCTGTCCCAGCCCTGGGACTTCGTGCTCGTTCGCGACGTGGATACCCGCACCGCCTTCCGCGACCACGTCCAGGCTGAACGCGAGATCTTCGCAAGCCAGCTCGACGACGAGCAGGCCGGGACCTTCGACCGGATCAAGGTTGAGGGGGTGCTGGAGTCCAGCCTAGGCGTCGTGGTCACCTACGACCCGCAACGCGGCGGTCCCGCAGTGCTCGGGCGCCACGCCATCGACGATGCCGGCCTGTACTCGGTGTGCCTGGCGATCGGAAACTTCTGGTTGGCCGCGACCGCCGAGGGGCTCGGTGTCGGCTGGGTCAGCTTCTACCGGGAACAGTTCCTCCGGGAACTGCTCGCCATCCCCACCCAGATCCGACCTGTGGCCTGGCTGTGCCTGGGCCCGGTCACCACGCTGCAGGACACCCCTGACCTTGAGCGGCATGGCTGGCGACACCGCACCCCACTGGCCCAGGTCGTGCACGAGGAACAGTTCGGGCGACCACCACGTCCCTGACCGGTTCTCGTTCCGGTTCGAGTCGAGGACACCGATGCACTACCATCCACGGCTTGCTGGATGCGCACCTTGCCCTTGTCGCGCCAGGCCAGCGCGGTGTCTTCCAGGTCGAGCAGCTCCTAGCTCTGCAAGGAAGTACCGAGTTCGAACACCTCCTCGCATCGCGCCGATAGTCGAATCCGAGGACTCCACCCACCTCTCTGGGGGGCCGAGGTGACGGAGCAGACACCCGCCGAGGCCGGGCCAGCGGTCTGAGTACGGCCATGATCAGCACGTAGGCGGCCACGGTGGGGGCGAGGGCCGGTGTCACGGAGGCCGGTGTCACGGAGGCACCGACGAGGCCGGCGATGATGATGGAGAACTCGCCGCGGGCGACCAGCGCGGCGCCGGCCCGCAGCCGACCGGCGGGCCCGACTTCGCTGCGCCGGCCGGCAACCCAACCGGTGTGCAGCTTGGTCGCGACGCCGACGACGGCGAGGCAGCCGGGTCTCCTCGACCTCCACAGACACCCTCCTCCATCCGGTTACGCCCAGGCTAGGCGTTGCGGCGGCCGCCTCGGGTTCGGTGAGCGAGTCCGTCGAGTCGATCGTGTTCATGCCCGCCGCTCGTGAAGCGGTAGGCGGACCTGGAAACGGGTGTCCCCGGGCTCGGAGCGCACCCGCAGGTCGCCGTGGTGGCGGTTGACCACGATGCGCCAGCTCACGTCGAGCCCGAGGCCGGTGCCCGAGCCGACCGGCTTGGTGGTGAAGAACGGTTCGAAGATGCGCTCGCGGTCGCCCGGTGCGATGCCGGGCCCGGTGTCGGTGATCTCGACGAGGGCGTGGGCGTCCTCGAGGGCGGTGTGCACGGTCAGCGTGCCGTGGCCGGCCATGGCGTCGGCGGCGTTGTCGATGAGGTTGGTCCAGACCTGGTTGAGCTCGGCTGGGTAGGCCGGTACCGGGGGCAGGGCGCGGTCGTAGTCCTTGATGACCTTGATGCCGACACCGAGTTTGCGGGCCAGCATGACCAGGGTGGCGTCGAGGCCCTCGTGCAGGTCGATCCACTGGTACGGCGCGCGGTCGAGCTGGGAATACTGCTTGGCAGCGCCGATCAGAGCGGAGATCCGTGCGGTGGCGTCGATGATCTCGCGGAGCAGGTTCTCGGTCTCCACGGTGTAGGCCAGCCACCGCAGCGCGCCGTCGAGCAACTCGACCGGCACGGCCTGGGCGACCTCGTGCAGGTCGGGCAGGCGCAAACCGCCGGCGACGAACACCGCGGCCAGATCCCAACTCTGCCCGACGTCCTGCTCGTCGAGCCAGTCGGCGAGCTCATCCTCGAGGTCACCGGTTTGCACGGCCGTCAGCGGCGGAGCGGTCCGCGCACAGCCGACGAACCGCTCCTGGACGGCGGTCAGCGCCCGGAGCTGCGCGCGGGTGAAATCGCCCTCGGCCAGCAGGGCGAGCTTGTGCCGCATCCCGGCCACCCGGTCGCGCAGCGCGTCGGCGGCCCGCATGGCCGCGGCGGCGGGGTTGTTGAGCTCGTGGGTGAGCCCAGCGGTCAGTTTGCCGAGGGCGAGCAGCCGCTCGCGCTGCCCTACCAGGGCGTTGGAGCTGCTGATCCCGACGAACATGCCCTGGAGCAGGTGCACGGCCATCGGGAACCAGCGTCGGAACACCTCGGTGAACTCGCGGGTGGGCAGCGCGAGCGCCTGGCACGCGGTGAGCGCCCGTACGGTCGTCGAGTACGTCTGGTCGACCTGGTCGCCAAGGTAGAACTGGATCGCGCCGAAGTAGACGCCACGCTGGTCTGTGCGGAGGATCTCGACCCGCTCCTCGCCGACCCGCTTGGTCATCACCAGGGAGCCGGAGAGCAGCACGTAGAACCACTGGGCCGGCTCACCCTCGGTGACGGCCAGCGACTCAGCGTCGACGTCGACCAGGTCCGCGTGCCGGCGCACCCAGTCGAGTTGGTCGTCGCTCAGATCGGCGAACAGGAACAGCCCCCGCAGGTCGTCGCGGGACCAGCCCTGGTCGAGCCCGCTCATCGCTCGGCCAGGTAGCGGTGCACCAGCGTCACCGCCATCGCGCCCTCGCCGACCGCCGACGCCACCCGCTTCACCGACTCCGACCGCACGTCGCCGGCGACGAACACGCCGGGCAGGCTGGACTCCAGGTAGTACGGGTCGCGGTCCAGCGGCCAGCCCGGTGGGCGGCGGCCCTCGATGAGCAGGTCCGGCCCGGTGCGCACGAACCCGCGGGCGTCGCGGGTGACCACCCCGTCGAGCCACCCGGTGCCCGGTGCGGCACCGATGAAGACGAACAGATGGCCAGTCGACACCGTCTCGGTGTGCCCGTCGCGGGTGTGCCGCAGCGTGAGCCGCTCCAGGTGGTCGGTGCCGTGTGCGGCCGCGACCTCGGTACACGTGCGGACCGAGATGGTCCCGATCGCCGCGAGCTGCTCGATGAGGTAGTGCGACATCGACCGCTGCAGCGACTCACCGCGCACCAGCAGGATCACTCGTGCCGCGTGCTGGGAGAAGAACACCGCGGCCTGCCCTGCGGAGTTGGCCCCGCCGACGATATAGACGTCGTGGCCGGCGCAGGCCGGCGCCTCTGTCATCGCCGAGCCGTAGTAGATGCCGCGGCCGATCAGCTCGGCCACACCGGGCGCTTCCAACGCTCGGTAGGCGACACCGGTAGCCAGCACCACCGCATGCGCGACCACCTCCGAGCCGTCGCCGAAGCGCACCACCCGTGACGAACCCCGCGCCTGCAGACCGACCACGTCGCGGGCCGACAACGCCTCTGCGCCGAACTTCCGCGCCTGCCGGCGAGCCCGGTCGGTCAGCTGCGCGCCGGACACCCCGTCGGGAAAGCCTAGGTAGTTCTCGATCCGGCTGCTCTGCCCGGCCTGGCCGCCACTGGCCTGCCGCTCCACCAGCACCGTGCGCAGTCCCTCCGAGGCCCCGTATACCGCCGCGCCCAGTCCGGCCGGTCCGGCGCCCACCACGATCAGGTCATAGAACTGCGCGGACGGCCGGGTGGACAGACCTACCGCGTCGGCGATCTCGGCATCGCTGGGTCGCCGCAGCGACCGGCCGTCCGGGGTCACCACCAGCGGGATGTCCTCGGCACTGGCACCGGCCGCGTCCAGCAGCCGCCGTCCCTCGGGCTCATCGACACTGAACCAGCGGTAGGGCACCGCGTTGCGGGCCAGGAAGTCCCGGGCCTGGTAGGACGGGGCGGACCACCGGTGGCCGACGAGCTTCGTCTCCGAAACGTCCGGGTCCCCGGTGGCCCGCCAGAGCTCGACCAGCGCGTCGACCACCGGGTAGAGCTTCTCCTCCGGTGGGTTCCATGGCTTGAGCAGGTAGTGGTCCACGTCGACCACGTTGATCGCCTGGATCGCCGCGTCGGTGTCGGCGTAGGCGGTCAACAACGCGCGCCGGGCCCGCGGGAACAAGTCCATCGCCTGCTCGAGGAACTCCACGCCGTTCATCTGCGGCATCCGGTAGTCCGCCAGAATCGCCGCCACCGGCTCACCCCGCAGCTTGAACTCCTTGAGCGCGGCCACCCCGTCAGCCGCCGAGTCCGCCCGCACGATGCGGAAGTCCTCGCCGTAGCGCCGCCGCAGATCCCGCGCCACCGCGCGGGACACCCCGGGATCGTCGTCCACGGTCATCAGAACGGGCTTGCCCATCCCGCCACCCCCGCTCGCGCACATGGTTGCCCTCAGCCTGCTGCAGCAGCCCTGGGCACGCCAGCGTGGTCGGTTGGCCCGCGCTGAGGCGTTGGGGGAAGTTCAGTGTGCCGGACGTTGTCGGGCCGTAGGCTGTGAATTGGTTGATGACGCCCGGTGAACAGGACGGTGGCGGTGGCCGAGTGGGTGGGCGCGGGGAGCTTGCTGGTGCTGGTGCCGGCGGTGATCGGCTGGCTGCTGGGTGGAGTTCGGGCTGGCCGGAGTGGATATGGCGCGATGTGACCGCTCGTGCGTCGCCGCGCTCGGGTGGGGCACGGCTGCGCTGGGTGCGCGTGGCCCGGATCTGATCATGCCCGTGGCGCGATGGGCTGGCCCGTCGCATCGTCGCTGATCCATGTCCTCCGCGCACGTCACGTTGTGGCGCGCTCACCCAGAAAGGTCGTTCGTGTCGTGTCTGCACGCCTGTTCTCTCGCCGCGGCTTGACCGCGATCGCAATGTCCACACTGGCCGGGCTGGCTGTGCTGGCGGCCGGTTGTGGCACCACAACCGACTTCACCCGCGCTGGTGGGAGCACCGGTTCACTTCCCTCGATGTCAGCCGGGGCCAGCATGCCCGGGATACCGGGCATGAACGAGCCGATGCCCTCCGGTGACGGACTGTCCGCATCGGCGTCCGGGTTCATCCTGGCGCCGGCCATCACCACGCTGCCTGCCGGCGCAGCCCAGACGTTCACCTTCCGCATCACCACCGCGGCAGGTCAGAACGTGACTCACTTCGTGCCGGAGCAGACCCAGCTGCTGCACTTCTACCTGGTCCGCTCGGACCTGACCGGGTTTGCCCATCTGCACCCGAGTATGTCCCCTGAGGGCGTCTGGTCGGTGGGCCTGCCGGCATTGAGCCCGGGCAACTGGCGGACCTACACCCAGTTCATCACGCCCAACGAGGCCGGTCAGCCGGTCGCGCTGGTCCTCTCGGTGCCGTTGACCGTGCCCGGGGGCGCCAGCACCGTGGCGCTGCCGGCCCCGAGCGCCACTACCAGCGTCGACGGCTATGCCCTGACCCTGGCAGGGCAGCCGGTGGCCGGACAGGAAAGTGAGCTGGCGCTGACCATCAGCCGGGACGGCACACCCGTCACCGACCTGCAGCCCTACCTGGACACCTACGCCCACCTCACCGCCATCCACGACGGGGACCTGGCGTTCGCCCACCTACACCCGCAAGGCAGCGTGCACGGTGACCACGGCGGCCCGACCCTGACCTTCCATGCCGAGTTTCCCAAATCCGGCGACTGGCGACTGTTCATCCAATTCCAAACCAGCGCCACGCTGCACACCGCGGCAACAACGGTGCACGTCAGCTGACCCGATGCAGCAACGATGGTGCATGTCGTGAACTCGACAGTACGGACATTTTGGCGGGTCGGAAACGTCCGGGCTGTCGAGTTCACGACATACTGCGGGCCTGGGGCCTGTGTCCCTGAGCTGCTCTGCGTTGGATGATGGGTTGGTCGGCGGTGTGCAGGTCGGACCGTCCGGTTTTCTGGTTGGGGCGAGTGCGTGATTGCGATCGAAGTCGGTCAGCTATTCGACGGGCAGCGCGTGGTCCCGGGTGGCGCGGTCGTGACAGTTGACGGGACTCGCATCCTTGGCGTCGCACCGCGAGGAACACCGGGCCGGATGGGTGCGAGGTGATCTGTTTTCTGGATGCAACCCTGTTACCTGGACTGATCGACGCTCACGTGCATCTGTGTTGCGACAGCGGTCCTGGTGCCCTCGATCGACTGCTCGCGTTCAGCGACGCAGAGCTGAACGCGGTCATCGAGAACGCGCTCCGGGCGCAGCTCGCGAGCGGCGTGACGACGGTGCGCGACCTGGGCGACCCGTCACTGGGCCGTGATCGACTGGCGGGACCGCAACCGGGCGAACACCGCCCTGCCGACGGTGCTCGGTAGCGGACCGCCGATCACCACCGTCAGCGGCCACTGCTGGAACATGAGTGGCGAAGCGCACGGTGTTGAGGAGCTACGTCGTGCGGTGCGGGAACGCGCGGAGCGCGGCGTCGACATTGTGAAGATCATGGCCAGCGGCGGTACGCACACGCCGGGGACCGATGCGGCTCGCGCGCAGTTCAGTGCCGAGGAGATCCGGGCAGTCGTGGACGAGGCTCACGCCTGCGGACTTCGCGTCACCGCTCATGCCCATGCCCTCAGCGCTATCCGGAACGCCTTGGCCGCCGGGGTGGACGGGCTCGAGCACTGCACTTTCATCACCGACACAGGTGTCGACGTCGCCGACGCGGTGGTTACCGACCTCGTTGTGTCCGGTACACCGGTGTGTCCGACCCTCGGTAGAGCGCCCGGTGCGGTCGCTCCACCTGGGGTGCTCGAGATGATGCGCAAGACCGGGATGACCAGCGAGTCACGGATCCGGATCGTTGGCGGACTGCACCGCGCCGGTGTTCGTCTGGTGTCCGGCTCGGATGGTGGGATCAACCCCGGAATATCCAGCTTGTCTATCTGCGAGGCCACCCCCGCAGGTGAAGGTCCCGTTGGCGCGGCGCCGCGTAGACCCTACAGATTCGGAAGTGGGGCAGGTCCTTGTCAGTGGTTGTCCATAGGATCCTCGTGACAAGACCGGAAGGGGATCTTGTGGTCAGCCTGCCAGCTCAGATTCGTGGGGTTCAGGACCCGGAATCCACGGTGCCGCGGCTGGAAGCCTTGGCGCACCGGGTGCTGACGGGAGATGTCATCCTGCCCAAGTT
>JBOHFC010000057.1:0-14540 GCA_050701375.1 Pseudonocardiaceae bacterium
GCGCCAACCGGACCACGATTTCCTTACGCGACTCGTCGAGGTACATCATCTCCCAGCTCTTGAGCGTCTGGTCGTAGCGGACCGACAGCTCGCCGACGGGCCCATCCACGATCGGCGTCGCGATCGAACTACTGCCCCGCTGCCAGTCTTTCCCGGTCCAGTACTCGTAGGCGGATTGGTCGAGCAGGTGCTGCTCGGGCACCCGGGCGATATGTGCGTCACCGAAACGGCCGTTGGGCGTGCCGTACGCGTACACGAAACCGTCCCGGCGGGCGAAGGCAATCATCTGAAATTGATCGTCGAAACCTGCGGTGTTCGGCCGGCGTGCGCTGGATGCGTCCTTCCAGGTCTGACCGCCGTCGTCGGAGTAAGCGATGCCAGCGTGGTTGGTGATCCAATGCCCGGGTTTGGTGAAGCTGCGGATGGACATGTAAGCCAGGTAGTTGCGGCCGTCTACGTTGACGCCGCCGGTCGGGATCTTGGTCATCTCGACGCCGTCCTTCTTCAGCGACGGCAGCAGCTCCTTGGCGTGGCCCGGACGGTCGGTGACGTAATTGTTGAACGTCATGCCGTTGGACGGGTTGCGGTCCGTACTGCGGGCCAGTGTGTTCGAGCGCCAATCGATCGTGGTGGGCTTCGCGAAACCACTGCTGATACCGGCCCATCCGGGCCCGAAGGTGTCGCCGAAGGCGGCCAGGATCTGACCTCGCTCGTCGGTCCACATGATCCCGAGGTCGGTGCCCTTGACCTGGTACCTCGTCTCGGTCGCGTTGATCGACTGGGCGCCGGTCAGCACGGCGACCGGGTTCGCCTCACCCAACGGTGCCGTCTGCGCGACCCCAGGCGCAGCTGCGGTGACCGTGAATGCTACAGTTGCCACGCTCAGAGCCGCCAGGACGGCCCCGATCGGAGTTCGGCGAGTGAGCATCATCCTCCCCCTCCTGTGTGAATGCGCGCGCCATCGCGCGGGCGCAGTCGTGCGTCAGCGTTTGACGTAGCTGAATGCGATGGCCCCCGACACTCGAATGGGGGTGAGCGGCTTTCCTTGGTGTCTTCCCGTAGCTGTGTGCGACCCTACGACCTACTATAACGGCTTGGTAACGCTGCTCCGCTAGTCCCCGTGGGTGAATCCCATCTCGGTGTGCCCATCATGGGTGGCCGCTGTGTCCGTCACCGGTGTCCCGTGAGATTTTCACGCCGACCCGGGTCAGCGTCGCGGGCTTTCCGGTATGCGCTGACCGTCGCCTGCGCGCAGGCTTGCCAGGTGTAGCGGGCCGCGTGCGCACGTCGAGCGGCCGCCCCGGCGGGATCGAGGGCAGCGTCGTCCGCGCTGGCCAGCGCAGTGGCCAGCGCGGCGGGATCCCCAGGTGGGACCAGGGTCGCGAGCCCCCCGGTGACCTCTCGCAGCGCTGGCAGATCAGAGCACACCACCGGTATCCCGGCCGTCATCGCTTCCAGTACCGGCAAGCCGAAACCCTCGTCGCGCGACGGCAGCACCACCGTTGTCGCGCCGGCGACCACGCAGCGCAGGTCAGCCTCGTCGAGGTAGCCCACGGTGTGCACCCTGGACGAGGTCGTCGGCGCCGGACCCCAGCCGGCCGGTCCCGCGAGTACCAGCGGCGCGAGATCAGGTTGGCTGCGGTGTGCCTCGAGCAGCACGTCGAGGCCCTTTCGCGGCTGCGCCGCACCGACGAACAGCAGATACCGCTGCGGGAGACTCAGCGCGGCGCGCAGCACTTCGGTGGGCGCCACGGCGGTTGACCATGAGCGGTCCACACCCAGCGGGGTCACCACGACCCGCTCTTCGGGGACGCCGAGACGGCGGGTCACCTGCTGTGCCACCGCGTCGCTCGGGGTGCAGACGATCGCCGCTCGGTCCACCGAGCGCTCGACCAGAGTGGGCAGGTCGCGTTGCGCCGGGTTCAGGAACTCCGGCCGGTCCAGGAACGCCAGGTCGTGCACTGTGACGACACCGCGGGCGCGTTTCGACGGCGGCAGTACGAAATTGGTGGCGTGCAGCACGTCGGCGCCGCCGGCGAGCAGCTCGGTGCAGGGCCAGTCCACACTTCTCCACAACGCCCGCAGCGCCCTGGCCGGCGCGGGCCCACCGCGCACCGCCAGCCCACTGGGCACCGCGCCGCGCAGCTTGACCTGGCCGCGAGCAGTGAACGCGGTGACTGTGACCTCCACGTCGGACCGGGTGGCCAGCTCCCGCAGCAACGCCGCCGTGTAGCGACCGATCCCGGTGCGCTGCCCGAGCAGCGGCGTGCCATCTAGGAGGACGCGTACCGCGTCCCGTGAGTGGCAATGCGAGTTAGAGGTCGTTTCGCCACTCACGGGTTATCCACAGTCTGCGCAGGCGTCCTGTCGCTCGGCGGGCCACCTCGGTGGGGCCGCCGGTGGCGAGGTAGGAACGCGCCAGCGCGGCGTCGCGGCGCAGCGTGCTGACCACGCCGGTCCGGCGGTCGGGTGCGGTCAGCGGGGCGGGGCGCAACCGGTCCGGCGCGGGGCGCGGGTGCCGGCAGAACTCGACCAGCGGCGCCAGCACCGTCTCCCAGGTGAAGTGTTGGGCCACTGCCGCGATCCGGTCCCGGCAACCGGCGGCGAAGTCGTCGTCGTAGAGGACCCGTTGCAGCGCCGCGGCCAGCGCCGCCGGATCTTGCGCGGGCACCACGATGCCGAGCTCCTCGGCTGCGACCAGCTCGGCAAAGGCGTCGCCGTCGGTGGTGACGATGGGCAGCCCCGCCCACAGGTAGTCCAGTACCCGGGTGCGGAAGGCGAACGTGGTCTCGACGTGCTCGAAGTGTGTGGTGACGCCGGCGTCGGCGTCGAGCAACCAGTTCTGCCGGTCGGCGTAGGGCACCCAGGTTTCGTTGAAGTACACCTGCTCGCCGGTGAGCCTGAGGGTGTCCGCGAGCCGGCGGGCTTGCCCGGCCATGCCCATCTCGGGCACATCGGGGTTCGGGTGGCACATCCCGAGGAACACCAGCCGCAGGTCAGGGTATTCGGTGTGCAATGCGTGCACGGCGTGCAGCAGGGTCAGCGGGTCGAACCAGGAGTAGACACCGCCCGCCCAGAGCACGACCTTCTCCCGCGGCCCGAACCCCAGCGTGTCGCGCAACCCGGGACCGGTGCGCTGCGGTGGCTTGCCGGGCAGCCCGAACGGGGCCACCGCCAGCAGCGAGCGAGTCGTCGGGTCAGCGTCGTACACGGTGGGGGACAGCCGCCCGATCGCGGCCAGATGCCCGAGCCAGAAGTGCCGCTGCCGCTGCGAGGCGCACAGGAAGAAGTCGCCGCGGCGCAGCTGGGTCGACAGTACGGCGGTGACCGCCTCGACGACCTGGGCACGCTGATCGTCACCCAGATCGCGACCCTGCTCGAGTTGCTCGAGGTGCATCGGGTCGTAGATGTCGGCGATGACGAGGTGGTTGGAGGTCTTTAAAGACGGAATGTGCTCGAGTACGTGGCCTTGAAGGACTACCAACTGGGCCCAGGCCAGCTCTGGGCCCATCGACCGGGGCGCTACCTGGCGCACGTCGAAGTCGGCCGGGTCGCGACCGCCGCAAGACACGTCGGAGTGGTCGTTGAGGCTTATCAGGCGCACGTCGTGCTCGCCGGAGAGCACGTCGGCCATGTTCCACGCGCGGATCGCGGGTCCGGCCATCCGCTGCGACACGGCGTCCGCGGTGATGATGAGAATCCGCCGGCGGGCCCCGTACACCTGTGTCACGCCCAGCGCTTCGACGATCGAGTCGTGCGCGAGCAGGTAGGGGACCTCCGGGGAGGTGCGCTCCAGGGCGTTGCGCATCAGCGGGAGTAGGTCGGCGTCGGTGCGGACCCGGGCGGCCTGCTCGACCCGCCGGGACGCGGCCAGCGCGGGCAGCATCTCGACGAAGCGGTCGATGGCGTAGATCCCGGCCATGGTCACCCGGGGCACGGCCATCGGGCCGGGGGTCTCCGCTGCGGGGTCGCGGCGGGTCATCTCCAGCTCGGTCGGGTCGCAGGCCCCGCGGGCGGTAGCTCGCCGCACGGCCAGCGCGAGCGCGGCGGGCAGCACGGTGGCCAGGGTCTCGTCGGAGACGTTCTTGTACAGCGCGGCGAGCGCGTTGCGTTCCAGCAGGTAGGTTTCGCGCGCCGGGTCGGCACCGTGCAGCGAGGCGTGGTGGCGGTGGTAGGCGATCGACGCCGGCTCGTAGCGCACTCGGTACCCGCGCAGGTTCAGGCGCCAGCCCAGGTCGACGTCCTCGCAGAACATGAAGAACCGCTCGTCGAACCCGCCGACTCGCTCGAATACCTCGCGCCGGACCAGCAGCGCGGCGCCGGTGCCGAACAGCACGTCGCGGGCGGTGCCGTGAGCGCCGTCGTCGAGCTTGCCGATATGCGGCTTGTACCCCATGCCGTACCAGGTCAGCCCGCCGTCGACGTAGTCGATCCGCTCGCCGTCCCAGTCCAGCACCTTACTGGCCACTGCGGCGACGTCGCGTTGCGCGTTTAGCGCGTTGACCGCGGCGCGCACCCAGTCACGGTGCGGCCGCGCGTCGCTGTTGAGGAAGGCGACGATCTCGCCGGTGGCGTGGGCGACCCCGAGGTTGCAGCCGCCGGCGAACCCGGTGTTGGTGGCCGAGCGGATCAGCCGGGCCTGCGGAACGGCGGCGGCGATCCGCTGCACGCTGCCGTCGCCCGAGGCGTTGTCCACGCAGATCAGCTCGAGCGCCTCGGCGGGCCAGTCCAGCTCGTCGCGCAGCGCACGCAGGCAGGTCACGCTGTGTTCGGCGCCGCGGTAGTTGACCACGATCACCGACACCCTCGGCAACGCGTACTCACCCACGTCCGGCGTCCTCCTTCGGCGGCTGCCTAGGGTGCCGCATCCCGATGCGCTCGTTCCGGCAGGGGTACCGCGCTGTGTGATGCTCGTGGCTGCTTGGCGGGACTGGGTCGGGGTTGCCGGCCCAGGTGGACCACACCGTTGCGCGGGTGACGGTGGCGCGGCGGCCGATTCGGTGCCGCGCGATCAGCGTTGTGGGCAGGCGAGCTGCCACGTCCGTGAGGACCCGCAGGCGTAGCGGCAGCGTGAAGTTGGGGGTACCAGGATGGTGTCGGCGCCATGGCAGCAGCAGGGTCAGCGCCGCGAAGCGGGCCAGTTCCTGAGCAGCCACGCGGGCAGGTGCGCAGCGCAGTAGCACCAGTAGCCGGTTGCGCTCGTTCCAGCGGTGGAAGGTCGGCGTGCCATGGAGCGTGGAGACGCCGCCGATGTGCCGGACGCGGGCACCCGGCACGGCGAGCACCTGATAGCCCGCCAGCCGCAATCGCCACGATGTGTCGGTGTCCTCGTAGTAGCAGAACAACGAGGCGGGGACGCCACCGGCGGCGCGTAGCGCGCCTGTACGCAGCAACGCGGCCCCCCCGCAGAAGCCGAACGGCGCAGCGCGGGTGGTGTCCCGGCCGTACCCGATGGCGGTGAGTGCCACGCCGATAGAGGTCACGGTGCCGACCCCGGTGTGCAACACCGACGCCGCCGCGGCGGCAGTGTCATCGTTGTCCAGGGCCTGCTCCAGCGCCGCGAGCCACCCGGGCTCCGGCTGCGCGTCGTCGTTGAGCCACGCCATGAAAGGCGTGTTGACGAGCGGCAGCGCGGCGGCCAGTGCCCCGGCGTAGCCGGCGTTGCGGGCCAGCCGCAGGACCTGGGGCTCCACCAACTGTCCAGCGATTTCCTGCGCGGTTCCGTCGGTGGAGGCGTTGTCGACCACCAGTACCCGGTGTGGACGGGTCTGGGCGGCTAGCGCGTCCAGGCAGGGCCCGATCAGACCGCGGCCTCGCCAGCTGACCACGACCACCGTGGTTTGGACACCTGCTGGCAGCGCTGGCACGGGGCGCGACGGTACGCGTCAGGTCAGTGGTGCCCGTGCCAGACTCCCGGCGTGCCCAAGCTGGTGGTGCTGTTGGAGCAGTTGCTCGCGCCGGTACCCGGCGGTACCGGCCGGTACTCCCGCGAGCTCGCGGCGGCCCTGGCCACGACCGCGCCGGCCGGCTGGACGGTGGGCAGCGCGGTGGCCAGGCACACCGACTCCACCCCGGCGACCATCCCCGGAGTGGAGGGACCGCACCTGCTGCCACTGCCCCGGCGCGCGCTGGTCGCCGCGTGGGACTGCGGTGTCCCGCTGTGGCCGGGCGGCGACGCCGTGCATGCCCCGACCCCGCTGGCCCCTCCGCCGCCACACCGTGGCGGCGGTGACCTGGTCGTCACGGTGCACGACACGGTGCCCTGGACCCATCCCGACGGGCTGACCCGGCGTGGGGCCCGCTGGCACCGCCGCAACATCCGGCGTGCGGCTAGCCGGGCCGATGCCCTCGTGGTTCCCACCGCCGCGGTTGCCGACGACCTGGCGCGGCAGGTGACCTGCCAGGCCCCGGTGCACGTGGCCGGGGAGGGGGTCACCGCAGCTGTGACGCTCCTTCCGCATGCCGCTGCCGCCATCGCTTCGCAGCTGCGGCTGCCGCCGCGTTACGTGCTCACGATCGGCACCATTGAACCGCGCAAGGGGATCGATACGCTGCTCGCCGCGCTGGCCGCGCCGCATGCCCCGGACCTACCGGTGGTGCTGGTCGGTCAACCGGGGTGGGGACAGGTCGACCTGGCTGCGCTGGCCCGGCAATCCGGGTTGGATCCAGCCCGGGTGCGTGTGTTGGGCCGGATCACCGACGCTGAGCTGGCCGTCGTGTTGCACGGCGCCGCGGTGCTCGCGGCACCGAGCCTGGCCGAGGGTTTCGGCCTGCCGGTGCTGGAGGCGATGGCGGCCGGTGTGCCGGTAGTGCATTCCGATGCCCCCGCATTGCTCGAGGTCGCCGGGGGCGCCGGCATGGTCGTCGGGCGTCGCGATCCCGTCGCGCTGGCCGGCGCGTTGCGCGCGGTGCTGTCCGACCCTGGCAAGATGCAGGCTATGCGCGCCGCGGGTCGGCGCCGGGCGGAGCAGTTCAGTTGGGAGCGCACCGCCCGCCTGGTGTGGTCGGTGCACCTGGAGCTGTACCAGAAACGAGCACACTGCGTTATCTCGTAGGCTCCCCGCGTGTTCACCGAGCCACGGCTGCTCATCGACGCGACGGCGGTCCCAGCCGATCGTGGTGGCGTCGGTCGCTACGTGGATTGCCTGGTCGCGGCGCTGGACGCGGATGGCTCCGCGCCGATGGTGGTGTGCCAGCCGCGCGACGCCGAACTCTATGCCTCGCTGGCCCCGCACGCCGACGTGTTGCCCGCCGTGGAGCGCCTGGTGGCCCGGACCGCGCGCCTGACCTGGGAGCAGACCACCCTGCCCTGGCTGATCCGGCGGGCGCGGGTCGACGTGCTGCACTGCCCGCACTACACGATGCCTCTGGCCAGCCCGGTGGCCACGGTGGTCACCTTGCACGACGCGACGTTCTTCACTGATCCGAGGGTGCACTCGCCGGTGAAGGCACGCTTCTTCCGAGCCTGGACGCGGACCTCGCTGCGCAGGGCCGACGTGTGCGTGGTGCCCAGTGCCTCAACGGCCCGCGAGCTGCGCCGCGTTGTCGGCGCCGGCGTCGCCCGGAACGTCGACAGCCTGCGCGTGGTGCACCACGGGGTGGATACCGACCGCTTCCACCCTCCGTCGCCGGAGGAGAAAGCCGTGGTCCGGCGCCGGCTGCGGCTGGACGCCAACCCCTATGTGGCCTTTCTCGGAGCGCTCGAGCAGCGCAAGAACGTGCCGGCGTTGATCCGTGGGTTCGCCCGGGCAAGCCAGATCCGCTCGGCCGGGTCCGACCCGATCGCTCTGGTGCTGGCTGGGCAGCCAGGCTGGGACAGTCAGGTCGAGCGCGAGCTGCAGGCCGTACCGCACCGGGTCCGGGTGATCCGGGCCGGTTATCTCCCGCTCGAGGAGCTGTCCGGGTTCCTCGGTGGCGCGGACGTGGTGGCCTACCCGTCGCTGGGGGAGGGGTTCGGGTTGCCGGTGCTGGAGGCAATGGCGGCTGGGGCCGCTGTGCTGACCACCCGGTGTCTGTCCTTGCCCGAGGTCGGCGGGAATGCGGTGGCCTACTGCGGCATCGCCGCCAACGCCATCGCCGCCGGTCTGGTCGAACTGCTCGATGATCCCGCTCGCCGGGCGGAGCTGTCGGCTACCGCGCAGCGGCGCGCCAAGGACTTCTCCTGGGCGGCGAGCGCGGCGTTGCACCGGGAGGCCTATAGCCACGCCGCGGTGGCGCACCGGCGGTCCCACTAGCCTCTGCGTGGCGCGTCGGCGGTCCCGCTGTCCCCGCCGCGCGCCCCGGGGTGCAAGAATCCAACGCCGTGCCCCCCGGCAACGCCTATGGCCAGGAACTGGCAGTCGTCACGGTGACTTATTCGCCCGGTGCCACCCTGGACACATTCCTGGATTCGGTCGTCAAGGCCACCAGTCGGCCGCTGCGGGTTCTGCTGGTCGACAACGGGTCCACCGACGGAGCTCCGGAGCGCGCAGTCCGCCGTGATGGCGTGCAGTTGCTGCGTATCGGGGAGAACGTCGGATACGGCAGCGCGGCCAACCGGGGCGTCGTCGAATGGGGACCCGAGGTGGGCTGGGTGGTGGTGGCCAACCCGGACATCGAGTGGCACCCGGGCAGTCTCGACGAGCTGCTCGAGGCCGCCCGGCGGTGGCCCAGAGCGGGGGCGTTGGGGCCACTGATCCGGCAACCGGACGCGACGGTGTACCCGTCGGCGCGGCTGCTGCCCGCACTAGGCCGCGGCATTGGGCACGCAATACTCGGGCCGAGCTGGGCGGGTAACCCGTGGACCACGGCTTACCGGCAGTCCGACACCGCCCTGGGCGAGCGCACCGCTCAGTGGTTGTCCGGGTCGTGCGTGCTGTTACGCCGGACCGCGTTCGAGGCCGTCGGTGGATTCGACTCCCGCTATTTCATGTACTTCGAGGACGTCGACCTCGGCGACCGGCTGGGTCGCGCCGGGTGGCTCAACGTCTACGTCCCCAGCGCGGAGGTCACCCACCTCGGCGGACACTCCACCAAGCGGGTCGCCGAGGAGATGCTCGCCGAGCACCATCGCAGCACCTACCGCTACCTCGCCGACCGGCACCCTGGCCCGCTACACGCTCCGCTACGCCTAGCGCTGCGAGCCGGCCTGGCCGGCCGCTTGCACTTGATGGGGCGCGCTGCCCGGCGGGGGTAGCCGTCAGTTAGGCCAAGAGCGTGGCGGTGGAACCACGAAATCCATTACCACCGGCGCTGACCTGTCGATCGACCTTGCCGGGGAGCTGCTGAGCCGGTTGTATCGGGTCGGCAAGACCATTGGGAGTTCGGCCCCAACGGTGTGGCCGCCGCCGGAGACCTCCTCTCCGAGACATGCTAGTATCGAACTAGTGTTCGAATATATCACGGAGGAAGAGCCACTGCTTGTAGCCGAAGCCGAGCTGTTCGCGGAGTTCGCCCGCCGCCCGGACGTTTCTCTCAGCCAAGGAGGTCGGACGTCCGTCGCGGTGCAGCGAGTTCGCCTCCGACCAGATCGGGCTGGCGCTGCGCTTGTCGCGGACCCCCGCAACCAACCGGTTGGTGATGGCCGAGCGGCTGGTAGCCGGCCTGCCTGGGACGTTGGCCGCGTGGGAGGCCGGACAGCTCGATGTGCTGAAGGTGCGGGCGATCACCGAAACCAGATACTTGCTCGCGGGTGAGCAGCGGGCGGCGTTGGAAGCACGGTGCTGCCCGGTGCCGGGCAGCAGACCCTGGCCCAGCTTCGGGCCGCGTTGGCAAGGGCGGTGCTGGTGATCGACCCGGAAGGCGCGGAGGCCCGATACCGTGAACGACGCAAGGGACCGGCGGGTGGTGGTGTCCCCGGACGGGGAGGGCCCACCGGACACGCCTGCACGGGCTGGCCCTATGACTATCGCACCGATCCAGAGCCTCAAATGATCCCTGGCAGCGGTAGTGCTGGCGGTGGGCGAGCTGGCCGATCCCGACTCCCTCCGTTCTGACGCGCAGGCCGTTCGAGCTGGGCGAAGGGCCATCAGTGATCGTCGATGAAGGGGTATCAAGCATTGCGATGGCCGCCAACCTCGCGACAGCACGGTCTCGGGTGTCCCGCTGTACAGGTCCGCCGCGCGCAGCGACAGACTGAGCGCCAACCGCGAACAGGTGATGAACCTTCGAGGAGATGGGGCGATGGATCCGTGTCCTGGCGTCGGACCGGCTGAGCCGCTGCCGGGTGTTGAGGCAGTGGTGTTGGTTGGGGGATTGGGTACCCGGATGCGGCCGCTGACCTTATCCGCGCCCAAGCCGATGCTGCCCACCGCTGGCGTGCCGTTACTCACCCACCTGCTGGGCCGGATCCGGGCCGCCGGGGTGCGGCACGTGGTGTTAGGCACGTCGTATCGTGCCGAGGTGTTCGCGACCCACTTCGGTGACGGGACTGCGCTGGGTCTGAAGCTGGAATACGTCGTCGAGGAGCAACCGCTGGGTACCGCGGGTGGGATCCGCAACGTCGCGTCCGCGCTGACCGAGCCCGACGTCCTGGTGTTCAACGGTGACGTGCTGTCCGGCCTGGACCCAGCCGAGGTGATTCAGACCCACCGCAAGGCGGGAGCGGACGTGACACTGCATCTCGTGCGGGTACCCGATCCGCGGGCCTTCGGCTGTGTACCGACCACTCCGGACGGCCAGGTGCTCGGCTTCCTGGAGAAGACCGACGATCCCCCGACCGATCTGATCAACGCCGGCTGCTACGTGTTTCGCCGCGAGGTGATCGACTCGATCCCGGTCGGACGTGCGGTGTCGGTGGAGCGCGAGACGTTTCCCGGGTTGCTCGCGGCAGGCGCCCGGTTACACGCCCACGAGGACGCCTCCTACTGGCTGGATCTCGGTACCCCGGCCGCCTATGTACAGGGCTCCGCCGACCTGGTGCGCGGCCTGGTGCCGTCACCCGCCCTGCCCGGGCCGGTGGGGGAGGCGCTGCTGCTGCACGGCGCCACCGTGCACCCGGACGCGCGAGTCGGTGGTGGATCGGTAGTGGGCGCGGACGCCGTGGTCCACCGCGGCGCGCAGGTGCTCGGCTCGGTGCTGATGGACGGTGCTCAGGTCGGTCCAGGCGCAGACGTACAACGCAGCGTGCTGGGTATCGGCGTGCGGGTAGGTGCGGGGGCCGTGGTGCACGACGCGGTGGTCGGTGACGATGCGGTGGTGGGCGCACGCTGCGAGTTGCGGGAAGGACTGCGGGTCTGGCCGGGGGTAGTGCTGCCCGACAACGGCGTGCGCTTCTCAGCCGATGTCTGAGATCTGCTCGCAGGGTCGAAGCGACGGCTCTGAGATCTGCTCGCCGGGTCGATGCAACGGCCCTGAGATCTGCTGCCGATGCTGGACGCCGCGGGGTGCGCTGGATCTGCGTGCGGTGCTCGCTCCGCTGCGGCGCGGCCGGGGTGACCCGACGATGCGGGTGGATGCGGAGGGCACCGTCTGGCGTGCGGGTACCACCCCGGCCGGTGCTGCCACCCTGGCGCTACGCGGCGACAACAACGGCACGGTGCACGCCACCGGATGGGGACCGGGCGCGGCCTGGGCATTGGACGGATTGCCCGCTTTGCTCGGCGCCGCCGACGACGACAGCGCTTTCGTGCCGCACCACCCGCTGATCGCGCAGGCGCGGCACCGGATGCCCGGCCTGCGCCTTGGTGCCACCCGCCGGGTGTGGGATGTGCTGGTTCCCGCCGTGCTGGAGCAGAAGGTCACCGGCGTTGAGGCTCGACGGTCCTGGCGGGAGCTGTGCTGGCGCTTTGGGGAACCCGCGCCGGGTCCTGCGCAGCTGCGGGTGCCGCCGTCTCCGGCAGTGGTGCGCGCGATCCCGGACTGGGAGTGGCACCGCGCCGGGGTGGACCGCTCCCGGCGCCGAGCGCTGCTGGCGGCGGCCGCGGTGGCGCACCGGCTGGAGGGTGCGGTGGAGTTGTCTGGGAAGGCCGGACGGGATCTGCTGTGCAAGGTCCCGGGGATCGGGGTCTGGACGGCCGCCGAGGTGGCCCAGCGGGCCTGGGCGGATGCCGATGCGGTGAGCGTCGGCGACTTCCACATTCCCTCCCTCGTCGGCTACGCGCTGGTGGGCAGGCCGTTGGATGATGCCGGCATGCTCGAAGTCCTCGCGCCATATGCGCCGCAGCGGCACCGCGCGGTGCGTTACATCGAGGCCTCTGGGGTCCGCCGGCCCCGCTTCGGCCCCCGGTTCAGCCCCCGGGACTACCGCGCGATGTGAATAACCCGTGAGTGGCGATGCGGGTCATAGCTCGCAAAGGCACTCACGGGTACCCCATCCTGGAAGGATGGGGTACCCGACGATCCGGCGGGGCAGCGTCGTACGCCTTGCGCTACTTGCAGTGCTCTGGGGATCTAGCTTCATGTGGATCAAGGTCGGGCTGCGCGGGTTCACGCCGATGCAGGTGGTGTTTCTTCGGGTGTCGCTGGCCGCCGGTCTCCTGCTGCTGATCTGCTGGATCCGCGGCTTGCGGCTACCCCGCAAGCCGGTGGTATGGGTGCACTTCGCGGTGGCCGCAACCGTCGGCAACGTGGTGCCGTTCTTCCTGTTCGGTGTCGGCGAGCGAAGTGTCGACTCGGGGCTGGCCGGCATCCTCAACGCGACGACTCCGCTGTGGACGATCGTGGTGGCGTGGCTTGCGCGGACCGAGCGTGTGATGCTGGCGCCCCGTGCCGCCGGCCTCCTGCTGGGCTTCGCCGGCATTCTGGTGATCTTCGCCCCGTGGCGGTCCGGCGGCACCGGCACCGTGAGCGGGGCCGCCACCTGCCTCACTGCCGCCGCCCTGTACGGGGTGTTGTTCGTCTACGTGGGCCGGTTCCTCACCGGACGGGGCCTGGCCCCGACGGTTCTGTCTGCCGGCCAGCTCACCGCGGCCACCGTCCTGTCGGCGCTCGCGCTGCCGGTCGGCTGGCACGCCCCGCACTTGCGCCCGGACGCCGTCGGCAGTGTCGCTGTGCTCGGGCTGCTCGGCACCGGCGTCGCCTACATCCTGAACTACCGGCTTATCACCGACGATGGCCCGACCGTGGCCTCCACCGTCACTTATCTGATCCCGGTGGTCGCCCTCCTGTTCGGCGTCGCCTTACTGGGCGAGCCCCTGAGCCTGCGGGTGCTTGGCGGCATGGCCGTGGTGCTCGCCAGCGTTGGCCTGGTGGGGCGCAGCGCGGGTCGCCCACCGGACCTCGCCGCCGCAGCGCCAAAGCCGGTGGGAGTGGTAGTCAGCGACGATGGTTCGGCCGCGAGACCTGAGCACTCGGTAAGCGACCCGCCTCCTCGATGATCTTCGTGGCTGCCGCACCGTAGTCGGCCACGGCAGCCACGACCCTGATTACCGGTCTGGGCTGTGCCGACTGCGGGCCCGGCGGACGGGTCGCACGATTAGGGTGCCCGCTGATGCGAGAAGGATGACCCCACCGGCCAGCAGACCGGCGGCAATCCACGGCAGCGCTGGCACTGTGACGACCTCCGACACCACCTGTCCGCTCACCGATGGCGACCCGTCGGCGTTCATGACGACCAACGTTTGCGCACCGCTGTCCGTGTTCCAGTGCAGGGTCTGCGTGCCGGTCCCGCTAGCCTGCGCAGTCCAGTCGACGGCCGCGGCCGGCAGATTCGCGGGCCCGCGTGAATGGTCCCAGCCGGCGCTGGGAATCGCCGTCATCGCGCTGAGCTTCCTCGAGTCCGACCCGACCATCGAATGGAACGAAGAACGCCTCGCGCACGCCGCGCACGTCCTCTTGCTCCGCGCCGGCCAAGATCACGGTATTCGGTCACATAGTCCCGCATGCCCGGAAGGTGTGCCTTGACAGCGTAGGGGTGGGCAGCCTCCATGGGAACTATGGAAACTGAATTAGTTTCTCGGGTTTCCGAGGGTGACGGGCAGCGTGCTGACGTGATCGTGGAGGCGGCCGGCCGGTTGTTCTTCGCGCCGGGTGTCGCGCGGGTGAGTATGGATGATCTCGCTCGTAAGCTCGGGATGAGCAAGAAGACGATCTACCGTCATTTCCAGGACAAGCGCAGCCTGCTGGCCGCGGTGCTGGATCGGGAGTTCGCGGCGGTGGAGCGCACGCTGGTGGCGGCGGCCGAGGACGCAGAAGGGCAGCCGTTCGGTGCGCGGGTACAGTGATTTTTGATCGCGGCAGGCGGTGAGCTCGGGCGGATCGGCGCGGCTCAGCTGGCGACGGGACGGGGCGATGCGATGCTGCGCCAGTACGTGGGGCAGCGTGTGGACGCGGTGGTCTACCGGCGGCTCGACGAGCTGTTCCGGGACGGGCACCGGCGGGGACTGCTGCCGGCGCCGCCTGAGCTGCTGAGTGAGATCACCCGCGGCGCGTTGGAGCGGCTGCTCATCTCGCAGTTGCCGCGCGAACTCGACTGGACCGCGGCCGATTTGCTGCGGGCGGCCGTCGACACCGTGCTCTACGGGGCGATCCGCTCAGCACCCCCCGGCATCGATGATGAACAACTCCGGGCGGTCATGCCGACGGCCCGCGATGATGAGCAGGAGGTGGGCCCGTGACTGGGG
>JBOHFC010000058.1:0-25431 GCA_050701375.1 Pseudonocardiaceae bacterium
GGCCTGGTGACCACGACGGGGACCACGACCACCGGCCTGGTGACCACGACGGGGACCACGACCACCGGCCTGGTGACCACGACGGGGACCACGACCAAGGCAAAGACTCTGATCGATCCGATCCGCACAATCAGCAATCCGGCAACGACCAGGCTGGCGGCCACGGCTACCACACGAACGGTGACGGCGGCGCTCACACACGCCCCGACGCCGGGCGCACCGGCACCAATCAACAGAGCCACAACGTGGCCAGCAACGCTGACCAGCGGTCCGCCGTTGGGCACGAGATCCACGCTGGCCAGGACAACATTCACACCACCGGTAGCGGGCAGCACGCCCACACAGTGGGCGAGCAGCCTAGTGCCCTCACCACGACCAGGACCGTGGGCGCAGGGGGACAATCGGGCGAGCCGCACCATTCGATGGCTGTACAGCCGAGCTCATCAACGCCGTATTCGGCAGGGACGTTCTCCTCGGGCGTGTCGGGCATGGCGGCCACCGGATCGACCGGCCTGTTGCCGACGTTCCCATCCGCCTCATCCGCGCTGAGCCAGCCGGTGAGCGCCGCGACGGCCCCAGCAAACGCCGCGGCCGTCAGCACAGTCAGCTCGGTGGCCAGCCAACCGGTCACGACCACCCCGGTGAGCTCAGCGGTGACATCCCAGGCGACATCGCAGCCGCTCACGACGACCGTGGAAAAGTCGTCGACCGTTAGCACCGGGTTCGCGCCGCAAGCCGACCTTGGCGGATCTAGCTCCTCCCAGGCGACCAGCACGGCGTCTCGGACCGCCACGGCCGACCAGGCCGTGCAGCACGGCACCGGATCTAGTGTCCCTGTGAGTACACCCCGGACCGGAGCGTCCAGCACTGCGCACCCCAACGCGCTGAGCACTGGGTCCACCGTGTCCGGCGCTCACGCTCCGACCGCTGACCTGGGCGGTTCGACCAGCGCGGGTTCCGGCGCTCAGACCGCCAGCAGCGGGCTGCCCGCCTCTGATACCGGGGGCACGAACGTTCCTGCGGCCACTCCGTCGCACGCCCATACGTCAGGCGGCCAGCCGGCGACCGGGCATGTCGGGGCGTCATCGGCTGACTCGTCAGGCACCACGTTGGGCGCGGCAAGCACCGGGTCGGGCTCGGCGAGCCCCGCCGCTGGTAGCGCGTCGAACGTGCACCCTGCCGGTGGCCAGGCGGCGCCCGGGCATCTCCCGGCGCCTTCGGCTAGCCCGTCAGCCACCACCTCGGGCGCAGCGAGCCCGGCGTCGGTCTCAGCGAACCACACGGCCCCAGCCACTACGTCAAGCACGGGCTCGGCGGCATCCGCTCCGAGTGCGCACCCTGCCGCCGCTGCCGCCACGCCGGACATCAGCTCGCACCCGGCGACCGCTTCGACGTACAGCACGGGAGCCGGTCTGGGTTCGCACATCGCAAGCCCGAGTGCCGGCACTGTGGCGCCGACGGACAGCGCTCACACCGGCTTGTCGTCCACTCCGCACGGGCTGTCCAGCGGGCTCACGACGAGCACAACCGCCCCGGACCTCACGGCCGACCACGCGATGACCGACCACACCGCGGTCATCCATCACTGACCGCCGCCGGCCCGCGCCGCTCTCCCCGGCGTGGGCCGGCCCGGTCGCCCCACGATCTGCACCAAAGGAGAAGTCCACATGTCCGTCATGACCGATCCCGCTGCCTATACCGGCACCGACACAGGATCCAACGGAGCCATGACCGAGCTGCTCGACCGGCTGCGTGAGCTCACCGACGCAGCGAGACGACCGGACCTCGGTACCCATCTCGCTGTGGCCCGAGCTCGGGTGACCGACCCCCGGTTGCGCATCGTGGTGACCGGGCAGACCGGTCAGGGTATGAGCTCACTAGTCGAGGCGATCATCGGCGTGCCGGTGACCGCCGGCAAACGTTCGGTTGACCCGGTCATCGTCACCTACGCAGACTCCGAATTCGTGCGGCTGGTCGACGCGACCGGCACGGAGCCCACCGACTTCGCGGACGCCGGCACCGCTCTGGTGCCCCGCGTCGAGGTCGGCGTACAGAACGAGCTGCTGGCCCAGGGCGTCGTGCTGATCGACACCCCCGGTACCTCGGGCATGGACTCGGCCCGCGCGGGTGCGGTGCTGTCCCTGCTTCCTGGGGCCGACGCGGTCCTGTTCGTCTCCGACGCCAGCCAGGAATTCATCGAACCGGAGATCGCATTCCTGCGTCAGATCCGGCAGCTGTGTCCCACCGTCATCGGCGTGATCACCAAGATCGACCTCTACCCGCGGTGGGCTGACATTCAAAGCGCCAATCGCGCCCACTTGACCAACGCGGGCCTGGACATCCCCCTGCTGCCGCTGTCGGCCGCGATCAGTGGGACCGCCCGGCGTATCGGTGACGCCGAGCTTTCGGTTGAGTCGGGGGTGCCGCAGCTGGTCGACTTCCTGCGTCACCGGGTGGTCGGCGACGCCGACGCCGTGCTGCGCAACGCGGTGGTCAATGACGTTCGATTCGTCTCGGACCATCTTGCGATGGCACTGAATGCCGAGCTGAACGCGCTGAACGATCCCAGCTGTGGGGCCGAGCTCGTCGCACGGCTGCACGAGGCGCGGGAGGCCGCCGACCGGCTGCGGCAGCGTGCTGCGAACTGGCAGGTTGTGCTGGGAGACGGCGCGACGGAGGTGACCGTCGAGGTGGAGCACGATCTGCGGCACCGGCTGCGCAGCGTGATCCGCGAGGCCGAGACGGACATCATGACCTCGGACCCGGCGAAGCGATGGGAGGAGTTCGGCAACTGGCTCGACGGTCGCATCGCCGAATCCGTGCAGGACAACTTCGTGCTGGCCCACACTCGCTCCCGTGATCTTGCCGCGAAGGTGGCCGCCCGGTTCGCAGCGGAGGGTCGGCTAGCAGTCCCGGAGCTCTACCTCGACCACACCGGCTCGGTCCTCGACCCGGTCCAGTCCCTGGAGCCGCTGGACAGCCGCAAGGCCGGGCTCGTGCAACGGGCGATCACCGGCGTGCGTGGGTCCTATGGTGGCGTCCTGATGGTCGGGCTGATGTCCAGCCTCGTCGGGTTGGCTCTGGTGAACCCGTACTCGATCGGCGCCGGCGTGCTGCTCGGCGCGAACACCTTCTGGGAGGACCGCAAGTCGTTCACCGCCCGGCGCCAATCCGAGGCCAAGGCCGCGGTCGCCCGCCTGATGGACGACGTGATTTTCCAGGTCGGCAAGGAGTCGAAGTACCGGCTCCGCGAGGCGCAGCGGACTCTGCGGGATCACTTCACCGCCGTGGCCACCGAAATGCTGCGCTCAGCCGACGACGCACTGCGATCCGCCCACGAAGCCAATCAGGTTCACACAGACCACCGCGCTGGTCGGATCTCCGAGGTCCAGAACGCCCTGAGTGACCTACGCCAGCTACGGGTCCGGGCTGCCGCCCTGGCCCCTGCCCGCACGATGGAGGCGACGCGATGAGCCCGCAGGTACCTAGCACTGTCGACCTGGCCCGGATGCTCATCCGCGACACCCGCAGTGAGCTCAAGGCCAGCTTCCAGATCAACGCTGCGGTCGATGCCGAGCTCTCAGCATGCCAGCGCCGGCTGGATGAGCCGCTGCGGGTAGCGCTTGCCGGGACGCTCAAGTCCGGGAAATCGACCCTGCTCAACGCCCTAGTCGGGGAAGAGATAGCACCCACCGACGCCACCGAATGCACCCGGGTCGTCACCTGGTTCTCAGGGTCGGCCGGGCCACGCATCGACCTGACCCACGATGGCGGGCGACGCACCTCGCTACCGGTGCTCCGGACCGACGGCCGGCTGCGCCTGGACCTCGGGGCGGTGACCGCGGATCGGGTGGACCGGCTCGAGGTCGGCTGGCCCTCGTCGCTACTCGATCAGTACACGTTGGTCGATACCCCCGGGACGTCGTCCAACTCCCATGACGTCTCCGCGCGCACTCTCGCGTTTCTCACCCCGGACCAGGGGACCTGCGAGGCTGACGCCATCGTCTACCTGATGCGTTCGCTGCACAGCGCCGACGTGGCACTGCTGCGCAAGCTCCACGAGCACGCTGGCACCGGACGGGGCCCGCTCGGCATCGTCGGGGTTCTGTCTCGCGCCGACGAAACCGACGGCGGACATACCACCTCGCTCGACGCCGCTCGGGGTGTCAGTGCGCAGCTGCGCACCGCCCCCGAACTCAACGGTCTGCATCGAGACTTCCTCGCGGTGTCCGGACTGCTCGCGCTACGAGGCCAAACGCTGCGACAACTAGAATTCAGCACCGTCGACCGGCTCGCCGCGTTGCCCGACGACGTCCTCGAAGCGGCCCTTGTTTCCCCAGGCCGGTTCGTCACAGCTGACCTCCCGGCACCCGCCGCCCACCGGGAACAGCTCTTAACGGCCTTCGGCATGGTCGGCATCCGAGTGGCCATATCGTTGATTCGCCGCGGCGCCCGCGACGCACCCGCGTTAGCGGCTGCGCTGGTCCGCCACAGCGGCCTCAACGACCTTCACCGTACCCTGCACGCCCGCTTCGGCAGCCGCAATCGCCAGCTCAAAGCACACTCAGCGCTGCGCACGCTACGCGGCATTCTGCTGCGACACCGCAGTCCGAACTCAGCACGGGTGCTCAGATCAGTCGACCGGCTTCTTGCCGACACGCACCCCTTCACCGAACTACGAGTATTGGCCGGGCTGGTCGCGCTGCCGGTACCAGAACGGACCCGCAACGCCCTCGATCAAGTACTCGGCGGCTGCGGCACCTCAGCAACGACCCGACTCGGCCTGCCGCCGGACACCACCCCCACGCACACCCGAGCCGCGGCATTGCACGCCATCGGATACTGGCGTAACCAGCTCAGCGAACCGCTCCTGGATCAACCCACCACGCAGAGCTACCGAGCGGCAATCCGCAGCTGCGAAGCGATCATGGCCTGCGCCTCCTAGCGCGCTACGGGACGATCCGGTGAGGCGAGCCGACCTTTCCAGGCGCCACCTTGACCGGTGGCGTGGCGGCGCGCTGAGTCCACGGTCATGGCGGCATAAAGCGTGGCGACCAGCGGCAGGGCGAGCCCGCGCAGCGGCGAGAGACCGTAGAGCCGCAGCACCGGCGCCTGGGTACCAGCCATCGCGACCCACGCGCCGAACCCGGCCGCCACCGGCACCGGCGAGCGCCTGGCCAGCCCGACGAGTGCAGCGATCGGAGGGATGACATAGAGCAGACCCAGGCCGGCGAGCGTGCCGGCGAGGAACACCGGTGAGCGGCGCAGCTGGGTGTACGCGCTGCGGGTGACCATGGCCCACAGGTCAGCGAGGTGGGGATAGGGCCGGACGCTGCGGACCTCCGGCGGATCGCTGGTGAAGCCCAGCCAGGTCCGCGCGCCGGACCGTTTGATCAGTCGGCCCAGGGCCACGTCGTCGATGAGGTCGCCGCGGATGCGGGCGAGGCCCCCAGCCCGTGTCAGCGCCGTCCGGCGGACCAGGACGCAGCCGCCCGCGGCGGCAGCGGTCCGAGTCCCGGGCCGGGCGACCCGGGGGAACGGGTACAGCTGGGCGAAGAAGTACACGAACGCCGGCACGACCACCCGCTCCCAACCGGTCTGCGTGCGCAGCAGCGCCATCAGCGACACGAGATCTCGGCGGTCTGCCCGCGCGGTACCGACCAACAGGCGCACCGAGCAGTGGTGGTGGGCGATGTCTGCATCGGTGAGCAGCAGGAACTCGACCTGCGCGGCGCTGGCCGACTCCACGCCGTGCTGGACGGCGTTGAGCTTGCCCGTCCACCCTGGCGACGGAGGAGGTGCCGTCAGCACGGTCAGCGAGGCTCGTCCTCGAGCCCGGTCGGCGAGGGTTCGCGCGAGCGACCCGGTGGCGTCGGTGCTCCCGTCGTCAACCAGCCACACCGCAAGCTCACCTGGGTAATCCTGCGCGAGCAGCGTGGGCAGCGTCTCGAGAAGGACCGCGGCCTCGTCGCGCGCCGGGACGACGACTCCGACGCTGGGCCAGTGGTCGGGCTCCGGCGGGTGGGCCGGCAGGCGGGGCGAGGCGAGCCAGAAGCCACCGTGCCCGACGACGAGGTAAGCCCACGCCACAGCAGACGCAGTCGCGAGCCTGCTGAGCAGCGGCATCCGCCGAGCATGCCACTCCCGCCGGCGAAGCGGTCAGCTGATCAGCAGCTGGATTGTGACGCAGATCACGAAAATGAGGGCGCGGGCGTAGCAGCGACGATCTCCGGGAATGCCACCGATGCGTCTGAGAGTTCGGGGCGGACACAGATCGTCGGAGGGAACGCTGTGGCTGCCACCCGATCAGTTGCAGGGAGCTGACGATGAAGCTGTCCCGTCCCGCGCTGGCGACCGCGCTGACCGCCGCGGTCGTCGCCGTTGCTGGCTGCACCGCCGGACCGACCGCCGTGCAGACCTCGTCCAGTTCGCCGCCGGTACCGGCGAACGCGCCCGCGCTGGAGCAGGCCTACGTCAGCGTCGTGGCCAAGGTGCTGCCCTCGGTCGTACAGATCACCAGCGACCGCTCTCTCGGTTCCGGCATCGTCTTCGACACCAAGGGCGACATTGTCACCAATGCCCACGTGGTGGGCCAGGCGACCAAGTTTCAGGTACGCCTGGCCGACAACCCGACAGCCATCCCGGCCACGCTCGTCGGCGCCTACCCGCCCGACGACCTCGCCGTCATCAAGCTCGACGCGCCACCGTCGACGTTGCACCCGGCGCACTTCGGTGATTCCTCGAAGCTGCAGACCGGCGACATCGTGCTGGCCATGGGCAACCCGCTCGGGCTGACCGGCAGCGTCACCGACGGGATAATCTCGTTCACCGGACGAACCGTCACCGAGCCGGCCCAGGGTTCCGCCCAGCCCGCGACGCTGCCCGACATCATCCAGACCAGCGCCGCGATTAACCCGGGCAACAGCGGCGGCGCGCTGGTCGATTTGGCTGGCGACGTCATCGGAGTGCCTACGTTGGCTGCGCTGGAGCCGCAGTCAGGCGGTCTTGGCGGTGCCGCGCCGGGTCTGGGGTTTGCGATTCCCAGCAATCTCGTCACCGACATCGCCGGGCAGTTGATCGCCCATGACGGCCATGTGGTCAACTCACATCGGGCCGAGTTGGGTGTCCGCGTGGTGACCGTGGTGGGCTCGAGTGGCCAACCGGCTGGCATGGGTGTGGTCAACGTGGTTCCGGGCGGCCCGGCTGCCGCGGCCGGGATCCAACCTGGTGAGGTGATCACCGCGGTGAACAGCACCTCAGTGCACCAGGCTTCTGACCTGGCCCAGGCGTTGGCCGCGCTGGATCCGGGTCAGAAGGTCGGGGTCACCCTGACCACCGCGCAGGGGGCCACCCGCACCGCCACGGTGACCCTCGGCCAGCTCCCCGGCAGCTGAACACCGCGCGACTAGCTTTCGCCGGGGCTGTCCTGTTCGGCGAGGAACGCCTCGAGCTCCGCGGCGATCTCGTCGCCGGTGGGCAGCGACTCGGCATCAAGGGATGGCAGAGAGCGTCGATCAGCCGCTGCCGTCACGGAATCGAACTGCGCCTCCAGACTGGCCACCACCGACATGCTCTGCGGGGACTGGGCAACCTGCTCGTTGACCTCGGCGAGAACGCGCTGCGCCGCAGGCAGTAGTGCATCCACCGGCAGCTTCAGCCCGGTGCTGAGAGCCAGGTGTTCCAACAGGCCGCGAGCGGATTCGGGGTACTCGATGCGAGCCAGGTAGTGCGGCACGTGGACGACGAAGCCCATCGCGTCGTGCCCCGCCTCGCCCAGTCGCAGTTCCACCAGCGCGCCGGCGTGGCCTGGCATCTGCATGGTGTTGAACCACCGGTGATAACCGGAGATCAACTCGCCACGGGTGGCGTGTGCAGTGACCGCCGCTGGGCGGGTGTGCGGGACCGTCATCGGCGCCGCGCCCAGACCGACCGTCAGGCCAACCGCGAAGCGCTCCACCAGCTCAAGAACCGCATCGGAGAACCGCTCCCACAGCAGATCCGGCTCTGGCCCGCTCAGTAACAAAAATGTGGTGCCCGCGCTGTCCTGCACCTCGTGGAGCACCAACTCGGGCTGCTGGTAACTCGCCCAACGGTCCTCGTCGAAGGTCATTACCGGTCGGCGGGAGCGGTAATCCAGCAGCAGGTCGACGTCGAATGTGGCAACCACTCGGTGCTGCAGATTGGCCAGCAAATGTGCGACCGCCAGTTGGCCCGCCCGGCCGGCGTCGACAAACCCGGTGAGGGCGTGTACGAGCACCGCGCCCGCCCCGGTCGAAGGCTCGGCTTCAATGTGGTAAAGCTCAGGATTCACAATTGGTATAACGCTGCACAGGGGCAGATCCATCCCAGGACGACTCATACATGTCGTCTGCGATGGGCGTGCGGGACGCGGACCGGTCCCCAAACTGGTTCCCTGGTGGAGATCGACTTCACAACAGGCTGTTGCGGCGGGCAGGCTCGGCGCCATGCCGCTCATACCGCCACACCTCGTCGCCTTCCTCGCTGCCGTGCTGCGCAGCCCGGCCACCGTGGGCGCGGTAGCGCCGAGCTCGCCCCAACTGGCGGCTCGGCTGGCCGCCGTGGTGCCCCGGGTAGGGGAGCCGGTCGTGGTGGAGCTCGGGCCGGGCACCGGTTCGGTCACGACGGCCATCGAATTTCGGCTCGCTGGCCGGGGGCGGCATGTGGCGGTCGAGATCGACCCTGAACTGGCCCACTACCTGCGCGCCCAGCACGCGGGAGTTGAGGTGCTGGTCGGCGACGCCGCTGAACTGGAGCGGCTTTTCGCCGAGCACCAGGTGTCTGCGGTTGATGCTGTGGTCAGCGGGCTGCCGTGGTCACTGATCGACACCGACGCGCAGCGGGCGATCGTTGCCGCGACGGCGCGTTCACTGCGACCGGGGGGCTGCTTCACCACGTTTGCCTACGTCCACGCGTTGTCGATGACTCGGGCGCGCCAGTTCCGGGCGTTGCTCGGCGAGATGTTCTTTGAGGTTCTCACCACTCGTACGGTCTGGTGGAATCTGCCTCCGGCGGTGACCTATGTCTGCCGAAGGTCGCGTGAGGTGCAAGCCGAAGTCGATGGGCGTCCGGGCGCGGCAGGGTAACCAGCTCCGCCGACATTTCGGCGGTGGCTGACGACCCTGTCGGGGTAGTAGTCCACACCCATACCCGCTGTCCACAGCCGGCCACGACGTGACTGTCCCACGAGCGGTCGCGGGAGGACGGTTCCACGTCATGAGCGCACCTACCGCCGGCCTTATCCGGCTATCCGACCCTTCCGAGCTGATCGCCGCAGTCCCGCATCTACTGGGCTTCCACCCGCGCGACTCCGTGGTCTTGTTGGCACTACATGGTAAGAGTCTTGGATTAACCCTGCGAGCCGATCTTGTCGAAGATGACCAAGCCGCAGTGTTGGCCGAGCAGCTGTTGCCACCGATCGCCCGGCAGCGACCCACCGGCGTCGCGCTGATCGTCGTCGGTGGGTCGTCCACTCCGGTTGGTGATCCTCCCCACCGCCCGGTGGTGGACGCCCTCGACCGGGTGCTGATCGGGGCCGGGCTCCCCGTGGTACACGCGGCGTGGACCGCCGAGACAGCGCACGGCGCCCCGTGGCGCTGCTACGACGATCCGTCCTGTGCCGGCACGGTGGCCGATCCCACTACGAGCCCGCTGGCGGCAGCCACTGTCGCGGCCGGTGCCGTGACGTTCGGTAGCCGGGAGGAGATGGCCGAGCTGGTGGCCCCGGAGGATCCAGCGGCACTGCAACGGCGGGTGATCCTGTTGGATGCGGCCGACGCCGAGCATCCGATGAGCGCCCGGCTGGTAGCACAACGACTCGCCCGGTTGAAGGAATTGCATCGAGCAGCAGCAGCCGGGGATCTCGCGTTGAGTGACGGCACGGTCGCCGAGGTCGCTTCCGCACTGTGCGACCACCGGGTCCGAGACGCGTGCCTGCCCTGGTGCGCGGGGTCCAGCGCGGCCGCCGCTGAGCGGCTATGGCTGGCTCTGGTTCGCGCGACTCCCGCACCGGAGCGGGCTGAACCAGCGGCACTGCTGGCGCTGGCCGCGTACCTCCGCGGGGACGGCGCACTCGCGGGTGTCGCGTTGGACGCCGCGCTGCAGGCCTGCCCGCATCACTCACTGTCAGGGTTGCTGCGGGCGGCATTGGACGGGGGACTGCCACCGGATCTGCTACGTAGCGTCGCTGAAGATGCCGCTGCCGCACTTCGGCGACCTGCGCGCAAATCGGCGAAGCGACGATCACGGCGAAAGCGGTGACCGGTGATCCGCGTGGGCGGCGCTCAACCGACGCGGCGGGCGAACTCCCACGCGTCGGCCACGATCACGGCCAAGTCAGCGCGTTCGGGCTTCCAACCCAACTCGCAGTGCGCTCGATCGCTGGCGGCGATCAGCACCGCTGGGTCGCCCGGTCGGCGTGGTGCGCACTGCGCCGGAATCGGGTGCCCGGTGATCTGCCGGCAGGTGTCTATCACCTGCTGCACCGAGAAGCCGGTTCCGTTGCCCAAGTTATAGATCCGATGCTCGCCGGGGACGGCTTGCGCGAGTGCCCGCTCATGGGCGTCGGCGAGGTCCACTACGTGGATGTAGTCGCGGATGCAGGTGCCATCCGGCGTGGGCCAATCCTCCCCGAACACCATGATCTTGTTTCGGCGGCCGAGGGCGACCTGAAGTACCAACGGGATGAGGTGGGTCTCAACAGTGTGCCGCTCACCGTATCGGCCGTACGCGCCGGCGACGTTGAAATACCGCAAGCTCACGGCTGCTATGCCGTGCGCGATGGCATAGGAGCCGATCGCGTGATCGATTGCCAGTTTCGTCGCCCCATAGGGATTGGTTGGTTGGTTGGCCGCCTCTTCGGTGATCGGCACCGACGCGGGTTCGCCGTAGGTGGCCGCGGTCGAGGAGAAGACCAGCCGGGGAGTCCCGTGCTCGCGCATCGATTCGAGCAACCGCAGTGAGGCCACTACGTTGCCCAGCCAATAGCGCTGCGGCTGGGCCATCGATTCACCCACCAACGAGTGGGCCGCAAAATGCAGCACACCGTCGAAGCCCTCGGCCAGTACCGGGCTGGCATCCTCGACATTTCCCTCGATGAACCGGCAGGCGGCCGGCACCGCGTCCCGGTGGCCAGTGGATAGGTCATCGAGGACCACGACGTCGTGACCAGCCTCGACTAGGCGCGCGGCGCAGACACTGCCGATGTAGCCCGCGCCGCCGGTGACCAGCAAACGCATCCGATTGGGCTGGGTCATCTCGGGATTGGTCATCTTGGGCTGGTCATCGCCGACGGTCCAGTCACCGCCGGAGGCCCATGACCGCGTGCGCCAGCGCGCTGCTGACCTCGACTTTGGTCCCTCGACCGGACAGCACCACCGGATGGTTCGCCCGCGCCTGGGCGCCCACCTCCACCACGTTGCCGGGCACCGCGTCGACCTTGTGCAGATCCGCCATCAGGGTCGGGTCGAGCTGCACGTGCTCGGCGATACGTCGAACCTCCACCGTGCCGCCGCCGCGTCGGGCCACTTCGTCGAGCCGGATCAGGTCGGGTTCGACCGGGCCAGCGGCTTCGCCGACCCCGAGCTCGTCCAATCCCGGGATCGGGTTGCCGTACGGAGACGTGGTGGGGTTGCCCAGTAGCGCGACCAGCTTTCGTTCCACCGCCTCGCTCATCACGTGCTCCCAGCGGCAGGCCTCAGTGTGCACCTGCTCCCACTCGAGCCCGATCACGTCAACGAGGAGAAGCTCGGCCAGCCGGTGCTTGCGCATCACCGAAGTGGCTCGGCTGCGGCCCTCCGCGGTGAGCTCGAGGTGCCGGTCGTCGGCCACTGTCAGCAGACCGTCGCGCTCCATGCGGGCCACCGTCTGGCTGACCGTGGGTCCACTTTGACCGAGCCGCTCAGCGATCCGCGCCCGCAGCGGGACCACACCTTCCTCCTCGAGCTCGAAGATGGTGCGCAGGTACATCTCGGTGGTGTCGATGAGATCGTTCACACCAGGCTCCCTCGGTTGTGATTATGGTAGTGGCCCGCTGGGCAAACTGCGGAAACCCACTGGAAGTGAGGGCAGGACGGGTGACATGAACCCGGTGATCACGCCCCGCGAGCTAGCTGTACTGCTCGCTGCCCCCGAGCCTCCCGTCGTGGCCGACGTACGGTGGTCGCTCACTGGGCCCGGCCGCCCGGACTACCAGGCTGGTCACCTGCCCGGTGCGGTATTCCTCGACGTGGACAGCGACCTGGCCGGGCCGCCCGGTCCGGATGGGCGCCACCCCCTCCCGGAGCCGGCGGCGCTGCAGGCGACCCTGCGGGCAGCCGGCATCAGCGCGATGACCCCGGTTGTCGCCTACGACGCGGCGGAGAGCTCAGTGGCGGCACGGCTGTGGTGGCTGTTGCGCTGGGTGGGACACCCCTCGGTTGCGGTCCTCGACGGGGGGATCGCGGCGTGGCAAGCGGCGGGGCTGCCGGTGGCCGTCGACGTGCCCCGGCCGCAGCCGGGCACCATCACGGTGCGGCCCGGGGCAATGCCAGTGCTTGACGCGCCGCAAGCTGCGGCACTGGCCCGCGATGGGGTGCTGCTCGACGCCCGAACGGCGCCCCGCTACCGAGGCGAGATCGAGCCGGTGGACCCGCGCGCCGGCCACATACCCGGGGCAGTCAACGCGCCGTTGTGCGAGCTGACAGATGCGCAGGGGCACTGGCTCCCGCCGACCCGGTTGCATGAGCTCGCCCGACGGTGGGGGGTCGGCGGTGCCGGGGTCGGCGCCTATTGCGGTTCCGGGATCAACGCATGTGCTCTGGTGCTCGGACTCGAGCGCGCCGGGGTCACCACGCCGCAGCGCCCGGCCGCGATGTACACCGGATCTTGGTCGCAGTGGTGCACTGACCCAGCCCGCCCGGTGGCCACCGGGCCGGATCCCGGATAGCGGTCCGCGCACCACCGCGGCCGGTAGCGTGCTGGGCCATGAACGTTCCCCGTGCGGTCGTCGTCTGGGACGACGCCCTCCTCGGCTACGACCTCGGCGGCCGGCACCCATTGAATCCCATCCGGCTGGATCTCACCGTGCGGCTGGCGCGATCGCTGGGAGTGCTGGACGGGGTGCAGCCGCTGGCGCCGGTACCGGCCACTGACGACGAGCTGCGCACGGTGCACTCGGACGACTACATCGCCGCAGTCAAGCAGACCTCGCGGGGATACATCGGGCACGGTTTGGGCACCCCGGACAACCCCGTTTTCCGCCGCATGCATGAGGCCTCGGCGCTGGTGGCCGGTGGCTCGTTGATGGCTGCCGAGGAGATCCTCACCGGCCGTGCGGATCGGGCGGTGAACATCGCCGGCGGGCTGCACCACGCGATGCGTAACTACGCATCGGGTTTTTGCATCTACAACGACTGCGCGCTGGCGATCCGCCGGCTGCTCGACGGCGGAGTGTCTCGGGTGGCCTACGTCGACATCGACGTCCATCACGGCGACGGTGTGCAGGAGGCCTTCGCCGCCGATCCTCGGGTGCTCACGATCTCGCTGCATCAGCACCCGGCGACGTTGTTTCCGGGCACTGGCGACTCCGCCGATGTCGGCGCCCCCGGCGCCGAAGGTTCAGCGGTCAACGTACCGCTTCCACCTGGCACGGGCGATGGCAGCTGGCTGAGGGCATTCCATGCGATCGTGCCCGCGTTGCTGCGCGCGTTCCAGCCGGAGGTGTTGGTCACCCAACACGGGGCGGACACGCACTTCGAAGACCCGCTCGCCAACCTGCGGCTGTCCGTCGACGGTCAGCGCGCCGCGCATAGAGCGTTGGCCGAGCTGGCCGACGCTACCGCCGGCGGCCGCTGGCTCGCCCTGGGCGGTGGCGGGTATTCACTGTTCCGGGTGGTCCCGCGGTCGTGGACGCATCTACTGGGCGTCCTGCTCGACCGCGAGGTGGACCCGAACGCAGCGGTCCCAGCCGAATGGACGGCCTATGCCGCCAACGTCGCGCGCGGCACGCAGCTGCCGGTCTCGATGAGCGACGGCGCCGCGCCCAATTGGACGCCCTGGGACGGGACTGGCGAGACGGCGGTGGATCGGGCGATCCAGGAGACCCGGCGCGCCGTCTACCCGTTGCGCGGATTGGATCCTGAGAACCCGCGAGTGTGATCGTGCGGGATCCGAAGTCGGAAGGCCGGACCCCCGACGGGTCCGACCTTCCGCGGCGCGCGACAGCCCTGAGCTGACGTCGCGTGGTCTACGTAACACGTGTTCTGCATCACAGGTTGAGGTGACAGTGCCGGGTGGGGCGCGGCCGCGTCAATGCCGCCATTCGGGCGGTAACTCGCTGAGCTCCTCGCGGATCAGCTGGCGTAAGCCCGCAGCCGCTCCGCGCGGTCGCCATGGCGCAACTTGGCCATCACCTCGCGCTCGATCTGACGCACCCGTTCGCGAGAGAGTCCGAATCGCTTGCCTATCTGGTCCAGCGTGTGCGGCTGGCCGTCGTCGAGGCCGTATCGAAGCCGGATGACCTTCTGTTCGCGCTCGTCGAGAGTGGCCAGCACCCGGCGTAGATCATCCTGCAGCAATCCGGAGATCACAACGGACTCGGCGTCGGTTGCCTCGGCATCCTCGATGAAGTCACCCAGTGGTGCCTCTTCTTCGGCGCCCACCGGCATGTCCAGGCTTACCGGATCCCGGGAGTAATCCAGCAAGTCAGCCACCTTCTCCACCGGGATGCCGGATTCGTCGGCCAGTTCCTGGTGAGTCGCCTCCCGGCCGCGCTGCTGGTGCAGGTCCCGCTTGATCCGGGCCAGCTTGTTCACCTGTTCCACCAGGTGGACCGGAAGTCGGATGGTGCGTCCCTGGTCGGCCATGCCACGAGTGATGGCTTGCCGGATCCACCAGGTGGCATAGGTGGAGAACTTGAAGCCCTTGGCGTAGTCGAACTTCTCGACCGCGCGGATCAGACCGAGGTTGCCTTCCTGGATCAAGTCCAGCAGGGGCATGCCGCGGCCGGTGTAGCGCTTGGCCAGCGACACCACCAACCTCAGGTTGGCCTCCAGCAAGTGGTCCTTGGCTTTGTTACCGTCACTCACCAGGCGGATGAGATCGGCGCGCCGGCTGGGCGACAGCCGCGTCGCGGTATCCAGGGTGTGACGTGCGAACACGCCGGCCTCGATGCGTTTAGCGAGCTCGACCTCCTGCTGGGCGCTGAGTAGCGCGGTGCGCCCGATACCGTTGAGGTAAACCCGCACCAGGTCGGCCGCTGGGCTCTGAGCGTCGAGGTCAGCCTCGAGAGTGGGGTCCGGTTCGACGAAAATCTGCGCGGCGGTCATCAGGTTCCTTCCTGCGACGGATCCTCGTGCCGACTCCGGTGCGTGCGCTGGATCGGCGCGCGACGTTGCACCAGTCTGGCCTTCGGGTACCCGCGGCGATGTCTTTTACAACGTCGGGAGCCCGGATTCCGTTCCCGGACTCTTGCCCAGCACGACGAACCAGTGCCCGGCGAAGTGCCCGATGCGGCGGACCCTCAGACACTTCTCAGGGTTGGCCGCCGGTTTAGGGCGTTATCACCCCGATTGGTAGCTCTTGGAGGGTGTCACACGTCGATGAGTACCGTGAACGGGCCGTCGGCGACGCTGCGCACGAGCATTGTCGCGCCGAAGCGACCGGTGGCCACGGTGGTCCCGCGGGCCCGGAGCCGGGCGGCGACTTCCTCGACCAAGGGTTGCGCGTGCTCCGGGCGGGCGGCCGCGGTGAAGGAGGGCCGCCTGCCCTTACGCGTCGCTGCGTAGAGGGTGAACTGGCTGACCAGCAGCACCCCGGCGCCGGTGTCGGCGACAGAGCGTTCGTCGCGCAGGATCCGCAGCTGGTGAAGTTTGCGCGCCATCGTTTCGGCCTGGGCGGGACCGTCACCGTGGGTCACTGCGAGCAACACCAGGAGCCCGGGCCCGTCGAGCTCACCGACCAACTGATCGTCCACGAGAACCGCAGCTTCGATCACTCGGCTCGCCACCGCTCGCACGGCGATGGATCCTGCCAGTAGAGCTGGTCGCCTATGGTGGCCGGAGGCCGTGAGATTGCCGAGGTGGAGGTGGTCGTCCCGTGAACCCGTCGAGTCCGTTGAAGCCGTGCAACGGTGACCCGTTTGGTGAGCTACGCCAGGACGCCGCTGACATCGCCTCGTCGCTGCGGTCGCTGTTCGGGGTCGACTCCGCGATGGGCGATCTGGACCCAGCCGGGTTTGGATTGGCGCTGGGCAGGCTCGCGATGTCGGTCGCGGGCAACCCGCCAGCGCTGTCTCGATCGGCGATGGCGTACGGCATGCGCAGCGCTCAAGCCACCGTCACGGCGACGCTGCGCAGCGTGGGACTGAACCCGCAGGGCCCTGTTGAGCCGTCCCAGGATGCCCGGTTCGCCGATCCTGCCTGGACCACCAACCCGCTATTTTACCTGGTGCGCCAGCAGCACGCGCTGCTAGAGGGCTTCCTGCAGGATTTGCTGGACGGCGCCGAGCTGGACGAGGTCACCCGACGCAAGGCGGACTTCGCGCTGCGTCAACTGCTCGACGCCGCCGCGCCGACCAACTGGCTGCTGACCAACCCGGCGGCGTTGAAGAAGGCATTCGAGACCGGTGGCCTCAGCCTCCTGCGCGGGGCATGCAACATGATCCGCGACGTGGCAACCAACCACGGAATGCCCCGCCAGGTCACCCCGAACCAGTTCCGTCCCGGCCACGAGCTGGCCGCCACACCGGGATCAGTGGTGTTCCGTAACCGGTTGATCGAACTGATTCAGTACGAACCGCAGACCAAGACCGTGCACGCGGTTCCACTGCTGTTCAGCCCGCCGTGGATCAACAAGTACTACATCATGGATCTCGCGCCCGGAAAGAGCCTGGTGGAGTGGGCGGTGCAGCACGGACATACCTGCTTCATGATCAGCTATCGGAACCCCGATGAGACGCTGGCCGAGTTGACGATGAGCGACTACCTGCGAGAGGGTCTGCTGGCCGCGCTGGAGGTCGTCGAGGAGATCACCGGCGCGCAGCAGACCAATCTGATCGGGCTGTGCCTCGGCGGCACCATGGCGACGGGGCTGCTCGCCTGGCTCGCCGGGCGCGGAGAGGACCGGATCCGCTCGCTGACCGTGCTGAACACCCTGTTGGACTACACCGTGCCTGGCCAGCTCGGCATATTCACCGACGAAGTCTCCGTCCAGCGGCTGGAGCGGGTCATGGACCGCAAGGGCTACCTGCCCGCCGACAGCATGGCCACCACGTTCAACCTGCTGCGGGGCCGGGATCTGGTGTGGAACTATGTGGTCAACGATTGGCTGCTGGGAAAGGACCCGGCGCCATTCGATATTCTGAGCTGGAATTCTGACTCCACCCGGATGCCCGCCGCCATGCACATCGAGTATCTCCGCTCCTTATACGTAGAGAACCGGCTGGCGAAAGGTGAGCTCGAATTGGCGGGGGAGAAGCTGGATCTCACCCGAATCAGCCAGGACAGCTATTTTGTGTCCGCCGAGCGGGATCACATCGCGCTATGGAAGGCGGTCTATGCTGGTGCCTGTCTCATCGGCGGCACTGTGCGGTTCATGCTGTCCAACTCCGGGCATATCGCCGGCGTGGTCAACCCACCGAATCCGAAGTCCAAACACTGGGTTGGCTCGGCGGAGACGTTGCCGGCGGACCCGGAGGCGTGGCGCCAGCAGGCCACCGAAGTCGCCAAGTCGTGGTGGGAGGACTGGACGCCGTGGATCGCCGGGCGGGCCGGACGGCGGCAGGCTCCACCTCCGATGGGCAGCACCATGCACCCGCCGCTGGAAGCTGCGCCGGGCAGTTATGTAAGCGAGAAGTGAGACCTGGCGGCGCGTGGCGGCGCCGGAGCGGGATGATGTGAGTCATGGCGAGTGGGAGCGACGACGGTACGGCGCGCGACCCCTGGCAGGCCCAGCTTGGGGCATTGGGATCATTCATCCGCGCGCAGCGGCAGCTGGCCGACCTGTCGCTGCGCGAGATGGCAGCCCTGACCCGGATTTCCAACGCCTATCTCAGCCAGGTCGAACGCGGCCTGCACCAGCCGTCGCTGACAGTGTTGCGGGCCATCGCGGATGCGCTCGGGCTGACCACCGACCAATTGCTGGCGAAGGCCGGCTGGACGAAAGCGGTGGCGGACGACGTCGCTGCCGGTCAGCCGGAGAGTACTGAGTCCAGCATCCTGCGCGACCCTCGGCTCACCGAGGCTCAGCGCGAAGCCCTGCTCGGGGTGTACCGCAGCTTCATCGAGGGTAGGAGTAGCCGTAGCGGCGGATGAGACCCGCAGCGGTACTGCTTGACATACTTATCGAATATGCGTACTTTGGTGATCGTATCCGATGAGCCACGAAAGGGATGACGATGACCATGTCGCGGGAGATCATGACCGATGCCGCCCGCCGCGGCCAGGAAGCCATCACCAGCGCGCTGGAGATCTGGACGGACAGCTTTCAGATGTTCATGCCTGTCTCGGACACCAAGTTGCGTGGTGCTGTCGACGCCGTGGACAGCATGTTCGATTTCGCCGAGCAGATGCTGATGACTCAGCGAGAGTTCACCAAGAGCCTGCTGATTGCCACCACGTCGGCCGCCACCAAAGCTGCTTCTCTTACCCGGGAAGCCGCCATGGAGGCGAAGGATGTCGCCAAGGACGTGCAGGATGGCCCCAACGGCCAGCAGCGCCCGATGGCCAGGCGCGCAGCCCCGGCGCAGGATGTGGACGCACCCTCGAAGAAGTAGCTCCAACCACCGCGCCGGGACGGACCCCGATAGCGGACCCACCCGTCCCTGGGGTCCCGACGAGGGCACTTCAGGGTGGGTGTGGATGAGTAGCAGCCATTCGGGGGACTCGCTGTCCGATACCTCCGGTGCCCTCGCCAGGTGCTGCCACCGGCTCCTACGATGACCTGACAACGGTGATCAGCCGACCGAGTGGTCCACCGATCGGTGCGAACGCGCCTGCAGGAGGGTCGATGTCGTCTATCGGGTTGTTGAGCGGGTCTGCCGACCGGGCGCAACGACTTTCTCAACTTCTCAAGGACGCGGGCGCCGACCCTGTGATCATCACCGATCCAGCGGCGCTACCGGGTGAGCCGAGCAGCGACGGCCTCGACTTCTACATCCAGCTGCCGATCACCATCCACCCCGATGGGGATACCGCCGTCGCCCGCGTCGGCTCGTTTCTGTCCGCAGGGCTGTTGGCCCGGTTCAGCGCGGTCGACCGGGTGCTTCCAGTGCTGGCGCCCGGCGCGACCGTGGTGCTCGTGTCCGGCAATACCCCGGATGAGCTGTCGATGCCCGACGACCAGCAATCCCGGCTGGCGCTGCTGCATCTACTGGCGCACGCCACCCGGGCCGAGCTCGCCACCAAACACGTAGCGGTGAAGGTGGTCAGTAGCCGGCGCAGCGACCAGGAGATCGTGCACTACGCGCTCGGCGGCGACGACGATACGCAGCCTCAGCGCAACCCTCAGGAACGCTCTGGCGCGGCCACTGCCTACCAGGACTGGCGCACTGAGGTGATGGGTCTGGTCGGCATCGACATCTGATCGGTGCTCGCCAGGCAGCAGAGCCCTGCCGAGTAGTAGGCTCGGGCGCCTACTCATCGCTGCTGAGGAGGTCTTGGTGAGCTTGATGTTGAGCCAGGACGCACCGGCGGATTCGTTGCTGGAGCGGGATCCGCTGGCGTTGCTACTGGCCATGCTTCTGGATCAGCAGGTGCCGATGGAGCGGGCTTTTGCGGCACCCTACGAACTGCAGCAGCGCTTGGGACACGATCTCGACGTCCACGAGCTGGCGGAGTACGACCCTGACGAGCTGGCGGGTTTGTTCGCCGAACAGCCCGCCCTGCACCGGTACCCGAAGGCGATGGCCGGGCGGGTACAGGACATCTGCCGGGCCTTGGTCGAGCACTACGACGGCGATGTGACCAGGCTGTGGCGGGATGCCGCTGACGCGTCGGAGCTGTTCGATCGGCTGATCGCGTTACCTGGCTACGGGACGTACAAGGCACAGATCTTCGTGGCTCTTCTGGGCAAGCAGCGTGATGTGCGGCCCAACGGCTGGCGGGAGGTGGCCGGTCCGTTCGGGGATGAGGGTGTCTATCGATCGATTGCCGACGTGACCGATGCTGATTCGCTGGCCAAGGTTCGGGAGTACAAGCAACAGGTCAAGGCAGCCGCGAGGGCGAAGAGGTAGGAGGTCGGGAGCATCAGATCGGGACACCAGGACGCGCGGGATCAACCTGAGCACGGCCGCCGGCGAGGCGATGCCGCGGTTCTCATCACGGCGGCCGAACCGTCGTATGCCGAGCAGTTCGCCGCCAGGCGCCGCAAGTACGCCATCCTGATGGGGGCCCGCATCCCGTGCTTGATCCTCGCCGGTGTCTTTTACCAGATCTGGTGGCTCGCGCTGGCCTTCGTTGTGCTCTCGGTGCCCCTGCCCTGGATGGCGGTGCTCGTCGCCAATGACCGCGCGCCGCGCAAGGCCGAGCAGGTCAACAGGTTGGGCCAGGGCCTGGAGCAGGGCGATCTTCGTGGCCGTGAGCTGGAGAGCGGCGATCACCCGATCGTCGAAGGCTGAGCCCCGCTCGTCGGCATTGAGTGGCTAACACCGTCGCCACTCAGCAGTGGCATCATGGGGCCGGTGAGCACTCCGACCCAAACGTTGCCCGATGTCGATACGCGCCCCGAGGGGACCGACGCCACCGGCCACGATACGCCCAAGATGTTCCACTACGTGCGCAAGAACAAGATCACTGAGAGTGCGGTGATGGGCACGCAGGTGGTGGCCCTGTGTGGCGAGGTGTTCCCGGTGACTCGTGCCGCCAAGCCAGGCTCCCCGGTATGCCCGGAGTGCAAGGAGATCTACGAGTCGCTACCCCCGGGCGGCGACGCCGGCTGACTGATCGCGTCGGGCTGCGCCGACCCGCGATGCGTGCGATGGTGTCGGTATGGCAGGGCAGCTCTGGTGACCGCCGGGCTGGCACTTACGCCGACCGCGCGGACCATCCGCCGTCTCGACGCCCTGGTAGTGGCCTTGGTACTGCTCTTCACTGGGCTGGGTGTGGTCGCCGGCCTCGAGCTGACGCGGCTGGCCGGGTTCAGCACCAGCCTGCTCGACGCCGCGAAGGCCCTGGATCAGATCGGGCACACGCTCAACGTGCTCGCCCGACTACCCTTCGTGGGGCGTGAGCTTGGGCCAGCGGCGGCGAGCGTGCAGCAAACGGCGACCAGCACCAGGAGCAACGCTGTGGATGCGGCGGCAAGTGTGCACGTGGTCGCGGTGGTGCTCGGGGTGGCCATCGCCGCAGTGCCGGTGCTCCCGCTGCTGAGTGGATACCTGCCCCTGCGGATCGCTCGGTTCACCGAGATTCGCCGCCTGCGCCGGCTGCTGGCCGCGCCTCCGGTCGACCCGCAGCTCGTCGCATACCTGGCACACGGCGCGGTGTCGAGGCTTCCTTATACCCGGTTGCAGCAGATCACTCGGGACCCATGGGATGATCTGGCGGCCGGGCGACACCACGGTCTGGCAACGGCGGAGCTGCAGAGGTTGGGGGTAGCGCCACCCCCGGATTGGCCCGTCGAGGCGCCGCGGATAACCGGGCGAAGGCAGCGGTAGGTCCGCTGATGGGAGTGGCCGAGCGGTACGCGCTACTCGTGGTACGCCTGCGTTGGCTACTGCTGCCCATGGTGGGCGCGATCACTTGGGCGGCGGTGATGATGCTGCCCAGTGTAGCCGCGACGGGCGGTGGGCTGTCCAGCGCCCTCGGTGCCGGTGAGCCAGCCATCCAGGCTCAGATCGACGCGATACGGCGGTTCGGGCTGCCGCTGCTCAGCGGGACCGCAGTGGTGCAGCGCGATCCGGCAGGCTTGGATCCGCAGGCCGTCCGGCGCGCCGTGCAGCGGGCCGTTGGTGTCGACCAACGCACGCTAACCGCCGGCCGTGAGCCCGGCCGGCGACTGTTGGCGGCGTTGCCACTGATCAATTCTCCGCAGCTGGTGACCGGTGCGCGCGAGCGCAATACGACCGTCGTGACCTACCTGTTCGCTGACCCGACGCTCGGGCTCAGCGAACAGGAGGAGGTGGCCAGCAAGTACGTGGCAGGCATCGATCAACCGCGCGACGCGCTGGTCGGGGTCGCCGGGACGATCCCGACCCAGGTCCAGGAGAGAAAGATCCTCGAAGCCCGGCTGTCGGTGGTGGAGATCGCCACTTTGGGGGCGATCGCCCTGATCGTCGGGCTGACTTTCCGCTCGGTGGTCGCGCCGCTGGTCACACTCATCACCGCCGGCGTCGGGTACCTGCTGGCCGACCGGATCATCGGATGGCTCGCCGGGGTTGCCGGTTTGGTGGTCCCAGTGGAGATCGAGCCCATCCTGATCGCCCTGATGCTGGGCATCACCACGGACTACAGCATCTTCTTCCTATCGGGCCTGCGTCGACGGTTGCGGGCCGGGCAGACCAACCCAACGGCCACCAGCCAGGCCGTCGGCGAGTATCTCCCCATCGTGGCGACCGCCGGGCTGACCGTGGCGGCTGGTGTCGCGGCATTGGTCGTCGCGAAGTCCGCGCTGTTCCACGCCTTCGGACCCGGCCTTGCCGTCACCGTGCTCGTCGGGCTGGCGGTGGCAGTGGTCCCGGTGCCCGCGATGCTGGGGGTGCTGGGTCGGTGGGCCTTCTGGCCCTACGGTCTCGCCGCGAAGGCACCTGCCGGCGTGGGACGCGCGGCCATCTCCGAGTTCGCCGATGTCGATGGCCCGGCGGATGCGCCACCGAGTCGCGTGGTCCGGCTCGTCAACCATCGGTGGGTGGCCGGGGTGGTCGCCGCGGCGGTCATCGCGGTACTTGTGGTGGTCGCCAGTCCGGTGACCGGGTTGCGCAGCGCGGTCGCGCCGGTGGCCGCGCTGCCGGCGGGTAACCAGGTGCGTGAGGCCGCCGCTGCGGCCTCCGCGGGGTTCGCCCCTGGCATCCTGTCGCCGACCGGGTTGATCGTGTCCGCCCCCGGGCTCACCGACCGCCACGACGCCCTGGCCACACTGGCCGGCCGGCTGCGCCGTCAGCCCGGGGTGGACATCGTGCTCGGCCCCGATAGCCAACTGCCGGTCCAGGGCCTGCTGGACCAGCGGTTACCGGACCAGTTGGGGATATTTCTCGCCCCGGACGGGGGTGCTGCCCGCATTCTCGTCGTGTTCGACAGCGACCCGCTGGGGGCCACCGCGGTGGGACACCTGCGCGCGCTGCGTGGGGCGATGCCCGGCCTGCTTGCCAGCGCTGGGTTGGCCGGGGCGCAGGTGTCCTACGCTGGCGCCACCGCGACCGGATTGTCGTTGGTAGATCAAGCCAGAGTTGATCTGGTCCGGGTGGCGATCGCGGTGGGGTTGGTCAACCTGCTGCTGCTCGTGCTGTTCCTCCGCGCGCTGGTCGCCCCGCTGTACCTGCTGGCCAGCAGTGTGCTTGCGGTCGGGGCGGCGCTCGGGTTGACCGTGGCCGTGTTCCAGGGCGTGCTCGGGCAGGACGGCCTGATCTTCTACATCCCATTCGCGGCCGGCGTGCTGCTCGTCTCTCTCGGCAGCGATTACACGATATTCAGCGTCGGTTATGTTTGGGATGAGGCCCGCCGCCGACCGCTTCGCCAGGCGCTCGCGGTGGCGGTGCCGCGCTCGACCCGGGCGATCACCGCCGCGGGAATGACGCTTGCGGCGAGCTTCGCGCTGGCCGCGCTCATCCCGCTGGCGCCGTTTTATGAGCTCGCGTTCGCGATGGCGGCGGGCATCCTGATCGACACCTTCGTGGTCCGGTCAGTGCTCGTGCCGGCACTGCTCTCGCTGGTGGGTCGGGCCAGTGGGTGGCCAGGAAAGAAGTTGGCCAAGCCACCGCTGGGCCTGGGTGGCGCGTGCAATCTGCCACCGAGTGACTAATCTGTCCAGACCTGGCGGGGTCCGTCATCGGCGGGTGGCCGGGTGGCCTCCCAGACCCGGCGCCAGGCGGCCACTTCGTTGTCCGGGGCGGGCTGGCCGGTCGCGGTGCTGGGTAGGGCGCTGCGCGATCCGGTAGGCAGCGCCAGCGAGTCGTCGGCTGCCGCTCGCAGGGCGCCATACCAGCCGAGGTCGTCCTCGGCCCACAAAGTGGCCACGGCGCGCACCAGCCTGGTGCGGAATTCGGGCACGGTCTCACCTGCTGCGATGCGAAGAGGTCGACCTATCCGGACGGTGACCCGCGGTCGGCCACGCTGCGGCCAGCGCTGGCCGCGGGGCATCGCGGCGAAAGTGCCGCGCAGCGCGATCGGCACGGCCGGCACCTCCTTCATCGCGCACAGTTGAGCGGCACCCAGCTTGAACGCGGTGAGCCAGCCGTCTACCGTGCGGCTGCCCTCCGGGTAGAGCAGCAGGCTCCACCCGCCGTCGACCAGCTCGGCGGCCAGGCTGCGGCCCCGCCGCGCGCGCCGCTCCACGGGGAAGGCGTTGAACAGCAGGGTGGTGGCGGCGGCGACGGTCCGAGAGTCGAAGAAGTAGTCAGCGGCGGCTCCGACCGCGAGCTTTCTGGTGATCCGGGGTGGCAGTGCGCCAAGGATCAACGGGGTGTCCAGGTGGCTGGAGTGGTTGGCGACGAAGACCGCAGGGCCACGGACGCTGTCGAGATACTCGCGGCCGTGCACTACAGGCCGGGTCTGGCTCCAGATCACCGGCTTGAGCATCGCCTGCTGCAGGGCGCCGCGTAGCGCCCTGGCGGCTGCGGTCCGGGCCCACCCGGTAGGGAAGTCCTCTCCGTTGTCGGGCTGTTCCCAGCGCTGCGCCGACCGTGGCACCCGCGACCGGCCCCGCCAGTCCCGGCCGTGGCGCAACAGTCGCAGTTCGTCGCGTAGGCCACTCATCGCACGTCTGCCAGCACCATCGGCGGGGCGTGCAGGTAGCTGATCTCCGGGTCGGCGCCGACTGTGGCGCGAGCCAGCTCAAGCGCGTCAGCCAAACAGGACGCGGCCCGGAATCCCAGCCGCGCGGTGGTCGACCGGTTGCCCCCGACGAAGATCACGTCGGCCAGGTGCTGCATCGCGTGCGCCCCCCAGTACCACATGTAAAACGGGTGCACGCCGTGGTAGGCGTAACTGGTTCGGTACAAATGTGTGTACCACGGATCGGTGGCGAACTGTTTCTCGTACTTGGTTTCCAGCATCACCGGGTCGGTGGTTTCGGCGAGCAGTTCGTAGAAATCGATGTAGCTGGGATGGTGCCCTGGATGGAACTCGTGTGGCATCGGGTGGTAGAAGATCGCCACGCCGCCTTCGCGTACGATCGGCTTGCCCCGGTAGAGGTTGAAGAAGTAGCCGAGTCCCAGGGACATCACCAGGATCGGGTTCATAATCGAGTTCACGTTGTACGGGCAGATGTAGGGTAAGCCGAAAA
>JBOHFC010000059.1:0-20219 GCA_050701375.1 Pseudonocardiaceae bacterium
GTCCACCGAGCTCGCTGATGTCACCGAAGTCGAGTACCGGCAGCTTCGCCTGGAGCGCGTGGTGCTCGTCGGGGTATGGACCGACGACTCCGCGGCCCAGGCCAGCGCGTCGATGGCCGAACTGGCCCGGCTTGCCGAGACGGCCGGGTCGCAGGTGCTCGACGCCATGGTCCAGCGTCGCGAGCGCCCCGATCCGGCGACCTACATCGGCTCCGGCAAGGTCGTCGAGCTGCGCGAGATCGTCCTGCGCACCGCGGCGGACACCGTGATCTGCGACGGCGAACTAACCCCCGGACAGCTGCGGCAACTGGAGGCCAAGCTCAAGGTCAAGGTCGTCGACCGGACCGCGCTGATCCTGGATATCTTCGCCCAGCACGCCCGCTCCCGGGAAGGCAAGGCGCAGGTCGAGCTGGCCCAGCTGAGTTATTTCCTGCCGCGGCTTCGTGGTTGGGGCGAGTCACTGTCTCGGCAAGCCGGCGGTGCGGGTGGCGGGGCCAGCGGTGGGGTGGGTACTCGCGGGCCGGGGGAGACGAAGCTGGAGACAGATCGGCGGCGCATCCACCGTCGGTTGGCCAAGCTGCGCCGGGAGATCGCCGCAATGCGGACGATTCGCGACACCAAGCGAGGCCGTCGGCGCGCCAACGAGGTGCCCAACGTGGCCATCGTCGGCTACACCAACGCGGGCAAATCCAGCCTGCTCAATGTGATCACCGGCGCTGAGGTGCTGGTGCAGGACGCGTTGTTCGCCACCCTGGATCCCACCACTCGCCGGGCCACCACGCCGCAAGGGCAGGAGTACACGCTCACTGACACTGTCGGTTTTGTCCGCCATCTACCGCATCAGTTGGTGGAGGCGTTTCGCTCCACGTTGGAGGAGACGGCCGACGCCGACCTGCTGCTGCATGTGGTCGATGGCTCCGATCCGATGCCTGAACTGCAGGTAGAGGCGGTGCACGAGGTCCTCGCTGAGATTACCGAAGGACGCGATGCGCCGATGCCGCTCGAGCTGCTGGTGGTGAACAAGATCGACGACGCAGACCAGCTCGTGCTGTCTCGGCTACGACACGTGCTGCCGAACGCGTCGTTCGTCTCCGCGCACACCGGAGCGGGGATCGTCGGATTGGTTCAACGGATCGCTGACGGGTTGCCGCAACCTCACTTTGAAGTCGCCGCATTGCTGCCGTGGGCCCAAGGCGCCTTGGTCGCCCGGGTGCACGCCGAGGGCGAGATGCTGGATACCGACCACACCGAAAGCGGCACCCGGCTGCGTGCACGGGTGCGGCCAGACCTCGCCCGCGCGCTGGCCGCGTATCTGGTCCAGTCCTGACACCGGCGGGTTCACAGCCGTCGCAATACCGTCACCACCCGGCCGAGAACAGTCGCATCGTCGCCTGGGATCGGCTGGTAGGCGGCGTTGTGTGGGAGCAACCAGACGTGCCCGTCACGGCGCTTGAAGGTCTTCACGGTCGCCTCACCGTCGATCATGGCAGCGACGATGTCTCCGTTTTCGGCGCTAGGCTGCTGACGGACGACCACCCAGTCCCCGTCGGTGATCGCCGCGTCGATCATCGAGTCACCCACGACGCGAAGCAGGAACAGCGATCCCTCACCGACGAGTTCCTTCGGCAGAGGGAAGACGTCTTCGACAGCCTGCTCGGCGAGTACCGGTGCGCCCGCGGCGATCCGGCCGACCACGGGAACGAAAACAGGACTGGGGCGATCGGGCTCCCCGCTCGGGATCTCCGGTGGCGCAGGCGCACTGTCGGCGGGCCGAACACCGACCGCGCGAGGCCGGTTGGGATCCCGGCGCAGATAACCCTTGCGTTCCAGGGCACGCAGCTGGTGTGCGACCGACGATGTCGACGTGAGCCCGACCGCTTCGCCGATCTCCCGCACACTCGGCGGGTAGCCGAACCGCTGCACCCACTCTCGGATCACCTCGAGGACCCGTCGCTGGCGCGGTGTGAGGCTGTCGCTGCCAGTGCTGTCGTCGAGGTCTGGGAAAACATGCACCTGCGCGGCCGCGCTCGGTACGCCTTGGTCCTGGGTCCGCGCTCCGGAACCGGTTGCTGCCGGCTCGTCGCTCCGCTGTCGTCCCAACGCTGCTCCTCGGGCTCTGAAAATTACGTAACCGCCGTCGGACCCACTACGGTCCGCAGCCGGCACCGTCGGACCCCATCCGGTCCGTCGCGGTACTGACGCTAGCCACCGTCCGGTCAAAGATCAAACATCTGTTCGAACAACACGCCGCACGGTCACCGACTCTGTCGGGGGGCCGTGATAGACACCGCACAGCAGTTCGATCGAACTCGCGTTCGATGGTACCCGCGATGAGGAGTCTCGATGACGGCACCAGCACGCTTGAGTAGTCCGCCCGTGGCGCGAAGTGTGAAGGTCGTGCCCAGCGGCGTCCGGCCGGTCCGGCGGCTGGCAGCGCTCACACCGGAGCTTCCGGCACCCCCCGTGCCCGTGCCACCGGTCGCTCCTACGGTCCGCAGCCGCCAGCCGGGATGCGTGGCGCACCGGCGGATGCTGGTCCCGGCGCAGGGCGGGATGGCGGCGGCGTCTCTACCCGCGTTGCGGTCGGGCCGGCTGTCGCGTGTCGTTGCCGCCGCCACTGTGACGGTGGCCGTGGTCGGTGGCCTCGGCTGGATCGGTCAGGGCGCAGGCCCTGGGATTCCGGGGCAGACGGCTGTGGTCCGCGTGGGCGGGGGCGAGACCCTCTGGGACGTGGCGCGGCGGGTAGCGCCACAGTCTGACCAGAGTGCGGTGGTGCACCGGATTCGGGAGCTGAATGGGATGGTGGGTTCCGCCATAGAGCCAGGTCAGCGGTTGCAGGTGCCCGACGGGCGCTGACCGAAGTGCGCTTTCGTTACCCTTCACCAGGGCGTCGCACGTTTCGCTCGGGCGAGGTCGGCGGTGAGGAGGCCAAAACGCGGTGCGGATGAGCGCTGACGCATCTTCCCCGGCGTCTTCCACTGCGTCATTGCGGGTGCTACTGGTCGAGGACGACGAGGGCGACGCCGTTCTGGTGCGCGAGCTGTTGACTGATGCCGGGGTCTCAGTGGATCTGGTGTGGGCGCGATCGCTGGGCGATGCGCAGCGGCTGTGGTTTGCGGGAATGGACTGTGTGCTGCTGGATCTGCAGCTTCCGGACGCGAGTGGGCTCGACGGGCTGCGCCAGCTGCTGCGACGTGGTGACGTCGCGGTGGTGGTCCTGACCGGCATGGATGACCAGTACCAGGGTGAGGCCGCTCTGGGCACCGGCGCCCAGGACTATTTGGCCAAGGGGCAGATCGATGGGCGCAGCCTGGTCCGGGTGATCCGCTACGCAGTGCAGCGACACCGGGCTGAGGTGGTGGCCAGGGAATTGTCCGAGTCGCAGTTACAGGCCGCGGAGAACGTCCGGCTCAGCTGCGGCCTGCTGCCCGCCCCGTTGATCATTGATCCGTCGGTGGGCCACGCCGCCCAGTACCAGCCCGGCGGCGGCCGGATGTTGCTGGGTGGGGACTTTTACGACGTCGTGCAGACCACCGACGGGGCGGTGTGGGCGGTGATAGGCGACGTATGTGGGCACGGACCGGACGAGGCCGCCCTGGGGGTGTGCCTGCGCATCGCGTGACGGACTCTGGTGCTGGCCGGGCACCCGGAGCAGGCCATCCTGCCAATTGCTGCTCGGCGACGACGGGGAGTGGAGGGTGCCCGTTGTGCCACGCAAGCTGCCATTGGGTATCGATCGGGCCTGTGTCTGGTCGCCGGCGCAGATCGCGCTGCGCCCGCGGTGGGAGCTGTTGCTCTACACCGACGGGCTCATCGAGGGTCGGTCTGGACCGGACGAGCGGTGCCTGTGGGTGGAGGGGCTCCTCGACCTGGTCAGGGTCGAGCGGATGCACGCCGGTCAGGATCCGCAGCAACTGGTGGACGGGCTGGTCAAGGCTGTTCGCCGGCTCGATCCCAGCCACACCGATGATGTGGCAGTGGTGATGCTGACCCACTCCCCCCGGCGCTCGGAGCCGGACAATGGCCGACCCGACGTCCCGGGGCCACTGGTCGTTGCGTCGCTGGCTGCGGCTGGTCGGGGCGATCTGTCTGAGTGCCGCCATCGTGGCGATCGCATCCGGTGCACTCGCGCTGGCTCACCTCAGTGCAGCGCGCACGGTCTTGGTCGATCATCTGGACCCGGCGTTCCTCAGTGCGCAGGCGCTGTCCGCGGCGCTGGTTAACCAGGAGACCGGAGTCCGCGGTTTTGCTGCCACCGGCGACCGGGCCTTTCTCGCGCCCTACCAGGAAGGTCGCCAGCAGGAGGACGCCGCGCTGACCACCCTGCGTCGCCTCGGCGCCGCTGAACCACCGCGGACGGATCTGGCTCGAACCCGGCACCACGTCCGGATCGACCTTCTGCTTCACGCTACCCGCCGCTACCGACCACATCGAGGAAGGCGCCGCCATGACCGACCCAGTAACCACCGACCCCGTGACGGCAGCGCCCGGCGATGAGTGACCCGCAGCAGGAGGTACATGTCCTGCTCGTCGAGGACGACCCGGGCGACGTGCTGATGACTCGGGAGGCCTTCGAGCATCACCGGATCCGCAATCCGCTGCACGTTGTCACGGACGGCGCCGCAGCGCTGCGTTTCCTGCGCCGCGAAGGTGAGCACACCGACGCCCCCAGACCCGGGGTGATCCTGCTGGACCTCAATCTGCCGCTGATGAACGGCCGCGAGGTACTCGCCGAGATCAAGTCCGATGAACAGCTGCGCTGCATCCCGGTCGTCGTGCTGACCACCTCGCAGGCCGAGGAGGACATCGTGCGCAGCTACAGCCTGCACGCCAACGCCTATGTGACCAAACCCGTCGACTTCACCCGCTTCATGGAGGTCATCCGGCAGATCGACGACTTCTTCGTCACCGTCGTCCGGCTCCCGCCCCGGTAACGCACTTCAGCGTGCGGGACACGCCTTCCGAGGCCTACTGAGACCTGCGCCGTGGCGGCTCGACTTCGCGACCACCACAACATATAGTAGTTACAGCCATGTTGTTCACGCACCGGTTGGGCCTGGTGCGGGTACCCAACGGTGTGACGCTGGGAGGGGCGAGGGGTATGCACTGTCCGTTCTGCCGGCACGGTGACTCGCGCGTCATCGACTCGCGCGAGGTAGAGGATGGCCAGGCAATCCGCCGGCGCCGGTCGTGCCCGGCGTGCGGTCGGCGGTTCACGACGGTGGAGGAGTTGGTGCTGGCCGTGGTGAAGCGCTCGGGTGTCACCGAGCCGTTCAGCCGAGACAAGATCGTCCGCGGAGTGCGCCGGGCATGCCAGGGGTGCCCGGTGGATGAGGATGCGTTGCAGCAGTTGGCGCACCGGGTTGAGGAGACGATCCGGTCCTTGGGTAGCGCCGAGGTGCCCAGTCAGGAGGTCGGGTTGGCCATCCTCGGTCCGCTGCGCGACCTCGACGAGGTGGCCTACCTACGTTTCGCAAGCGTCTACCGGTCGTTCTCGTCGATCGAGGACTTCGAGAAGGAGATCCGAAGCCTGCGTGACCTCCCACGCCACGACCGTACGACGAAGGATCCGACCGATCCCGACGGGGAGAGACCCGAAGCCGGGAGTATGCACACCGCGACTGAGAGGGATGAGGGATGACCGAGACCGTCGGGACTCCGGCTGGCAACGCGGCGGCAACCGCTGGAGCTTCGCCTGCTGCGCGGCCCAAGCGTGCGCTGCGGATGGAGCGGGTCTACACCACTGAGGCGCGCCACCCCTACGACGAGGTGACATGGCAGCGCCGGGACGTCGTGATGACCAACTGGCGGGACGGAACGGTCAACTTCGAACAGCGCGGCGTGGAGTTCCCCGACTCGTGGTCGGTGAACGCAGTCAATATTGTGACCAGCAAGTATTTCCGCGGCGCGGTGGGTACCGAGCAGCGCGAGTCGAGCTTGCGCCAGTTGATCGACCGGGTGGTGAGGACCTACACCGCAGCCGGTGTCCAGCACGGATACTTCGCCACCGACACCGACCAGGAGATCTTCTCCCAGGAGCTGACCTGGATGCTGCTGCACCAGGTGTTCAGCTTCAACTCCCCGGTCTGGTTCAACGTCGGGACCGCATCGCCTCAACAAGTCTCCGCGTGTTTCATCCTTTCGGTCGACGACGAGATGGAATCGATTCTCAACTGGTATCGGGAAGAGGGGCTGATTTTCAAGGGTGGTTCTGGTGCCGGTCTGAACCTTTCCCGCATCCGCTCGTCGAAGGAACTGCTGTCCTCCGGGGGCGCGGCCTCCGGCCCGGTAAGCTTCATGCGTGGGGCAGACGCCTCGGCGGGTACCATCAAGTCGGGCGGAGCGACTCGGCGCGCCGCCAAAATGGTGGTACTCGACGTTGATCATCCGGATATCGCCGAGTTCGTGCAGACCAAGGCATCGGAAGAGCGCAAGATTCGGGTGCTCCGTGATGCCGGATTCGATATGGACCTGGGTGGCAAGGACATTACGTCGGTCCAGTACCAGAACGCCAATAACTCGGTCCGGGTTTCCGACGAGTTCATGCGCGCAGTGGAGGCTGACGGCGAGTTCGGGCTGCGCGCCCGGACGACCGGCGAGGTCATCGAGACGGTGCTGGCCAAGAAACTCTTCCGCCATATCACTACGGCTGCGTGGGAATGCGCCGACCCTGGTCTGCAGTACGACGACACGATCAATGATTGGCACACCTGCCCGGAGTCCGGACGCATCACCGCGTCTAATCCGTGCAGCGAGTACCTGCACCTGGACAACTCCAGTTGCAACCTCGCATCGATCAATCTGATGAAATTCCTCCGTGAGGATCTCACGTTCGACGCTGAGCTGTTCGCGAAGACGGTCGAGCTGGTTATCACCGCGATGGACATCTCGATCTGTTTTGCGGATTTCCCGACTGCGTCCATTGGAGACACCACCAGGGCGTTCCGGCAACTCGGCATCGGCTACGCTAATCTCGGAGCGTTGTTGATGGCCACTGGGCACGCCTACGATTCGGGCGGTGGACGCGCGCTGGCCGCGGCTATCACGTCGCTGATGACCGCTGCTGCGTACAAGCGCTCTGCGGAACTCGCCGAGGCTGTCGGACCGTACGACGGTTATGCTCGCAACGCCGAAGCGCACCAGCGGGTCATGCGCAAGCACGCGGCGGCTAACGACCTGGTCCGCACCTACGATCACAATGACCGTGCTGTGCACAAGGTCGCCACCAAAGCGTGGCGGGATGGCATCCGACTCGGCGAGAACAATGGCTGGCGTAATGCTCAGGCTAGTGTAATAGCGCCTACTGGCTGCTTGGTCGGGGACACATTGGTGACGACCGACCGTGGCCTGGCACGGCTGAGCGACCTCGGCGATGTCTACGGCGAGCGTTGGCAGGAACTTGACGCTCAGGTGTCGACAGACGACGGTCCCCGGCAGGCGACACGGTTTTTCGTAAACGGTGAAGAACCGACCCGGCGGATCCTGACCAGAGGTGGTTATCGGATCCAGGGAACGCTGACGCACCGGATCAAAGTCGTTGATCCGAAGACCGGTCGTTGGGAATGGAAGCGGCTCGCTGATATCACCGGGGATGACATCGTGCCGATGCAGTTGGGTGTTTTAGTGGGAGCGCCACGGGATACCCCGCTGCCGGTACTCGATCAAGCCTACTATGCTGGTGATCGTCACTTGCGGGTGCCCCAGACCGTCGATGCTGAGCTCGCGGAGCTTGTCGGATATTTCATGGGCGATGGCAGCTTGCACTCGAAGGGAATCCGCCTATGCGTGGCTAATTCGGACCTGGACGTCGTGGAACGTTTACGTATCCTCTCGAAGAGCCTTTTCGGACTAGAGCCGATGGTTTCCCCTCAGTGCGGCTACCAGGAAGTTGTCCTGCAGTCTGTACGCCTCTCCCGTTGGTGGCAGGCGGCGGGATTCGCGAAAGATCTTCCCGGCGAGGATCATTCCGGGAAAGGTTGGGCGCCGCGAGTCCCTGCGGCGATCCGCGAAACCAACGATATCGAAGTGTACTCGTCCTTTTTGCGTGGTGTCTTCGAGGCGGACGGCACCGTGCAGGAGGGCGTGCCCAGTGTGTCGACGAGTTCGCTGGCGTTCGCCGACGATCTGCGCACCATGCTGCTCTGCCTCGGGCTCCCCACCACGACGAGAGAAACGGTCAGCGTGTGGGGTGGACCGATTTACCAGATCCGTATACGGAACGTCGACCACGCGTTGACCTATGATGAGATCATCGGCTTCGTGAGCAATCGCAAAGCTGGCCTGTTGGCCGAAGTCGAGCCGGTAGCCAGCGGCAAGAACGACCGAATTGTGCTGCCCAGACACGTCTGGGACGAGTTGGTGCCTTGCGGTCACGAGTTTCGCGGTCCTGTTGTGCAGTCGTTGCGCAAGTACGGCGCGGTCAGTCGTGGCCTGGCTCGCCGGATCCGAGCTGAGCGCCCTGACTGTCGCCTTGACGACGCTCTTGGGTATCTGTTCGAGTCGGTCGCGACGAATGAGGACGGCGGTGTACAACCGACTTATGACTTGTCAGTACCCTCCAACGTAACTTATGTCGCAGCCGGGTTTGTCAGTCACAACACCATTGGATTCATGATGGATTGCGACACCACTGGTATCGAGCCGGACTTTTCTCTGGTGAAGTTCAAGAAACTGGTCGGCGGCGGTTCAATGCAGATCGTCAACCAGACTGTGCCCAAGGCGCTCGCCGCGTTGGGTTACCAGCAGGAGCAGGGTGAGGCGATTATCGAGTACATTGCCGAGCGTGGCCACGTGATCGACGCGCCCGGGCTGCGCCAGGAGCATTACGAGGTCTTCGATTGCGCAATGGGGGAGCGGGCCATCCAACCGATGGGGCACGTCCGGATGATGGCGGCGACCCAACCGTTCATCTCGGGAGCCATCAGCAAGACTGTCAATATGCCCCAGACGGCTACCGTCGCCGACGTCGAAGAGATCTACCTGCAATCCTGGAAAATGGGAATCAAGGCGCTGGCGATTTACCGGGATAACTGCAAGGTGGGTCAGCCGTTGTCGACCGGCAAGACCGCGACCACCGAGGTGGAAAAGGTGATCGTCGAGGCGCGGCCGGTGCGTAAGCGGCTGCCCAAGAAGCGGCCCAGCGAGACGGTTTCCTTTACCGTTGGTGGCGCTGAGGGTTATATGACCGCAGGGTCGTACCCGGATGGCGGGCTTGGTGAGATATTTGTGAAGATGTCCAAGCAGGGTTCCACGCTAGCCGGTGTGATGGACGCCTTCTCGATCGCGATCTCGATAGCTTTGCAATACGGAGTACCGCTGGAGACCTACGTCTCAAAATTCGTGAACATGCGTTTCGAGCCGGCTGGGATGACCGATGACCCGGACGTCCGGATGGCGTCGAGCGTGGTGGACTATCTGTTCCGTCGAGTCGCGCTGGATTACCTGCCTAAGGACAAGCGAGACCAATTGGGTATCCTGAGCGCCGAAGAGCGCACTGCTCAGCTAGCCGTTGACTACGGCATCGACGCGGGCGGCGAGGCCGACGTCGAGTCGCTACGAAGCTCGGCGGACTCCAGCAATTTCGCTGCGGCACCACAGGGCCGTCCGGCCCCGGTTTACGTGGGCAGTTCCACCGAGCTGCTGGAACTGCAGTTGGGGAAAGCCGCTGACGCGCCACTGTGCCTGACGTGTGGAACCAAGATGCGTCCTGCCGGATCCTGCTACGTCTGCGAGGGCTGTGGCTCGACCAGCGGTTGCAGCTGATGCTGACCGGAATGTTGCACAGGCGCCGCACAGCTTGTGCCTAGGGGGTGCACAGCCGGCCGGGCGATCCTGGCAGCATGACCCTGGTGGAGTCCAAGCTGCGCCGCGCTGATGGCGGCCCGGTGCGGGTGCTCGTCGTCGAGGACGAGGTGTCGCTGGCCGAGCTGCTGACGATGGCGCTGCGCTACGAAGGTTGGGACGTGCGCAGCGCCGGCGACGGGCTCTCGGCAGTGCGCACGGCGCGCGAGTTCGGGCCGGACTTGGTGGTCCTCGACGTCATGTTGCCCGATATTGACGGGCTGGAGGTGCTGCGCCGGTTACGTGCGGGTGCTCCCGAGTTGGCGGCGCTGTTCCTCACCGCCAAGGACGCCGTGGAGGACCGGATCGCCGGACTCACCGTGGGTGGCGACGACTACGTGACCAAGCCGTTCAGCCTGGAGGAGGTGGTGGCTCGGCTGCGGGCGTTGCTGCGCCGCTCGGGGATGAGCGTGGCCCGCACGCCGGCTCTGGCGGTCGGCGACCTGTCTCTGGATGAGGACAGCCGTGAGGTCTGCCGCGACGGCGACATCATCGAACTCACCGCGACCGAGTTCGAGCTGCTGCGTTACCTCATGCGCAATCCTCGACGGGTGCTGTCCAAGGCTCAGATCCTCGACCAGGTGTGGAACTACGACTTCGGCGGCAATTCCAACGTTGTCGAGCTCTACATCTCCTACCTGCGCAAGAAGATCGATGCCGGCCGGTCGCCGATGATCCACACCCTGCGAGGTGCCGGCTACGTGCTCAAGCCCGCGGCGGACTGAGCGCGATGCACTCCTTGCGCGCTCGCCTGGTGGCTGGCCTGCTGGCGTTGCTCGCGCTGGCTGGTGTTGTGGTCGGGGTGGTCACCGCGGTCGCGCTGCACGCCTTTCTCCTGCAACGGCTTGATGGCCAGCTCGCCAGCTCGCGGGACCGCTTCGCCGGCGCGCTGGCTCTGCCATCACTTGGCTCTCGGCCGGCTGACCGGCGCAGTGGGTTTCTCGGTGCCCCCGGGCAGTCGGTGGACACGCTCGGCGCGCGGATCGTCGACGGCCGGGTGGCGCAGGGTGGGGTTCTTGACCGCAACGGCTCGCCGGAGCAGCTCAACGGGTCCGAGGCGGCCGCGCTGGCTGCCCTGCCTGCAGACGGGGCGCCGCGCAGTCTGCGCCTCGGCCACCACGACTACCGGGTAGTCGCGGTGCGAGCCGCGGACGGCGACGTGCTCGTCACCGGCCTTCCGCTGGCCGAGCTGGATGAAACGGTGACCCGGCTGGTCACCGTCGAGGTGATCGTCATCGGGTCGGCTCTGGTGCTCACCGGAGTCGCTGGCGCGGCGATCGTGCGTCTGACGCTGCGCCCGCTGACGAGGGTGGCGGGGACGGCCGCCCGGGTGGCCGAGCTGCCTCTGGACCGCGGTGAGGTGGCGCTGGCCGAGCGGGTCCCCGAGGCCGACACCGATCCGCGGACCGAGGTCGGGCAGGTCGGGCTCGCGCTCAACCGGTTGCTCGGCCACGTCGGAGCTGCCTTGGAGGCCCGCCAAGCCAGCGAGACCCGGCTGCGGCGCTTCGTCGCGGACGCCAGCCACGAGCTGCGCACCCCACTGGCGGCCATCCGTGGCTACGCCGAGCTCACCCGGCGCAGCTCCGAGCCCGTCCCCCCCGACATCGCGCGAATGCTCGCGCGAGTGGAGTCGCAGACCGAGCGGATGACCACCCTGGTCGAGGATCTGATGCTGCTGGCCCGCCTCGACGCCGGCCGCCCGCTGGGCCGCGACCCCGTCGACCTGTCCCGGCTGGTCATCGACGCAATGAGCGACGCGCACGCCGTGAGCCCTGACCACTACTGGCAGCTCACCGCCCCGGACGAGGAGGTGACGGTCACCGGGGACATGGCCAGCCTGGCGCAGGTGGTGGCCAACCTGCTGGCCAACACCCGTACCCACACTCCGCCGGGCAGCACAGTCTCGGTCACTCTGATGCCGGTCGACGGGCAGGTCAGCTTGTCGGTTGTGGATGACGGTCCGGGCGTGCCGCCGGACCTGCTGCCGCACGTGTTCGAGCGCTTCGCCCGCGGCGATTCCTCCCGCTCCCGCGCCGCCGGCAGCACTGGTCTGGGGCTGTCCATCGTGGACGCCGTGGTCGCTGCGCACGGCGGCTCGGTGGACGTCACCAGCGTTCCCGGACGCACTGCCTTCACCGTCCGGCTGCCCCTTCACAGCTGAATCGCTGCGGTCGGCGCGTTCAGCCGCACGTGAGCAGGTGCCGAAGTCGGCTGGTGGTTTCGGAATCCACCGGGGTGTAGATGATGACGTGTAGGTCCGGTTGGTCCGAGGGGGCCAGGCGGTGGTGTTCGAGCTGAAGATCACCGACGAGGGGGTGATGGAACCACCTCTCGCGTGAGGTGAACGGCTCGATGGCGTGGCTATCCCACCACCCGCGGAACGTTTCGCTGACGTCGAGCAGTCGGCTGACGAGAGACGAGAACGCGGGATCTCCCAGGCGGGCACCGGCCTCGGCTCGAAACTGGGCGAGGAAGTGCCGGCTGTCGGTTTCCCAGTTTGGTAGCAGCTCCCGAACGTAGGGGTCGGTGAAGACAAGCCACAGCAGGTTCCGTTGTTGCGCTGGCACTGTCGCTACGTTCGGATACAGCGCTTCGTAGGCGTGGTTCCACCCGGAGATCCCCCAGTCAGGCGCGATGGCGTAGGCCGGATAGGCAGCGAGAGCGTCAAGGAGGTGTTGAACGTGCTGTGGGGCCGCGCGAACAATCGGCGGATCGTCGAGGTGAGTTGCAGAATATCCCGCTAGCTCCAAGACGTAGGCATGTTCCCGGACGGTCAGGCGCAGGGTGCGGGCGACGGCTTCCAACACCTGCCGTGATGGTCGGATATCGCGGGCTTGCTCAAGCCAGGTGTACCACGTGACGCTCACCCCGGAGAGGAACGCCACTTCCTCGCGACGCAGACCAGCGGTCCGCTGCCGTATCCCAGCGGGCAGCGCCAGCTCGCTGCGATCGACCTGCTGGCGATGAGCTTTAAGAAAGCCGGCAAGTTCAGCGCGTCGCTGCGCCGGTGTACCCAATCGGCCTCCTCGTGAGGTTCCGCCAAACCTAGTACTATCACTACTAGGATTAGGCGCATCTTGTAGTGCGGAGCCCCGAGCGGTCAAGGTGATGCACGTGGGCACAAGCACGTACACGGCCACGACGAGGCGGTTGCTGCCGCTGTTGGGGGTGTGTTACTTCCTGTCCTACCTCGACCGCACCAATGTGTCGGTGGCGGCGTTGACGATGAATAAGGCGCTGGGGATCTCGGCGACGGCGTTCGGCCTGGGGTCCGGATTGTTCTTCATCGGTTATTTCCTCGTCGAGGTGCCGAGCAACATGATCATGTACAAAGTCGGGGCGCGACGCTGGATCGCCCGGATCATGATCAGCTGGGGCATCGTGGCGGCCGGCCAAGCTCTGGTCCAAGGCGAAAGCAGCTTCTACGTTGCCCGGATCCTGCTCGGTGTCATGGAGGCCGGGTTCTTTCCGGGGGTGATCCTCTATCTCACCCTGTGGTTTCCCGCCGCGCAACGCGCCCGAGTGGTGGGATGGTTCATGGTCGCTGTGCCATTGTCCACGGCGCTGGGGGCACCAGTGGGTGGTCTTCTCCTCAAACTCGACGGAGTTTGGGGCCTGGCAGGCTGGCAATGGCTATTCATCGTCGAGGGTGTCCCCACCGTGCTGATCGGTTTCGCCGTGCTGCGCTGGCTCACCGACCAGCCGAAAGACGCGCTGTGGCTCACACCGCAGCAGCGCAGCTCGCTGGCCGCCACGCTGGACATTGAGGCATTGGAGACGAATAGTCGTTACTCCATGACGAGCCGCCAAGCGCTCATCAGTCCGCGGGTGCTGGCGCTGTCGATGGTGTACTTCGCGATTGTCTTCGGTCTGTACGGCCTGGGCTTCTGGATCCCTACCATCATCAAGAAAAGCCTGTCCATTCAGGACAACTTTGTTGTGACGTTGCTCGTTGCCGCGCCCTACGCGGTAGGCACCATCGCGATCATCTTCTGGGGTTATCTCGTCGATCGCAGTGGCCCCCAGGCCAAGCTTGTGGCCGTTCCCATGTTCGTCGGCGGCCTCGCCCTCGCGCTCACCGCCTTCGGCACCTCTATGCCCTGGCTGGGTTACGCCGGGCTGTCTGTGTGCGCCGTCGGCATAATGGCGTCATTTCCCGGATTCTGGACGCTACCCAGTGCGTTTATGTCCGGTGCTGCGGCCGCTGTGGGTATCGCGGTGATAAACGCCATCGGCAACCTGTCCGGCTTTGCTGGGCCGTACTGGGTCGGGTGGATGACCGATCTGTTCGGGGACGCCGAGTGGGGCCTGGTCTCCATCGGCGTCGTCATGATCTTGGGGGCGATCACCGTGTTGTGCCTCGGGAGCGCACCGCGACTGAGATCGAAGGAACACTGATGCCACCGTTGAGATCTCGTACCACCACCTTCGGTCGGAACATGGCCGGGGCGCGCGCCTTGTGGCGGGCCACCGGTATGACCGACAGCGACTTCGGCAAACCCATCGTCGCGGTCGCCAACAGTTTCACCCAGTTCGTGCCGGGCCACGTGCACCTGCGCGACGTTGGGCGCATCGTCGCCGGATCCATTTCCCAAGCCGGTGGGGTGGGCAGGGAGTTCAGCACCATCGCGATCGACGACGGCATCGCGATGGGTCACGGTGGGATGCTGTACAGCCTGCCAAGCCGGGAACTCATCGCGGACTCCGTGGAATACATGGTGAACGCTCATTGCGCCGACGCGTTGGTATGTATCTCCAACTGCGACAAAATCACACCGGGGATGCTCCTGGCCGCACTGCGCCTGAACATCCCGACCGTGTTCGTTTCCGGTGGCCCGATGGAATCCGGTCGCGCTGTCGTGTCTGACGGCGTGGTCCGCAGTGGGCTCGACCTCGTCAGCGCGATCGCGGGCAGTGCCGATGGCAACATCAACGACGCCGATCTCGGGACGATCGAGCGCGCCGCTTGTCCGACTTGTGGTTCCTGCTCGGGCATGTTCACCGCGAACTCGATGAACTGCCTCACCGAAGCCCTTGGTCTCGCTTTACCCGGCAACGGAAGCCTGCTCGCGACCTCAGCGGACCGACGAGATCTTTTTGAGCAAGCCGGAGAAGTTGTCGTCGAACTCGCCCGACGCTGGTACGACGAAGACGACGCCAGCGTGTTGCCCCGCAGCATCGCCAACGCTGCCAGCTTCGCCAACGCGATCACCGTGGACATCGCCATGGGTGGCTCGACCAATACGGTGCTACACCTGCTGGCGGCTGCGATCGAGGGCGACATCGCTTTCACCCTCGCCGACATCGACGCCATCAGCCGCCGCATTCCGTGCCTGTGCAAAATGGCCCCGAGCAGCGTGTATCACATGGAGGATCTGCACCGCGCGGGCGGTGTGCCCGCACTCATGGGCGAGCTGGACCGGGCTGGACTGCTGAACCGGGAGGCCGTCAGCGTGCACAGCCCTTCCCTTACAGCTGCGCTCTCGGCGTGGGACATTCGCCAGCACCGCCCCGCGCCCGCAGCTCTGCAGCGTTTTCGAGCCGCACCCGGCGGGGTCCGAACCATTGAGCCGTTCAGCTCAACCTGCAGCTGGGCATCCTTGGATGTGGACAGCAAGAATGGTTGTATCCGCGCTGTCGACAGCGCCTACAGCGCCGACGGTGGGCTGGCCGTTCTCACCGGCAATCTCGCCCCTGACGGCGCCATTGTGAAAAGCGCCGGTGTCGACCCCGCAATGTTGACGTTCACCGGACCAGCGCGGGTGTACGAAAGCGAGGAGGCTGCGGTAGAGGGAATCCTGAACCACCGGGTGGTCGCAGGTGACGTCATAGTCGTCCGCTACGAAGGTCCGGCTGGCGGCCCGGGCATGCAAGAAATGCTCTACCCCAGTTCCTTCCTCAAAGGACGCGGGCTCGCCACGAGCTGCGCGATGCTCACCGACGGACGATTCTCCGGCGGCAGCAGCGGGCTGTCGGTCGGCCACGTCAGCCCTGAAGCCGCCGCGGGCGGCCTGATCGGTCTCATCGAAGACGGCGATCTGATCACTGTCGACATCCACGCCCGCAACATCGAGCTGCTCGTCAAACCCGACGAGTTGGCCAAGCGACAACAGCTCATGGAATCCCGCGATCGGCCATGGGAACCCATCAACCGCGACCGGCCCGTATCCGTCGCTCTGCAAGCCTATGCACGCCTTGCCACATCCGCGTCGACGGTGCGACACGCGACCTTCGGCGCGTGTGCTGAGCAAACAATGCCGCTTATGGCACTAAGATCACCGATGTGGCCGGGGAGCAGCGTTCGCTGGATACGAGAGGAAAACCCGCCTCTCGGTCGCCCGCTGTCAGCCTGTCGGCGACCGTGCTCGGTGCCCCGGACGCGTGCTTGCTCGGTGGGTTCTCCGGCTTGTCCTTCCAGACCGAGGAAGGGCATGTTCCTCCGGCGTGGCCTGCGGGCCCGCAGGCCACCCGTTCTGCCTGTTCCTGTCCAGCGCCTAAGTGGTCGGCGCCGGAGTCCGTCGGAGTTGGCGCCGACCGGACACCTCCAGCACTACCTGCCCAGCGCTCGTGCACGTCGTGAACTCGACAGCACGGACATTTTTTGTCGCGGAAACGTCCGTGCTGTCGAGTTCACGACACCAGGCCCGCTTGACTGCGCCAGCAACCCGGTACCCGATCCATCCCCGGCCGCTGGCCGGGCACTCGACCTGCGGTCAGGTCACCCTCGACGGACTTCCGGCGCCGACCACTTAGCGATGTGCGCCCGGTGCGCACGCCCGGAGGGCCAGGAGCGTGCCGCTAAGCCTGGATTTCACCGGTGGATCCAGGGTAAGTGCGATTCGACCGGGGCATCTCTAGAGTTCGGATCGTGACCAGCGTCGCCGAAGTGCGTGTGGGGCCACTGCTGCGCGTCTGGCGCGAGCGGCGCAGGCTCAGCCAGCTCGACCTGGCACTGGCGGCTGACATCACCGCTCGGCATCTGAGCTTCGTCGAGACTGGGCGCCCACGCCCGAGCGCGGAGGTGGTCCAGCATTTGGCTGAGTGTCTTGAGGTTCCCCTGCGTGAGCGAACACGCTGCTGCTCGCCGCTGGCTTTGCGCCCGCGCATCACGAGCGCGACCTGAACGCACCGGAGATGGCCCCGGTGCACCAGGCCATCGAACGCCTCCTCGCCGGCCATGAGCCCTGCCCGGCCATGGTCGTGGATCGCGGTTGGCGCGTCGTCGCCGCCAATCGCGGCCTCGGGCTAGCGCTCCGACGAAGGCGAGCTTGCGTTCTTCAGCACCGTCACGACCTTCGGAACCCCGATGGATGTGATGGTTTCCGAGCTTGCCATCGAGGCATTCTTCCCGGTCGACGAGCACATCCGCCGGGTGGTAACCGGTGCCGCGGCGCTGCGATGATCGAACCGCCATAACCGGCCGCACCACCCTCGCCGAATAGGGCTAATGTGGCTGGCGACAACCGTGAGGCGCTCCGCGCTCGTAGCATCACCGCGTGACGTTCGAAGGAGCCGTCAGCCACGGCGGTACGGGGCAGCCGGCTCGTGGCTTCGTCCGTAGGCCGGAAGATGGACAGAGCATCGACCTGCCCAGGTGGTCGATGCTGGTTAAGGTCGTTGCCGACGACACCTTCGCCCGCCTGACGGTCATCGAGGGGCGCATGGCCCCACAACTAGCCGGACCGCTCGCCCACGTCCATGAAGGTCACGATGAAACCTTTGTGATCCTTGAGGGGCGGATGCGGTTTCGGGTGGGCGACGGCTTCCACACTGCGCTACCGGGCGAAACCATATTCGCTAGCCGCCGGTTGGCACATGGCTTCGGCAACCCCTTCGACGAGCCGGCCCGCTACATCGCGATCCTCACGCCGAGCGGCTACGAGGACTACTTCGCGAAAGTCGCGGAGCACGTCGACCGGACCGGCACCATGCCGGATCCTGACCAGACGCGGGTATTGATGGCGCAGCACAACACCGTCCTTGCCCCATTCCTGGTCGACCACGGGACCTGACCGGTGCCGCTTCCCGTTCTTTGCTCACCTGCTCAAACAGGCAGGGGCCTTCGTGGGGGCGCATCCGTTGAAGCCTGGTCAGGCCGCGGTGGCACTGTGCTCCAGGGCCGGGGCGCGGCTACAGCGTCCCATCGCCTGAAGGTGCGCTGGCGTAGCGCGGGGTAGGGCATGGCAGAGCCGGAACCATGCGCAGGTGGTGAGCCTGCCGGTGGCCAGCGACTGGTCCTTGAGGTTCAGCGCGGCGGTTTAACCGTGTCGTGGAACGGCGCCGTGACGGCGAGAGAGTCCGTAGTCCTGGAGACCGCTCGGCTGCGGCTGCGAGTTGGAAATGAGAGCAGCGGTCACCTGGAGCGCTCCCCACCTCAGTGTCCACTTCCGCTCCTTGCCGGTGGACCGGACGTGGGGGACAGCCGGTATGGCCTGCGAGGCGGCGCTTGGGGTTTTCGGGCTCCGCCTAGGCGGTGTCGGCTGATCGACCGGGCTTCGCCGCGGTTGTGACGGGGGCAAGTTCGGGCGTGCGGGGCTCAGTGGTGCGATCAGACGAGGCTGAGGGCGCCGGGCGGCGATGTGCGCTGCCCCGCTCGCCGCGGCCCATTCCGGGAATGGTGGGATCACGACGCGAGAAGCCGATTGCGCTGAAAGCAGTTCGCTGAGCAGCGGGGTCCGTGCAACCTCACCGGTGAGTAGAATGGCGTCCACCTTAATACCATTCTCACGAGCTTGATCCATGAGGTGGGCAATGGCGGATAGGCCTCCGCGGATCGGTTCGCGTGCCAGCGATTCGAACTCCGCGCGCACCACCCGCACCGGGATTTTGTGTGAAGGCAGGCTGACATCGATGACCGTGGATGTGTGTCGAACCAGATCTTCGCGCCCTACGCGGCAGGCGGCGACGACGTCGCGGACGATCGCCCGGTTGGCCTGGTCGTGAAGGTCTGGGGCGGGGAGGCGACTCCGCACCTGCTCGAGCACGTGCCTGGCCAGCGCCTGATCGAGCCCGGCGGAACTCAGATCATCAGTTCGCGAGGTTGCCTCGAGCCGGGCCGCCTGGTTCTCAGCGCCGGTCACCAGGGCCGCCTGGGTGCCGTGGCGGCCGATGTCAGCAACGATGACTGTCTCGGAAAACCTCATCACCCCTGCCGCAACCGCCGCCGTAACGGTCGCGACTGGGCTGCTGACCAGCGATGTCGGCAGACCCTCGGCTTCTGTGCAGGTCAGCGCGGAACGTAACACCGACACCTCGTACGGTCCCCAATCGCTGGGGTGGGCAATGGCGAGGTGCGCGAGATCGGACCTGGCCGCGCATCTCCGCAGGACGCCTCCGATGGTCATGGCGACGAGGTCCGCTCCCAGCCGGGCGCTTCCGTCGCTACCCACTACCGGCACCGGGTCTCCGACGCGGCCGGTGAAGTCACGAAACACCGCCCCTCCCGACCCGGCGAACCGCTCAGCCTGGGCGCCCACCAGTGCGTCCATCCCAGGGGCGAGCACCAGGACCGCCGGCACAGACACCTGATCACAAGGTGCAACGGCTCGGTCCGCGCCGGCCACAACTGCTCCGACCGAGTCCCCGCCCACGGCGATCCCTACACAGCGACTCATGCCTCACTCCGATCCTCCGCTGGCCTTGCGTTTTTCCGGGGAAGGTGTCCCCCACCTGGCACGAAGCTAGACGGAGAAGCAACGGGCCAGCTTGGTTTTAGCTGTGTATTCGCTGTGAACGATCGGCGGTCACTGAGCTCGGTTATGCACTGACCGTATCCACAGCAGGGACATAGCAAAACCACAGGAACGGGTCCTAGCGTCAGCCGGGAAGTCGCCCGGGAATAGGGCGATCACGAGGAGGGAACACGAAATGGCTGCTTCTACCGTTACCGAAGGACTGGCGGACACCGAGGTTCGAGGCGCGTTTCACGAGTCTGGTACTGCCGACGGTTACCGGGCAGAAAGCCCGGCACACGAGAGCGACGGTCCCGCCGCGCACGGGGGGTGGACCCAGTTCGGCGCCGACGTCGGGGAGGCTCATAACTCGGCGCGGTACGACGGTTCCTCGGCTTGGTATGCCGGCACCGACAAGGAGCCAAACGGTCGTGGCACCGAGCAACGGCCTGAGCACCACGATGGTCTTGGCTGGCGCGCCGAGCCCCATGGCAGTGACCAGAGCGTCGGGCGCCACGAGCTAGGTGATCACGGCGGGGACCACGACGACCGGCCTGGTGACCACGACGGGGACCACGACGACCGGCCTGGTGACCACGACGGGGACCACGACGACCGGCCTGGTGACCACGACGGGGACCACGACCACCGGCCTGGTGACCACGACGGGGACCACGACCACCGGCCTGGTGACCACGACGGGGACCA
>JBOHFC010000060.1:0-3588 GCA_050701375.1 Pseudonocardiaceae bacterium
CAACATCAAACAAGCCACCGAGAAAATGAGCCGCCGCCTAGACCAAGTCCTCACACTCCTCGGCGTCTAACCAAGTGATCAAGGAAGTGGTGATCACCACGACGCGACTTTGACGATGGCCCTGCCCATGACGGTGATCAAAGCTAAGTGTGCCCCCTACCTCAGGCGTGGCAAACCCGCGCGCCGGACCAGGCTGGTGAACAACGATGACCACACCATCATCGCCATCTACGGAGCCGAATATCGGGGCATCGTGCAGTACTACCTCCTCGCCGGAAATGTCTGGCGACTGGATCGACTGCGATGGGTCATGGCGACCTCGCTGCTCAAGACTCTGGCCCGCAAACACCACTCGACGGTGTCGAAAATGGCGACCCGCTACATGGCCACCATCACGACACCCGACGGGCCACGCAGGTGTTTCCAAGCCACCGTCGACCACGGCAACGACAAGCCACGAACCGCACGGTTCGGCGGTATACCACTACGGCGCAAAAAAGACGCTGTCCTTAGCGACCGCGTCATATTCCCGGTCGCCACCCGCCGCACAGAGCTGATCAACCGGCTCCTGCGCGGCCGGTGCGAGATGTGCAAAGACGTCGGCGAAATGGAAGTCCATCACGTCGGCAAACTCGCCCACCTCACCACACCGGGACAACCACAGCCCCCGTGGGCGGTTCTCATGGCAAAACGGCGACGCAAAACCCTCGTAGTTTGCGAAACCTGCCACCAAACCATCCACACCAGGCAACCAACCGCGACACTCACCACACGATCACCGGAGAGCCGGATGCGGTAAAAGCCGCACGTCCGGTTCGGAGGGAGGCCACAAGGAAAAGGACCTGACACACGTCAGGCACCTCGCCATGTGGCCTACCCCACCACACGGTGAACCGGTCCCTGGCGCGGTGGGCGCGTGATCCGGTCGGGGGGCGGGTGCACCTCCTAGAACCCGGTGGCCACGACGCTCCGGGTGCTCTGGTCAGCGCGCGCTGCGGGGTGGTGCTGGCGATGGTGGCCGTCTCCCACGACCAGCCACCAGCGGGCACGCCGTGCGCGGGCTGCTCGCAGATCTACCTCGAGGAAATTTCGGGGGTGTCGCGGCGAGTGAGCCCAGCGGCCGACCGTCCGGCCCTTCGAGCGGCGCTACACCGTCCCGACGGGGACCACGCCGACGACGACCGGACGGCTACTACATCGGCGAGTGCGGGCATCCGGTGCCGCTGGTCGCGGTCGTGCCCGGGCTCTACCACATCGGGCCGTGCGCGAGGGGCTGCGACGACCTACCCCAGTGATCCCCGGCCGGCCGCCGGTTTGAGCGCTTGCCCCCGTCACCAGCTCCCGGCGGCCGGTCGGTTCCAGGGATTCCGCAACCGGCGTGCGGAATCTGTAGATCAACGGGTTCGACGGACTTCGCGGCGGTGAGGCCCGGGTAGCCGGCGTCTCCGCCGAGCTGACGGCGCTTACCCGCGGTCCGGCGAGCTTTCGGTGACTTCCGGCCGACCACGGACCTCGGGTTGCTGACCAACGATCCCGCGGCTTGCGCCAAACCGTTCAGTCAACTGAACTGTTTGAGTTGGCGGACCCTGGACCCCTGCCGACCAGCGGCGACGCCCGGCCGTGATCCACACACGGCAGTGACGACACGTGCGGTGAGCCGAAAACGTATGAGCCGACTCATGGGTTTTCGCGACATGGTGGCCCGGAGAGTTCCACCATCGAGACCTTGAACGCGGGACGCTGCCGGCTGTGCCATCGCCGCGGCGCCGTCGACGGACAATGACGACCACAGCGTGACCAGGCGAGCACGCCGAGCGACCGTCACGCTGAGCCACGGTCACGCCGCGTCATGATCAACGCGGTGGTTGCTGACCGTCACCGGCCACCGAGCGTGATCAGCCACGTAGCGTGAAAATCGCTGAGAGAGACGAGGAAGCGATATCGAGATAGCCGAATCGCCTGGCCTAATAAAATGGACCTTTTCTCACGCTGCGTATTCTTAAATGTACGGTGCGTTATTGGAATGCACGGAGTGTCGAGCGCTCGTCACTCTCGGCATGCCTACCAGGGCAAACGCTCGCAGCGGCGACAATTTGTCCTGTCCGCGTCGCTCACCCAGTGTCATGATCCGCGCGGCCAGTCACGGCTACTATCCGTGATTACTCACGCTGCGTGCACCGTGCTCTGATAGCGTGATCGCAAGATAGTGCACCAGTGCACCAGTGCACCAGTGCGCTATTGCACTATCGCTACCAGCGTCGCGTGGCGCGCGCAGGGAACGTCCGGGCGACGGGGCATCGGGACAACTCCTCACCGAGCCAGGACCCTGATCTGAGACGGGACGACTCGAACTCAGATCAGGACCGGCGCTTCCACCCTGGTGGGAAAGGAGTAACCCACCAAAGGGAGCCTTAGTCGCTGTCATCCCCGCCCAGCGGCAACAGGTAATCCATTCCGTTATTCTTTTTGACTTCGGAATCCTCATCACCGGGTACCGGTGCCGGCACCGGCGGCGTGACTACTTCCGGGGTGCCTTCGCCACCGGGGTCGTCTTTCATGTCGTCGGGCACGTCGGCCGGTGATGGCGGGCTTTCCACCGTCTGGATCTTCTGGCCACCGTCGATGTCTTCGGGTACTCGCTTGGGTTTGTTGGCGTCGTCGGCTGCGCGGTGGACGGGTGCGCCGCGCAGCCGGGTCGCCATGGCCCGGCCTTGGCGCGTCACCGCCTGGCGGGACGTGGGTTGCATGCGGATGCTCCTCATCACGACCCCAATTCGTCCAACCAGTCCATGACGCCACCGCGGTCGACGTCGGTGTCGTCGGTCGGGATCGGATCGTGTGTCCCGGTCGGAGTTTTCGGCATTCCGGTGTCATTCTTGGCGGGCTTGGCGCTTGGCGCGGGCTCTTTCGGAAAGGGAATCGGGTTGGCGCGTGTCATCGATCGCGCGGTGCCTCGTTGTAATGGGCGTGCCACTCCCGAAACTACGGGCCCGCGGCGTACGTTTCTATTTGCTGTCATGAGTCTCAGACCTCCGGAAGTAGCTCATCGATAGTCGCGTGAACTGCGGGTTTGCGGGCGTGCCTGTCTGCGAAAAGCGTTCAATCGTGGTAGAGTTGGGTGGTGTCGGTCGGGGTGCAGGTCATGCTGGAGGGCGTGCTGGATTCCCGTGACTTGCGGCTGGTTGAGGTCGACGGGCGGGTGTGGGTCCTGGTGGGGCAGACGGTGATCGCCGGGTGGGACGTGGGGGACGCGCCGATGCGCAACCTGGCGGTGGTGACGCTGCGGAATCTGGGTTTCACCGGTCAGCGAGTGGCCGAGGTGTTGGGCCTAAGCGAGGAGTACGTGTCGATTCTGCGGGGGCGGGCGCGCGGAGGGGTCGGAGGGGTCGGTGCCCCGGCGGGGTCGCCCGCCAGCGTTGGGTGCCCGTGAGCTGGGCCGGGCCCGGCGGCTGCGGGAGCGGGGACACTCCGACGTGGAGATCGGCCGGCGGGTGGGGGTGCACGCCACGACGGTGAGCCGCGCGCTGGGTCCGCGGCCCGCCCACGGGGCGCGGGGCCCGGTGGGCGGCCCAGACGCTGCCGCTGGGC
>JBOHFC010000061.1:0-2894 GCA_050701375.1 Pseudonocardiaceae bacterium
GGTGAGCGCCCCGGCGCCACCTTCCGGGACCGGGAAGCCGTACTGCTGGCCCAGCATCGACAGCAACCAGCCGATCAGGGCGCCGCCGTTGGACTCGGGCATCAGATCGGCGTGCAGCGCACACCCGGCCAGCAGCAGCGATCCGGGTCCGGTGAACTCCTCCTCGGCCAGCCGGCGCACCGGCAGCAGCCCGAAGCGGGTGAATCTCAGCAGCCCAGCCGGGCCCAGCGCCGCCACCAACCGGGCACCGGCGCGCACCGGCGGGAACGGCACGAACAGCGCGTCGAGTAGCAGGGGGCCGACCCGCTGCCAGTTGCCGTAGAGCCGTTTCCACGCCGCGCCGTCGCCCGCGCCGAGAGCGTCGAGCCCGGCCGCCGTCTGCTCCAGGTCCCGCGACAGTACAGCGGCACGCCCGTCGAGCAGCGGGTGCGCAAGGACCGTGGGCGAGTGCACCCAGCGCAGCCCGTGGCGCTCGAGGTCCAACGCGCCGATGACGTGGGAGGCGGCCGCGAGCGGGTAGAACGCGCTGCAGAGATCGGTGACGAAGCCCGGTGCAGGGCCCGCGGCGCTGCGCACCGCCCCGCCCGGCTCGGGTTGCTCCTCTAGGACGAGGACGTCCCACCCGGCGTCGGCAAGCATGTTCGCTGCGACGAGACCGTTGGGCCCGGCACCGACCACCACGGCATCGACCACGCGGCCTGACATACCACCCGGCGAGCGCGGTTGGCAAACGGAGTAGCTGTTTCATCGTTTTCATGGTCGGCGTGCTGGGTACCTTCAAGAGATATTCGAGCGCCGGTGCTCCGCCGCCGCAGCGTCTTGCCCGCTAGCCGAGCCGCAGGAGGATCCGTGCGCGACGAGGAGTTCATCAACGAGGTCCAGGCCCGGGCCGGCTTGGATAGCCGAGACGACGCCGAGCGGGCTATTCGGGCAACGCTGACGATTCTGGGTGAGCAACTGCCGGACAATGTGGCCGGCTCGGTTGCGGCCGCCCTACCGGAGCGGCTCGGGGAGCAGCTGTGGGGGCCGCGATCTCGGTCTCGCGTGGCCGCGGCGCGGGCCGGCCGGCTGAGCCGGGGACTGGCCGAAGGGGAGGGTAGCTGGCCCGGCGACGACACCGTCGCCGATGGCGATATCGATGACCGCCGCCGAGTGGATAGAACCTGAGGCGTCAGTGTCTCGATGATCCCTGCTTGACGGATGATCCCTGGCCGGAGGTCGACCCCAGCTGTGTGGTCCGCCCGTCGGCGGAAACCGACCCGTGGGTCGGGGTCGACTCCTGGCTGAAGGTTGACATTCGGGGCGAGGATGGCTGGGCGCCAGACCCGATCGGTCTGCCTTTGTCACCTGGTTTGCTGGAATCGCCCCGACTCGCAATTCTAGGCAAGTCGGCCCAGCTGGCCGGGTTGCTCGGGTCCGTCGAATTCCCAGTGCCGGCGGGGTTGCCGGAGCCCCCTGGGTTGCCGGAGCTAACTGGGTTGCCGGAGCTAACTGGACCGCCCGAGCCGACGCTGGCGGCGCGATCCGAATTTGCCGGCTTGTCCGAACCGGTTGAGTCGACGGATTTCCCTGCGTTCGTGGCGCGTGCCAGCGTGACCGTGGGGTCTGGCTTGCCGGCACCAGCTGGCGTGATCGGTGCGCTCGACCTGTCAGGATGCCGCGGCGGGTCACCGCGGCTTGGTGAGACGGGTTGGGTGGGCGCCGGGATGGTCTGCTGCGCTTGGCGGTTCAGCGTCATGGGCTGGGTGGTGCTCGGGGCCGGAAGGACCATCGGATTCGGTTGACCCCCCGTCACGGGGCCGCCAGCAGCTGCCGGACCGGGTGTCGCGACGGCGGCCTGGCCCAGGACGGATGACGGGGTGCTCGCCGGCGGCGCGACGAGCCCGTCGTTGACGATTGCTGTGATACCCAGGATCGTGCCACCGGCCAGCACAAAGCAGGTGGCGACGGCCGCCTTGGCGCCGAGGCTGTTCGGCGGCGGTGGCGAAGCGGTCGCGCGTCGGTTGGTCGCGACGACGCTGTGTAGGTGCGGATCCGCGCCGATCCATGCGATCAAGGCGTTGGCGGGAGGTCCGGAACCGGCCTTGCGACGATGACGAGGATTCAATCCGTACATTGTGGGTCTCCGCGTGCGTCAACCCCGCCTCACCTACGTTGATACGCTGCGTTGGCTTCGAGACGGCAGCCTGGTCCTGTCAGCCAGGTGAACTCTGTGTGCCGGCCGAGCGCGGGCGACAATGGGGCCTAGGCAATGAGTTTAGAGACGTGACATTGGGGTACACCCCGCCTACGCAGCATGCCGCATCCACTCGAAGGAGTGCTTTGACGATGAGTTTTCAAGACAAGGTCGCCAACAGCGCCGAGGTGCTGAAGGGCAAGGCCAAGGAAGCCGCCGGCAAGATCACCGGTAACCCGCGCCTGGAGGTTGAGGGCAAATTGGACCAGGGCAAGGGCAACCTCAAGCAGGCCGGCGAGAAGGTCAAGGACGCCGCCAAGGGTGTATTCGACGGGTAGGTGCGCCACTGCGGCCAGCCCCGCTGAGGCGACGCAGCGACGGTCATGGAGTTACTGACATGGACGCCAACAGCTATGCGACCTTCCTGCTGATCGGGGGTGCTGCTTGTCCTGATTGACGGGCAGATCCTCTACCGTGGTGGTCTGGGATATCTGCAGAAGGTGTACCCGGCCGACTCCGCCCGTTCGGTAATGCAATTGGTAACGGTGTTGTTCCATCTGGTTGTGCTGGGTGTGCTGGCGCTTATCTCGACGCTCGACGTAGTTACCGGGATGCCGCGCGTGACCTCGTGGTCAAGTGGGGTGTGGTCCTGCTGGGGCTTGCTTGGGCGTGGCGGGGTGAGAGCTCCTGCTCACCACGCCACGCCCGGATGTGATTC
>JBOHFC010000062.1:0-3235 GCA_050701375.1 Pseudonocardiaceae bacterium
GTGCAGGCGCACCTCAACCCCGCGCTGATGGTGTCCACCATCCTGCTGACGATGTATGACGGGCGCACGAAGCTGGCCGACCAGGTCACCTCCGAGGTCCGCGAACACTTCGGCGACCAGGTCCTGCGGACCGTGATTCCGCGCAGCGTGAAGATCTCGGAAGCGCCGGGCTTCGGGCAGACGGTGCTGGTCTACGACCCCGGTTCCCGGGGGGCGCTGAGCTACCTGGACGCGGCTCGGGAAATCGCCCTGGATCATCGCTTCCTGGACCGCGGCAACGTCAACCACACGAGTCGCGGCGATGGCGAGCCCGGTAGTCGCGAGGTGTCTCGCTGATGCCCCCGAGTAGCGCGCTTTCCCACCCGCCTGGATCTGCCGCTCCTCCTGGAGTACAGCGCAAAGGGGGGCTCGGACGCGGCCTGGCCGCGTTGATCCCTACTGGTCCGGTCGGCACCGCAGATGATCCAGAGTCGCGGCTGCGCTCAGCCGGTCACGTGGAATCCCCGACTGGTCAGATCGCCGGTGCGGTCTACCAAGAGGTTCCGATGGCGGCCATCATTCCCAACCCCCGCCAGCCGCGACAGGCGTTCGATGAGGAGGCGCTGGCCGAGCTCGCGCACTCCATCCGTGAGTTCGGATTGCTGCAGCCCATCGTGGTCCGGCCACTGCCGGTCGAGCCGGCGAACCGGCCACTGCCGGCCGAGCCGGCGAGTCGGCCACTGCCGGTCGAGCCGGCGAACGGGCAAGTGAGTGCTGATCGCTACGAACTGATCATGGGTGAGCGGCGGTGGCGGGCGGCGCAGCTGGCCGGGCTGGATCGCATCCCGGCGATTGTGCGGGGTACTGCCGACGAGGCGATGCTGCGCGACGCGTTGCTGGAGAACATCCACCGGGTGCAGCTCAACCCGTTGGAGGAGGCAGCCGCCTACCAGCAGTTGTTGGAGGACTTCGGCGTCACGCACGAGCAGTTGGCGTCGCGGATCGGCCGCAGCCGCCCGGTGATCACCAACACGATCAGGCTACTCAAGCTGCCGGTCGCGGTGCAGCGGCGGGTCGCGGCCGGAGTGCTCTCCGCCGGACATGCCCGAGCGCTGCTCAGCCTGGAGGAGTCGCTCGCCCAGGAGACACTGGCGGCGCGGATCGTTGCCGAGGGACTATCGGTTCGGGCCACCGAGGAAGCAGTCACGCTCAGCCGTACGGAGCCTGGTCAGAGTCCACCGAAGCCGGCCGCAACCCGGCCGATGCGAGCGCCGGGGTTGCAACAGCTCGCCGAGAACCTCTCCGACGCGTTCGACACCTGCGTCAAAGTGGAACTGGGCCGCCGCAAGGGCCGCATAGTCGTGGAGTTCGGCTCAGTAGACGACCTAGAACGCATCGTCGCCCTCATGACCCCCCACTAACCGCATCCTCTGCCACACGAGCCGTTCGCGGGGGTTGTGATGTGCAGGAACGCGGAACGGGGTTATCCGCGGGCGATGGCTCGTTCGATGAGGGTGGCGTAGATGGTGCCCAGGTGTGCGCCGTCGGATTCGATCGCCATCGGCAGCAGTGATGTCTCGGTGAGTCCGGGAGCGACGTTGACCTCGAGGAACTGAGCCACTCCGTCTGGGGTGACCACCATGTCGGTTCGGGACACATCGCGCAGCCCGAGTATCCGGTGCGCGCTGACAGCCAGGTCGGCTACCGCCACCGCTGCCGCGGTGTCGAGCCGGGCCGGGGCGTGGAAGGTCGCCAGCCCAGCGGTGTAGCGAGCAGCGAAGTCGTACAACCCGGATGTGGGCTCGATCTCCACCGCGGGTAGCGCCCGGGGTCCGTCCGGTCCGTCCAACACGGTGACCGCGACCTCGATGCCCTCGACGAAACCCTCCGCCAGCACTGAGTCCCCGTAGGCCAGGCAGCCCACGACGGCGCCTGGTAGGTCGGCGACCTCGCGCACCAGGTGCAGGCCCAGCGCGGAACCACCCTGGGGCGGTTTGAGAATCAGCGGCAGTCCGAGCCGGGCCACCAGCGCGTCGAGCACATCTTGGGCTCCGAGGTCGCGGAAGGTGGCGTGCGGCAGCGCGATCCAATCGGGAGTGCACAATCCGGCGCGGGCCAGTTCGTCCTTGGCGGTCGGCTTGTCCCAGGCCCGGCGGCAGGCCCGCGGATCGGTGCCCACATAGGGCACCCGCAACATCTCCAATACCGACTGGACGGCGCCGTTCTCCCCTGCCCCGCCGTGCAGCGCGACGACGACGGCGTCCGGTCTACCGCTGGTGAGACGGCTGAGCAGCTTCGCGTCGATGTCCCATTCCTCGACGTGCAGCCCGGTATCCCGCAGCGAGCTGGACAGTCTGCGTCCGGAGCGCAGCGACACGTCCCGCTCGTGCGATAGCCCACCAGCCAGCACTGCGACGGTGCGATCGGTCACCCGAAAACTCCTCAGTGGACTTGCCGGCCGAGCCGGCAATCAGATTCGGCGTCACGCGGTGTCCGGGGACGGGGACTGCGGGCCGAACACCGTGCGTGGGCGCAGGCTACCGAACGTGCGCTGCAGCTCCAGTTCGTTGTCCAGCACCGTGGCCAGCCGGCGAACCCCTTCAGTGATCCGTTCCGGCGTCGGGTAGCAGAACGACAGCCGCATCAGCCGCGCTGCCGCCGACCTGTCCGACTCGGCGTAGAAGGCGGTCCCGGGAACGTAGGCCACCCGATGGGTCACCGCCCGGGGCAACATCGCCTTGGTGTCCAAGCCTTCGGGGACCGTGAGCCAGACGTAGAACCCGCCCGCGGGACGGGTCCACCGGCACCCCGGTGGCAGGTGGTGCGCCAGCGCTTCGAGCATGGCGTCCCGACGGATCCGGTAGGCCTCCTGGTAGGTCTTGATCTGGCCCTTCCAGTCGTGCGCGGCCAGGTAGCGGGCCACCACGAACTGGGTGAAGGTCGGGGGGCACAGGGTCGCCGACTCCGCGGCCAGCACCAGCTTCTCCCGAACCGCGTGCGGGGCCAGCGCCCAGCCCACCCGCAGGCCGGGCGCGAAGGTCTTCGAGAACGAGCCCAGGTACACCACATTGTCCGGGTCCGCGGCGCGCATCGCCGGGTAGGTCTGGCCGTCGAAGCCGAGCAGTCCGTAGGGGTTGTCCTCGACGATCAGCACCTGATGCTCGGCGCACAACCGCAGCACCTCGGCCCGGCGTGGCGCGGCCATTGTGACGCCGGCCGGATTGTGAAAGTTCGGGATCGTGTACAGGAACTTGGG
>JBOHFC010000063.1:0-4736 GCA_050701375.1 Pseudonocardiaceae bacterium
ACACAGCACCCCACGGTAATAAAAAATCATGTCGATCCCGACCATGATTCTCTTCTCTGGCGGCAAGCCGGTGAAGCAGATCGTCGGAGCCAAGCCGAAGGCAGCGCTGCTGGCCGACCTGGCCGACTACCTGAGCTGATCCGCAGCCCTGCCTCGATGAGCGGCGGCTAGGCTGAGCGCCGCGGCAGGCAACCGATTACCTCGGGACACGTCCTGTCCGGCGGGGGCGAGCATGAGTGGCGGCCCGCACCGTAGCAGTTTCCGCGCCGAACTGAAGTGAGGTTGAATTGCAGCTGCTCCGCCGCGGCGAAACCGGGCAGACGGTGGTGGCGCTGCGAGCGCTGCTGACCTCGCAGGGATTGCTCCCACCGTCGTCGAAATCGGGCGCCGAGCCAGCCGCGGAGCCGGACCGCTTCGACATCCCCATGGAGCACGCCGTCCGCGCCTTCCAGCAGCGCCGCGGTCTGATCAGCGATGGCATCGTCGGGCGGGTCACCTACCAGGCCTTGTGTGACGCGCGTCTGGGTTTCGGATGTCGCCTGCTGAGCTATCTCGTGGCCTGCCCGATGCGCGGCGACGACGTGTGCACGCTGCAGGAACGGTTGCTCGAGCTGGGCTATGACGCCGACCGGGCGGACGGGATCTTCGGCCCGCAGACCGAGATCGCGCTGCGCAGTTTCCAGCGGGACTATGGCCTGCTGGCCGACGGTGTATGCGGGCCGGCCACCTTGCGGGCGCTGCGCCAGTTGCAGCCCAAGGTCCGCGGTGGTCGGCCGGTGCTGCTTCGCGAGCAGGAGCGGGCTCGCCGGGCCGGGCCGGCATTGCGCGGCAAGCGGATCATCATCGATCCTTGCCACGGCGGCTCCGAAAAAGGCATCGTCGTCGACGGAGCCAGCGAGGCAGACCTGATGTGGGACCTGGCTGGGCGGCTAGCTGGTCGGATGGCGGCCACCGGGATGGAGACGCTGCTTTCCCACAGGCGCGACACCAACCCCACCGAAGCCGAGCGCGCCGCCTTCGCCAACACCGCGGGTGCGGACCTGGTGCTGTCCCTGCACACCGACCGCCACCCCACGACGCTGGCCCATGGCCTGGCGACGTTTCACTTCGGCACCAGCAACGGGACCAGTTCGACGCTGGGTGAGGCGCTGGCCGAGGTCATTCAACGCGAGCTGACCGCCCGCACCGGGATGCTCGACTGCGGAACCCATCCCAAGACCTGGGAGCTGCTGCGGATGACGCGGATGCCCGCGGTACGGATCGAACTCGGCTACCTGACCAACCCCGAGGATCGCCACAAAATCCTTGAGCCGGCCTTCCGCGATGTGGTCGCCGAGGGGGTGGTGGTCGCCGTCAAGCGCCTGTACCTGCTGGGCGAGAACGACCAACCCACCGGCACATTCACCTTCGCCGATCTGCTCCGCGGAGAACTCGCCCGAGCGGAGTAGGCCGGCCCGTCCAGCCGGCTTCACGAATCACCCTGGTTGTCCTAGCAAGGTGGCGCCAAGCGACCCATCCAGATCCGGGACTTACGGGATTGGTCTGTAGCGCAGCGCGGCGTGAATCTGGTGCCACACGATGCAGGGGAAGCGACGGCGGCGCCATCTCCATCGCCGACAAGCCCGGCATCGACCCGCTGAAGTGGGCTGATGGTGAGTCAAAACCCGCCGCAGTGCAGCGATGGGGCCCGGATGCTGACCGAACTGTTCCAGCTCAGCGAGCGTGTCCCAGACCGACTGGACCAGGTTTCTGGCGCACGGGTGTTCAGCTAGCCAGGCACCGGCTGACACGGATCCGCCGAACGAGCAGCGCGCAGCGGTCTGCCGCTGCCGGCACAGCTGCGCAAAAAGGGCGCTGCCGGTGTCCGTCAACGCCGCCCGTCGGAGGCCCGATCCGTCCGGCTCGGCCAGCGCCACCGCATTGCTGTCGCACAACACGGCGAGCGCGCCGACAACGTAGTCCGGTATCCGCCGTCCGTGATCGAACCAGTGATCCCCCATCCGGGCTATGCCGCCGGCACTGACGCGCCGCAGGGCCATCCAGTCGTACAGGTCAGCACCGGTCAGCGGGGGCGGGGTCGTGGACAGGGTCCCGGTCCCGCCAGCGTGACCGGTTGCGGTTCCCCGGGGCGTGATCGAGGTCACGGCTGGGCGGTAGTCATCGTGGTCCCCCGATCATTCGCCGTGGAATGGCCAGACCGGCGACTCTGCGTCGGGGCGTCGCCGGTCCGGCCATGACCCGTCGCACGCGGTGGTGATGCGGTGTGATGGGCTGCGCGGAGTCAAGCACCGCGACGCGCCGAAATGCAAGCTTGCAGATAGAAGTTTCGTTATGACTACTCAATATGGTTAAATCATTCTGAAACGAGCCCATGAATGCTTTCATTCCGGGTGTAGGATTCCCTCACGGTGAGAGAGGTGGACGATGACCGAGGCCATCACGACGACGGGCTCGACCGTGCCCCGCCGGCAACTCGGCCGGTATTTGCGCGACCTGCGCAATAAATCGCGGCTCACCGTGCGCGCGGCGGCGGCGCGGCTGGAGTGGTCCGAGGCCAAGATCTGGCGCATCGAGACCGGGCAGACCTCCCTGCGCAGCCTCGACGTGGAGGCGATGTGCAAGGTCTACGGGGCGCCGCAGGACATCACCGAGGCGCTGATGGGCCTGGCCAAGGAGACCAAGGCCCGCGGCTGGTGGCACTCTTACGGCGATGCCATCCCGGAGTATTTCGACGTCTACATCGGATTGGAGGAGGCAGCCTCGCACTTCAGCTGGTACGAATCCGAGCTGGTGCCCGGACTGTTCCAGACCGAGGACTACGCTCGCGCGGTGATCCGGGCGGACAACCCGGGCGTGGACGACGCCGAGATCGAACGGCGGGTGCACGTCCGCCTCGCCCGGCAAACCCTACTGACCAGGCTCACCAACCCACCGATGTTCGACGTGGTCCTCAACGAGGCCATCCTGCACCGCCCGGTGGTCGGCGAGGAGGCCGCGTGCGGCCAGCTCAAGCGGCTGGTAGAGGTCAGCGAACTGCCCACCGTGTCGCTCCGAGTTATCCCCTTCAGCGCTGGGCTGCACCACGGCATCATGTCCGGGACATTCGAGATTCTGCGGTTCCCGGTCAATGGCAACGGTCAGGACACCGAGCCACCCACCGTCTACGTCGAAAGCTTCACCGGAGCGCTCTACCTGGATAGACCACATGAGCTAGAGCGGTACAACACCGCATTCACCAACATCTGGGAGTCGTCTCTCGACCAGCGGGCCTCCCAGGAGCTGATCACTCAAGTTACAAGGGAGCTAGGAAAGTGAACACAACCGACCTGTCCGGCGCCACCTGGCGCAAGAGCAGCCGCAGCAACGGCCAGGCAAGCTGCGTGGAGGTCGCCGATCTCGACACCGGCCACCACGCCGTCCGGGACTCCAAGAACCGCACCGGCCCAGCTCTGATCATCCCCTCCACCCAGTGGGCCACCTTCACCACCGCCCTGCGGACCGGCGAGCTGTAAGGCGACCCGCATTCAGCGGGCTCAGCGGGGTGAATGGGCATCGGATAACCCCGCTGAGCCTGCTGAATGCGCTCCGCCCAACCGTCAGGCTGGGCGCAGGCTCGGCTCGACATTGTGCAGCGTCACTGACGTCAACAGCCTCTCCAGGGCAGCCTCGACGTCTTCTTTCCAGGTCAGCGCGGTGCGCAGCTCCAGACGAAGCCGGGGCCACCGCGAGTGCGCGTGCACCGTCTTAAAGCCGACCTGCTGCAGGAACTCGGCCGGGATGACGCAGCTGGAGTCGTGAGCGGGGTGGGCATCGCCAAAGGCCTCGATGGCCTTCACCCCGCGTCGGGTCAGATCCTTGGCGACCGACTGCACCAGGATCCGGCCCAAACCGCCGCCTTCGAACTCCGGCAACACCTTCAGCGCGGTGAGCAGCACGGCATCAGGGCTGACCGGCGAGGTGGGAAACGCCGACGCCCGCGGCACCGCGCCGGGAGGCGCGTAGAGCACGTAGCCGGCCGGTACGTCTCCGGACATCACGATCCGCCCGCAGGAACCCCACTCCAGCAGCACGCCGGATACCCAGGACTCCTTCTCCAGTTCAATCTGGCCGAAGTCCTCCGCTTGCTCCCGGATATGCGGGGCGAGCTCCCAGAACACACATTGCCGGCACTGCTTCGGCAGCAGATTGAGATTGTCAAGGGTGACGCCGACCACTCGACGTGACACCGGACCTCCCTGAACTCCCCGCGCGGCCGCCAGCGGTGGGCACAGCGCCTGGCGCAGCATATGCCGCTGGCCGCCTGGAGTGAAAACGGCGGGCACCGTCGGGCTGACCTCTACACTGTCAGGGGACCCGGACCCGCAGCGAAGGTGCCCACATGATCTCGACACCCACCCCTAACCAGCCCCACCGAAAACGGCCCACCCAACGAGACCTCGACCCGCACCTGCACCGCTACGCCCAGCGCACCGCAGGCATGACCGCGTCCGAGATCCGCGCACTGTTCGCGGTCGCCAGCCGCCCCGAGGTGGTGTCCTTGGCCGGTGGCATGCCGTACCTGCCGGCCCTGCCGTTGGACTCGTTGGCTGACGAGCTGGCCAAGATGGTGGCCACCGAGGGGATGACGGCGCTGCAGTACGGCTCGGCGCAAGGCGCCGCGGAGCTTCGCGAGCGGATCTGCGAGGTGATGGCCATGGAGGGGATCCGGGCGCACGCCGACGACGTCACCGTGACCG
>JBOHFC010000064.1:0-12009 GCA_050701375.1 Pseudonocardiaceae bacterium
GCGCGTCCGGTGCGCAGTTGACCGAGATGCCCCGGCACGCCGAGCGTTCGATGTGCTGCGGTGCCGGGGGCGCCCGGATGTGGATGGAGGAGCGCATCGGCAAACGGGTCAACCTCGACCGGGTCGATGAAGCGATCGCCACCGGGACGTCCGCGATCGCCACCGGCTGCCCCTTCTGCCGCGTGATGCTCACCGACGGCCTCACCACGAGGGAGGCCGAGGGCACCGCCGCCAACACCGCCGAGGTGCTCGACGTCGCCCAGCTCCTGCTCACCGCCGTCAAACGCCCCCCACCCGCGAGTGAGACTGCTCGGGAACCCGGGAGCGCTACTGATCGAGCAGAGTGAGGATGGTTGCGCGGAGTTGGTCGGGTTGCGCGCCTGTGGCGACCACGACCTTCACGCCGAGCCCCTCCCCCTCCCGTAGCAGGCCGAGCAGGATGTGTTCGGTGCCGATGTAGTTGTGACCGAGTTCCAGCGCCTCGCTCAGCGCCAACCTCAGCACCTCCTTGGCGCGGGGGGTGAACGGTATGTGACCCTTCGGTGCCCCCGTGCCGCGACCGACGAGCTCTTCGATCCGGGCCCGGGCGGACTCCAGCGTGATTCCAGCACTTTGGAGGGCCCGCGCACCGACGCCCTCGCCCTCAGCCAGCAGGCCCAGCAGGAGATGCTCAGTGCCGAGATAATTGTGCTGCAGCAGCCGAGCCTCCTCCTGAGCCAGCACGACCGACCGTCGCGCCCGAGCGGTGAACCGCTTGAACACCCCCGCCGAGATCGACTCGACGCTGTCGACGAACTTGCCGATGAAGGAGCGCAACGCGGAGTGACGCTGCTGGGCGGCCTGCTTGCTGACACCCAGCGCGGTGCCGACCTGAGACCACGAGCATCCGGCTGCCCGCGCTTCCTGGACGAAGTGGTCGAGCAGTTTGTCCCCGACGTCCGAAAGTTCCTGCTGCCGGCGCGCTGCGCTGGCCAGCAGCGTCAACGGCTCGATGCTCCGCGCTTGGGCTCGGGTCTCAGTGATGAGTTCATCGAGTGTCATACGTCAACTATCACTTGACACACGGCCACCGTCAAGGACTTATTGACGACGGTTCACCGGTGAGTGTCGACCCGCTGGAAGTTGAGGTAGGCCCGAGACGGCGTTGGCCCACGCTGGCCCTGGTACCGGGAGCCCACGCCGGCGCTGCCGTAGTGGTGCTCGGCGGGGCTCGACAGGCGGAACAGGCACAGCTGTCCGATCTTCATTCCCGGCCACAGTGTGATCGGCAGGTTGGCCACGTTGGATAGCTCCAGCGTGATGTGCCCGCTGAAACCGGGGTCGATGAAGCCCGCGGTGGAGTGTGTCAGCAACCCGAGACGGCCCAGGCTCGACTTGCCTTCGAGTCGCCCGGCCAGATCATCGGGCAAGGTGATCTGCTCAAACGTCGACCCGAGCACGAACTCGCCGGGATGAAGCACGAATGGCCCGTCGCCCTCCGGCTCCACCAGCGACGTCAGCTCATCCTGCTGCAGCGACGGGTCGATGTGGGTGTATTTGGTGTTGACGAAGACCCGGAAGAAGCGGTCCAGCCGCACGTCGACACTGGAGGGCTGGAGCAGCTTCTCGTCGAACGGTTCGACGCCCAGCCGGCCGGCGTCGAACTCAGCCCGCAGATCCCGATCGGACAGCAGCACGTCGACACCCTAGTCGGCGGCGTGACCTCGCCCTGCGGGCTCCTCGCCGCAGCACGGCATCATCGACACCGTCGCGTCCCAATGGCCACATCGACCTCACCAGCCCCGGCCAGGGTCGGGTAGTTCCGCCGCGGATGTGCCGGGTGCGGCAACTTTTCACCCGAAGTTGCCGCACCCGGCACGTCCGTACGCAGTGACACTCCTTCCCGCGAGGTCACCTACAGTCACATCGGGATGGGGAGACAGCGGACGCCGTGGGCTCAGCGCTCGGACAACCACAGATCGTGCGCGTGCTAGGCTCTACCAGCGTCGCGGGTGTAGTTTAATGGTAGAATGAGAGCTTCCCAAGCTCTAGACGCGGGTTCGATTCCCGTCACCCGCTCCATTACAAAAGCCCAGGTCGCAGGATGATTCCCTGTAGATCTGGGCCTTTGTGATTTATGGTCTTTTTACCGCTGTGCTGTCTGCGTGCTGTTAGCCGGCGGGCACCAGGATGCTTGTTGGACCGTTATCGTCCTCATCACCTCGGTTTCTCCGCCCCAGTCATGCCGTCGATGAGAGTGCTCAGCTTGTCCGCGATCGTCTGATCAACCTGGCGGGACGCGTGCTGATAGATCAGCGCGGCTCGTGAGCTGTCCTGGCCCATCCGCGCCATGAGATCTTTGGTGCTGACGTAGGTTTGCGCGGCGAGCGTGTTTCCCGTGTGCCGAAGGTCGTGAAAGTGCAGACCAGACCGTCCTATCGCTGTGACCGCGTCCTTCCACCCGGTGAGCAGGTTCCGGTTTCCGCTGCGAATCGGGTTGCCACGCTCGCCGGTGAACACCCAGGCATCCGGGCTGGCATTCACATATTTGGCCAGGTGTTCAACGATCGCCGGTCGGATGGCGTCTGGCAGCGCGTTCGTGCGTAAGCTTGCCCGAGCCTTCGGCGGCCCGTAGACCAGTCCCTTGCTTCGCAGTTCCACGAAGGCGCCGGCCACCCGAACCCAGCTCCCATCCGGCGCGAGGTCACGTCTGCGCAGTGCAGTCACCTCGCCCCACCTCAGAGTTCCGAACACCGACAGCAGGATCAGCGCCCGATAACGCGGATGCTTCATGCGGTCGGCGAGGTCGAACACTTCGGCCAACGACAGCACCGGACGTTCCTCTGGGTTCTCTACCCCAGCGCCCCGGATCTGACACGGGTTACGCGGGATCATCTTGTCCTCAGTCGCGGCGGTCATCAGGACCGCACGCAGCAACCTGTACGCCTTGGCCGCCATCGACTCGGACACTCCGCCCCCAAGCAGGTCCGAACGCCACTTCCGGACCATCGGCGTATCGATTGCGCTCAGTTGAGCGGTACCGATCGTCGGCAACACGTAGCGGTCGAGCAGTCGACGATAGAGCGCCCTCGTACTCGGCCGCAGGCCTGGACGCTGCTCAATCCAGGTTTCCGCATAGTCACGAAGCTGCACGCTGGCCCGCTCGGGATCGAACCATTCTCGTCGAAGAATCGTCGTCTCAACCTGAACGAGCCACCGATCGGCTGAGGTTGCCGAGTCGAAGGTGTACGGGGCGGCGTGTCGCCGACCATCGGGACCCAGGTAGCTCGCTTGGTGTCGACCGGACGGCAGCTTACGTACCCAGCCGAACCGACGACGATGCCCTTTCTTCGCCATCACGCCACCCCCCGCAGGTCACGGCGCACGATCGCCCCGGAGACCGACTCGACTCGACCGGCAACTATCCACTCGTCAAGATCGGACAGCGCGAAACGAACGTGTCGGCCCACGTGGTGAAAGGCGATCCGCCGTTCCGCGACTAGCCGGCGGACGAACCGCTCTGAGGTGTTCAGGTAGTCGGCCGTCTCGGGGACGCTCAGGTACTTCTCCACGGTCTACTCCCTCAGGCGGCTTGATCGTCAGTTGCCGAACGGTTGCCGGGTGGTTCGCCGACGGCGAGTTGGGCGGCGGTGTATTCGGCTTTCCATCGCTGTCGTTCGGCGACGGCTTGGAGGAGGAGGACGGGTCGGGGTGGGACGTCGGGGTCGGCGGGGGCGGTGCGTTCCCACGCGTAGGGCCCGTCCCCGGGGCCGTGCGCGGGCTGGATCCCGACCTGCTCCAGGAGTTGCCGAACAAACGCACCGCGCTCGGCGCGGTGGTCATCCAAGGTCTTGTTAGGACCGGCAGGTACTACGATGTTAGCTATGACGCTCTCACGCACCGCCACCAATGGCCTGGCCCGCCGGGTCGCGATCTACTGCCGGATCAGCATGGACAGGGCCGGTGCCGGGCTCGGTGTCGAACGCCAAGCCGATGAGTGCCGGCCGCTGGCCGAAGCGTTGGGCTGGACCGTGGTGGATCGGCAGTACGCCGACAACGACATCAGCGCGTACTCGGGTAAGCCGCGCCCGGCGTGGCTGCGACTGCTGGCCGACATCGAAGCCGGGTTGGTCGACGCGGTGATCTGCTGGCACGTCGACCGGTTGACCCGCACCCCGCGTGAGTTGGAAGACGTGATCGATTTCGCGGACCGCCGGGGGCTCGCATTGGCCACCGTGACCGGCGAGATCGACCTCGCTACCCCGTCTGGGCGGATGACGGCCCGGATGCTGGGTGCTGCCGCCCGCTACGAATCGGAGCACAAGGCCGAACGGCAGCGCAGCCAGATTCAGCACGCCGCGAGTAAGGGCAAGCAGATGGCCGGCGGGAAACGCTGCTACGGGTACGCCGTCGACTACGAGGTGATCTCTGGTGACGACGAGAGGGTCCGGCGGCGCATCACCGGAGTGTGCGTTGACCCCGTCGAGGGGGAGATCATCCGGGAGTGCGTGCGGCGGGTGCTGGCCGGGGAAGGTGTGGCGTCGATCGTCCGGGACCTCAACGACAGTGGGGTGCCCGCCGCGTCCGGCGGCCCGTGGCAGCGAACCACGCTGCGCCGGGTGTTGTGCAGCGCCCGCATTTCCGGGCGCCGGGAACATATCCCCACCCAGTCCTACCGGGGCGCTACCCGGCCGCTGGTCGGTGAGATCGTGTCGACCACCTCAGACTGGCCGAAGATCATCAGAGCTGAGGACTCGGACCGGGTACGGGCACTGCTGACCCGACCGGACCGGCGCACCACGACCGGCGGGGCCCGCACCCACCTATTGTCCGGAATCCTGCACTGCGGACGGTGCGGCCGTCCCATGATGGCAGGTGGCGGCCCGCGCTACTGCTGTTCTGCCAATGGGGGCAAAGGTGGTTGCGGCCGGACGTTCATCACCTCCGGACCCACCGACGAACGGGTGCGTGATCTCGTGCTCACCGCTCTGGTCTCACCCGAGATGGTGCAGCGGCTACGTCACCGCGACGAGCAGCCCGACGACTTACACGCCCAAATCCGGGCCGACGAGGAGAAGTTGGATGCGCTGTCCTCGCTTTACGATGAGCTGGGTGTCACCGGGGTGAGACTCGCCCGCGCGCCGATCGTGGCCCGGCTGGAGGTCGCCCGGCACCGCCTGGCCCAGTCCACCCAAGGCAACGCGTTGGAGAGCTTCATCGGCACGGTGGCGGAGATGAAACGCCGCTGGGAGACGAGCAACCTCTCGCAGCGTCGCGCCGTGATCACCGCCGCGCTGGAGAAGGTGGTCGTGCACCCGGCGCCGGTGATGGGCCGCAACCGCTTCGATTCTGCCCGGCTTGAGCTCGTATGGCAGGCATGACGGGACCGGGAGAGGCGACGCGCCATTAGTCGCACGGCTACACCCTCAGCCGACGCCGCCCGGCAAGTTGACGCCCAACTCGGCGGCGCGCTTGACCACATCATCTGGCAGCGGCGGCAGGGTCAGTTCCCGTTGCTGCAGCCGCTTTAGGCACTCAACGAGCTGGCGCAAGAAACGCTCGTCGGCCGCGTCAGCCGTCCTGCGTCTTCTCACTTCGTCGTCGGCACTTTCGGCCGGGATCTCCAGCTCGGCCAGCTCCCGCTGGTGGCGTCGCTCATGGAAGCGTTCGACCAGCGCAGCCGCCTCGTAGCCCTCACCTAGCGAGTCCCAAGCCTGCCCGGGGAGGTCGGTCAGCGGTTTCTTGCCGGTCATCCAGAGCAGCGCTGTCCATGGGTCGACCTCGATGCCCTCGGCGATCCGGACCGGCGTCCCCGCTGCTGGGTCGACCAGCAACAACGGCGGAGGGACCTCGAACACCAGGGCCAGCGCCCACCACTCATCCGGAGTGACGGACTCACGGTTCCCGGTTTCCAACTTCGCCACGGTGGTGCGGCCCCATTGCTGCCCCAGCGCCGTCATACGGCGGCCGAGTTCCGCCTGAGTCATGCCACCGGCGGCCTTTCGAAGCTCCCGCACCCGTCGCGCCAGCACCGCCATCCTGCTCTCGACTAGCGTCATAACGACGCACCATAGCACCGTATTGACCCGGCGGGGATCACCGGGCATCCTATGTCTCGTGATCCACGAAGACGCTGCTATGCGCCATATTGACGCAAACAGGGAAAAGGGATGTGGTGGCTATGACGGACCTGATGACCGCGAAGGAAACAGCCAACTACCTCCGACTCAAAGTCAAGACCCTGCACAACTGGCGGACGCGGCAGATGGGGCCACCTGCGACGAAGGTCGGCGGGCTCCTGCGATACCGCAAGTCCGTCGTCGACCGTTGGCTGGAGCAGGAGGCCGGCAGCCCGGTCACGTGATCGATCCGACCGAGCTGCTGCGCGCTGAAGTCACCGCCAGCCGCGCCAAGCAAGGGCTACCCCCGACCATCGAAGACCCCGCTGTGTTGGAGCGGGTCGCCGCGATTCTGCGCCTAGCCGAGGTGGATGAGCCGGTGCCCAAGCCGCGCAAACGCCGCCGTAGGAGCCCGGCCGGGGCGGTGGTCGTGACGTGACGAACCCCCGCACGAGATCGGGTGCGGGGGTTCGGGAGTCAGTCAACCACCACGGAAGACGACCGGCTCAGGATACTCACCGCACCGACATCCCCGCTCAGCCGCGCCGCCGCCGTGCCGCGTCCTGGCGCCGCCCGCCGCTGGCCGATGGCGGCCGCGACCCGTGGGCCGATCAGCTGCCCCGCTGCTGGACGGACCGCGAAGTTGATGCCTGGCGGCTCGCTGCTGACCACCTTCGCGCCCATCACCTCTACGGCCGTTGGCAGCTGCCCGACAGTGTCCGGGTTGCCTGGCAGCGACGCCACTGCCGGGCCGGGCGGTGGTCACGATGAGCGCCGTTGCTGCACTCTTGCCCGCGCAGCTGCGCCGCACTGTGTTCGCCACCTCGCGTGCGGCCGAGTTCCTGGAGCGCCGGGCCTTGCAGTCCCAGACCGGCCAGCCGGTTGAGCGCTTCGCCCAGGTGGTGCTCAAAGAGTTGCTTGACAACGCGCTGGACGCGGCCGAGTCCGCCGGCGTCCATCCCGAGATCAGCATCATCATCGACACCACCAGCGCGGCCACGCTGACGGTCACCGTCGCCGACAACGGCCCGGGACTTCCCCCGGAGGTGGTCGAGCAGGTCCTCGATTTCAACGTCCTGGTTTCCGACAAGGCCGCTTACAGGTCACCGACTCGCGGGCTGCAGGGCAACGCGCTGAAGACGATCGTGGGCATCCCGTTCGCGTTGGGAGTCGATGTCCCGGTGGTGATCGAGGCCCGGGGTGTCCGCCACGAGATCGCGGTGAGCCTGGACCCGGGCGGCAATGTTGTGGTCCGCCATGACCGGCAGCCCTCGGCACGGACCGTGGGGACGGCGGTCACAGTCACCTTGCCCAGGTCGGCTGGGGAGGATGAGCTCGACGAGTTCGACCCCGCCGGGTGGGCGCGATCCTTCGCGTTGGTGAACCCGCACGCCGCGATTCAGCTTGCTTACACCGGCGAGCCGGGACCGGCCGATTCTTACAAATCGACGGTCGGGGAAGGCTGGAGCAAGCCTGTCCCGAGCGACCCGCATCAGATCCACTGGTACGACCAGGCCGCGCTAACCCGGTTGGTGTTCACGCACATCGGCGCCGCCGAGGCCGGCGGTCGAGACCTGCCGGTCGGTGAGTTCGTCCGCCAGTTCGCTGGACTGACCTCCACAATCAAGGCCAAGAAGGTCGCCGCGGCCCTGCCCAATGTCACCCACCTGTCGGACCTGCGGACCGCGCCGCAACAGATCCCGGTGCTGCTGGCCGCCATGCAGGACAACTGCCGCGCACCCAAACCCACCGTGCTGGGCAGCGTCCCCGAGGAGCATTACCGGCAGGTGCTGGACCGCCGGTACGGGGTCCGCAGATGGTGGTTCAAACGCAAGCCTCTGGTGGTGGATGGAGCCGGCCTGCCGTGGGTGATCGAGGTTGCCGTCGCCGACACTGAGGAGCCCGGAGATGTCTTCTACGCGGTGAACTACTCGCCCACCTTCGGTGACCCGCTCAGCCGGACCTCGCTGCGCTCGCCGGAAGGGACCACGACCGAAGGGGCGGCATCGTTCCTGCTCAGCTGCGACGCGTTGCCGGACTTCGACAACGATGGTTGTCGGGCGGTCGTGGTGCACCTGATCTCCCCGGCGATGGAGTTCGTCGACAAGGGCAAGGTGGCGCTGGTGGTGCCACCGGCTGTCGCTGAGGCCGCGGCCGGCGTGCTGGCGTTCGTGGCCAAGACGTTGCGCACCGAGACGCAGGCCGCGCAGCGGGACGCGCGGAAGGCCCAGCGGCATCGCGAGCAGCGACGGCAGCGTGTCGCCCGGGTGAACGCGGCGTCGAGCCCGTCACTGCGGGACGCGGTGTTCTCGGTCCTGCCCGAGTCTTACGCCAAGGCCAGCGGTCCTGACGCGCTACCGGTGTCGGACCGGACGTTGTACTACCAGGTCCGGCAAGCCATCCAGCAGTTCACCGACAGGGAGCTGACGCAGAGCTATTGCAGCAAGCTGGTGGTGGACTACCAACGCGAGCATGGTGCTTTCGACGGGCTGTACTACGAACCGCGCGGTGAGCTGCACGAACCGCACACCGGCAAGGTGGTGCCCCTGGGCACCCGCGAGGTGCGCACCTACATCCCACCCGACTGGACCTACGACAAGATCCTCTACGTCGAGAAGCAGGGCCTGTACCCGGTCCTGAAAGCATCCGGGCTCGGCGAGCGCTACGACATGGCGATCATCGCCGGAGAGGGCTACGCCGACGTGGCCTGCCGGGACCTCCTGGCCACCGCTGAGGGCCGCAATCTGCGGATCTTCGCGTTGCACGACGCGGACCCAGCGGGCTACAACATCGCCCGCACGCTGGCCGAGGCCACCGAGCGGATGCCCGGTCACCGCGTCGACGTGGTCGACCTCGGCCTGTCCGTCGCCGACGCGGTCACCCAAGGGCTGCCCACCGAGGCCTTCACCCGCAAGAAAGCGCTGCCCGCCACGCTGAGCCTCACCGACACCGAGTACGAGTGGTTCACCGGCACCCAGGCCCACTGGGGCGACAAACCCCAGTGGGCCTGCACCCGGGTGGAGCTCAACGCGTTCACCGGTCCGCAGCTGGTCGCCTACATCGAGGCCGGACTCGAAGCGCACGACGCCACCGGCAAGGTCATCCCACCCGATCACGTCCTGACCTATCACGCCCAATCGACCTACGACATCGAGCTGGCAAAAGCCGTCGACGAGCTGCTGGCAGAGCTCATCGACCGAGACAGGCTGCTGGCCACCGTGGCCAGCGAGATGCCCTACAAGGTGGATGCGACGAAGCTACGGGCGCACGTCACAGAAAGGCTCGCGAAGCACCGGCAGCTGCCCTGGCGGGCCCCCAACGGCGACGATGCGGCGATCAGGATCGTGCGCAACCGTGAGCAGCTGCGCTCCCGGCTCGTCGACTTGCTCGCCGCGCAACGGGGCCAGCATGACGAGGACGGGTGGTCGCAGTGACCGTCACCTGCCCCGATTGCAACACCAGGACAACCGGCCAGCACCTCACCCATCAGAAAACCTGTCCGCTGGGCATCGCCATCGACGAGCGCACCGCCGCTGACCGCGAATGGTTCCAGGCGCACCGGTGGGCCAGTGAGTACCGGCGGCCGCTGCACTGGAGCGAGCGGGCCGAGCTGGTGATGTGGGGCATCTGGCCCGACGTCGACGGGGACGCGGTGGGCCGCGTTCTGGTCTGCCGTCTGGGCCCCGGACTACGGGTCCGCAGCTTCGACGAGGTCGCGGTCATCCTGGACTCGCCGAGAGTGTTGCGATGACGGCCACGGTGGACACCACGGCCGCGTATGTCGATGTGGTGCTGGGCTCGCGCCCGGGGTTCGTGGCAGTGGCCTACGGCCACGATCCGTACTACGACGAGCAGGGCAAGTACCGGCACAAGCGGGAGGACTGGACGGAGCGGCGCTACCCGTGGCCGGCCGGTCGGGAGGCGCTGCACACTGACGTGGCCCGGATACTCGCCGCCGGGGAGCGCGTCGACGTCTACGTATGCCCGGCGGTGCGGTTCACTGACCATCGGCGTAAAGGAGACGCACTCCCGCCGATGGTCTGTTGGGTGGATCTTGACGGGCCGGTGCTCGACGAGGCGCTGTGGTCCACGCTGGACCCGTTGACCGTTCAGTCGGGGTCGGACGGTCACCGGCACGGCTACCTGCCGCTGGCGAGCCCGGTGGACCTGGGGACCCACACCCGGCTCAACAAGGCGCTGACGGCTCGGCTCGGCGGGGACGCCAAGTGGTCCGACGAGTCGCTGCTGCGGCTTCCCGGGACGCTGAACCACAAGACCGACCCGCCCACGGTCGTCACGCCGCTGCCGTGGTCGGGGCGAGCGTGGGAGCCGGCCGAGCTGGCCGAGCTGCTGGGCGTGGACCTCACCGCCGCCGCCGGCCCAACCGGCGGCGGGACGAGCACCGCGGTACCGGCCACGGCCGAACCGGCACCGGATCCGCTGCCCGCGCTGGTGCGCCGGGCGCTGGAGCACCCCGACACCGCGGACCGCTCCGAAGCGCATCACCGGCTCGTCGCCGCCTGTCACAAGGCCGGGCTGACTCGGGGCCAAACGATCACGGTGGTGGCCGGCTATCCGCCGAGCGTCCAGAAGTTCAGCGCTCGGCTGGCCGGTGAGGTGGACCGGTCGTGGTTCGCGGTGGACGACGACCGGCGCCGGGCGGCACAAGCTGGGGCTGCTCACGGAACTGGTCGCACCGATGCCACGCCCGAACCCGCGGCCGAGGACACGGAGTTCTTCGCGGCCCGGCCCGTCCTCACGCACATCAAGGATCTCGCGCTGGCCCGCCGTACGTCGCCCTGGGCGGTGCTGGGCGTCGTGCTGGTGCGCGTGATCGCGTCCATCCCGCCGTACGTCGTGTTGCCCCCGCTGGTCGGGGGCGTCGCCAGCCTGAACCTGTTCATCGCGCTGGTCGGCCCTTCGGGGTCCGGTAAGGGCGCTGCGACGTCGGTCGCCGCCAGTGCCGTCGCGCTCGGCGACCCGCCCATGGCCTGCAGATTCGAGACGCACACTCTGGGCTCGGGGCAGGGAATCGCGCATGCCTACATGCACTGGGATGCCGACGAGAAGAAGCTTGTGCGAGACGCCGTGTCCGCGGTGTTCATCATCGAGGAGATCGACCACCTGGTCGGCCTGACCAGACAGGCCAGCTCCACGCTGCTGCCCGAACTGCGCCGGCTCTACATGGCCGAGCGCCTAGGCCACCTCTACGTCGACCCCACCAAACGCATCGAGATCGAGGCGCACACCTACCGGGCCGGGCTGGTCGCCGGTGTGCAACCCGGCCGCGCCGGTGTGCTGCTCGACGACGCCGACGGCGGCACACCGCAGCGGTTCGTCTGGCTGCCGACGGCTTACCCCGCACACCCCGACGTCCGGCCCGACCCGCCCACGTCACGATGGTGCTGGAGCGCGCCACGGTGGCCAGACTCGGTGGCGATGCGGGTCACGCTGCCGGTGGCGGCGACCGCGGTAGCCGAGATCGACGCGGCGACCCTGGTCCGGGCCCGGGGACAGGGTGACCCGCTGGACGGCCACCGCTTGCTGTGCCAGGAGAAGGTGGCCGCGGCGCTGGGCATCCTCGACGGACGCGCCGAGATCTCCCAAGAGGACTGGCAGCTTGCCGGCCGGCTGCTGGCCGTCAGCGACACCACCCGCGCCACGGTCGTGCGGGAACTGACCGCCCAAACCACCGAGCGCAACACGGCACGGGCCAAGGCCGAGGCGGCCCGGGCGGTCATCGTCGCTGATGCCGCCGAGCGTGGCGCCACCGCGAGAGTGGCGAAGTCGATCATGCGGATCCTGGGTCGGGCCGGCGGGTGGATGACCCGCAGTGAACTACGCGGCCAGCTCGCCAGCGGGGATCGAGGGCGCTTCGATCCGGCTGTCAGCCACCTAATCGCCGCGGGTC
>JBOHFC010000065.1:0-7138 GCA_050701375.1 Pseudonocardiaceae bacterium
CCGGTTGAGGTTCCTGAGCGCGAGGCGGTCCGCCGGTCCGCCCCCGCTGGGTGACCCTCCGGGCTGGGTTGTCGGTCGTGCACGCGACCACCTCCACCAATGCGCGGGACTAGTCCACCACACCAAGCGGCGATCGCGCACGTGTCGGAACATGACTCGTGTCGGTGACTGCCCGTCGAACCAGCCACGAGCAGTGGTCACAGAGAGGTCACGGATACAGTCCCGGTGTGCTCCAACCGACGCCGATCGCCCAGTTGATCGCCCAGCCCGACTGTTCCCGGGACTCGGGGTCGTGGTGTTCGCGCATCTACGGCTTGACCCACAACGACCTGCTATCCCGCTACGCCGATGCCGTAGTGGGGACCGGGCTGCGCATCCTGCTGATCCTCGTACTGGCGGTACTGATCCGGCTGATGCTGCACCGGGCGATCAACCGGTTGACCCAGGTGACGGCGGACGGGCCACCGCCCGGATTGCTCCGGCCGCTGCGGGAGCGGGCCCCGGAGTCCTGGCGGGGCACCGGGGTCCTAGGGCTACGCCGATCCCAACGGGCCCGCACGATCGGCTCGGTACTGCGGTCGGGCATGACGTTTGTGATCTACGGGGTCGCGTGCACGCTGGTGCTCGGCGAACTAGGGATCAATCTCGGCCCGATCATCGCGTCGGCCGGCATTCTCGGCATCGCGCTGGGCTTCGGCGCGCAGAACCTGGTGAAGGACTTCCTATCCGGAATGTTCATGATGGTCGAGGATCAGTACGGAGTCGGGGATGTGGTCGACCTCGGCGCAGCCACCGGCACCGTGGAGGGGGTGGGCCTCCGAGTGACCACGCTGCGCGATACCAAGGGCACTGTGTGGTACGTGCGCAATGGCGAAGTGCTGCGGGTCGGCAACTCCAGCCAGGACTATTCAGTGGCCGTCGTCGACCTGCCCATCGGTTACAACGCAGACATCCAGATATCTACCGAGCTCGCCGAGCGCACCGCCGCCGAGCTCACCGCGGACGGCGGTGCACTGGCCGACGACGTACTCGAACCGCCCCAGGTGCTCGGAGTCGAGTCGATCAGCTCCGACGGCGTGACGCTGCGGATCACGACCAAGGTGCAGGCAGGGCGGCAGTGGGCGGTGCAGCGGGCGCTGCTGGCCGGCATCAAGGCGGCCTTCGCCGAGGCCGGGATTCCGGCACCCGCACCGGTCGGCGTCACCGCACCGGTCGGCCTCACCGCTCCGCCGACCTGAGGCTTCCTGCCCGCTGCCCGGCCGGGCAGGGCAAGATGGGGGGGTGGCTGCGCCGGAGAACTTCTACGAGGCCGTCGGTGGTGAGCAAACCTTCCGCCAGATCGTCGGCCGTTTCTATGCGCTGGTCGCGAAGGATGAGGTGCTGCGCCCGGTCTACCCGGAGGAGGACCTCGGTGCCGCCGAGGAGCGGCTGCGAATGTTCCTCGTGCAGTACTGGGGTGGGCCACACACCTACTCGATGCAGCGCGGGCACCCCCGGCTGCGGATGCGCCACGTACCGTTCCGGATCGGGCCGATCGAACGCGACGCCTGGCTGAGGTGCATGCGCATCGCGGTGGATGAGGCCGACCTCGACGAAGCCCACCGAGGCGTGCTCTGGGACTACCTGCAGATGGCGGCAAACAGCTTGGTGAATTCGCTGGCCTGAGGTCCGACGTCGCTGCAGACTCCAGTGGCAAGATTGAGCCTCGTGCGACGCGCCGATGACCGCAGACTGACTGACGACGAGGGCTGGTGGCGAGATGCCACGTTCTACCAGGTCTACGTCCGTTCCTTCGCCGACGCCGACGGCGACGGCGTCGGCGATCTGGAGGGCGTTCGCAGCCGGCTGGGCTATCTGGAATTGCTCGGCGTGGATGCACTGTGGCTCACCCCGTTCTTCCCCTCCCCCATGGTCGACCATGGCTACGACGTCATCGATCCGCGCGCCGTCGACCCGCTGTTCGGTGATCTGAACGCTTTCGATCGGCTGATCGTCGACGCTCACCAGCGCGGACTGCGAGTGACCATCGACGTGGTGCCCAACCACACTTCCGACCGGCACGAGTGGTTCCAGGAGGCCGTGGCCGCGGCGCCGGGCAGCCCAGAGCGAGCGCGTTACCTCTTTCGCGACGGTTCCGGCTTCGGCGGTTCGCGGCCGCCGAACAACTGGACGAGCACCTTCGGCGGCCAGGCATGGACCCGGCTGCCTCCCAAGATGAACGACGCTGGGCAGTGGTACCTGCACCTGTTCGCGCCCGAGCAACCAGACCTGAACTGGGACAACCCGGACATAGCCGCCGATCTCGAAAGGACCCTGCGGTTCTGGCTGGATCGTGGGGTGGACGGCTTCCGCATCGACGTGGCCCACGGAATGGCCAAACCTGCGGGGCTGCCGGACATGCCCCACCCGATCGAGGTCTGCCCCGGTCTGGTCGGCGCCGACGATCCCCGCTTTGACGCTGACGGGGTGCACGACATCCACCGGATGATCCGCCAGGTGGTCGATAAGTACCCGGCACGGATGGCGATCGGCGAGATCTGGGTGATCGACGACGCCGCGTTCGCCCGCTACCTCCGCCCTGATGAGCTGCACCTGGGGTTCAACTTCCGGCTGTTGGAGGCGGATTTCGACGCTGTTAGCGTCCGGGAAGCCATCGAGCACTCGCTGCTGGCTGTCCAGGGAAGTCCGGCACCGGCCACCTGGACGATCTCCAACCACGACTCGGTTCGTCCGGTGACCCGCTACGGCGGGGGCGAGGTGGGTCTGGCGCGGGCGCGGGCGCTGGCGCTGGTGCAACTCGCTCTGCCAGGCTCGGCGTACCTGTACAACGGCGACGAGCTGGGGCTGCCGAACGTCGAATTGCCCGACTGGGCGCTGCAGGACCCGGTGTGGAAGCGCTCCGGGCGCGTCGAGCGCGGGCGCGACGGCTGCCGGGTCCCGCTGCCCTGGCAGGGCAGCGTCCCGCCGTACGGATTCAGTCCAAGCCCCGGCACCTGGCTGCCGGTGCCCGGCAACTGGGGCGGACACACCGTGGAAGCACAGCTGGAGGATCCGAACTCTACGTTGTCGCTCTACCGGCAAGCGTTGGAGCTGCGCAGCGGTCACAACGCGTTCACCGGCGCAGAGCTGGAGTGGTATGGCGCGCCGCCCGGGTGCCTGGCGTTCCGGCGTAAGGGTGGCGGGCTGGTGTGCGGCCTGAACACCTCCGGCGCCCCGGTGTCACTGCCACTCGGACAGGTGCTGCTGTCCAGTGGTCCGCTCCCGCCCCGCGGCGATGTCCTGCCGCCCGATACCGCCGTCTGGCTGGTGTGATCCGATCAGACCAGCAGCGGCAGCGCGGCGTGCCTGCGGCGCAGCACGGCGCCGTAGCGGGCATCCAGCCGCAGCCACGAGTCGGTGGCCGAGACCCGGACGGTCTCGCTCGCGGCTGGGCCTCCGGCAAAGCCCATGCCCGACAGGGCGAACAGGCAGCGCAGCGGTACCCCCACTTCGAATCCGGCCCCACTGACGGTGATTACCTTCTGGTCCAGCAGCGCGGCGGGCGGCGAGCCGTGCGGTCCGGGGTTGTGCCTGGCGACGGCAGCACCCTGATCGGTGAGATCGGCAAGCAGGTCAGCGGGTATCTGATCCACTGCATACCAGCCCCGTTCCGGCGGTAGAGCGCAGCGCCAGAGCACATCCTGCGCCCTGCCAGGGTCCGACACCGAGGCGCCGACTTCTGCCACCGCAGCCAGTAGATCCGTGCCCCCGACGGTGATATCAGCGGGCCGCACCGCTCCGCGCACTGAGCGAGTCACCAACGTGTCGAACGGGGTCTCCACCCAGGCGTGTACCTTGCCGCCCCCATCCCGCAGCCGCACGAGCGCATAGCGGTCCAGCCGCACGGCGCGGGCCACGAAGGCGCCGAGATCGTCTCGTTCGGCGGGATCCGGAATGCCCAGTTCAGCCACCGCTACCCCCGTCTCGAAACGCCGCGAGGAACTCCCGTTCACCGGGCGTCAGGCGCCGTGGCCGTTGCGCTGCGGTGTCGTACGCGGCGAGTTGGGTGCGGGCGATGACGGCGTCGCCGCCATCGCCCGCCACGACGTATTCCACGGCGAATGAGGCGGCCAGCAGCTCGCTGACCCACAATCGCACACGCACCGGGCTAGCCGAGTACACGAGCGGCTGCCGGTAGCGGACCAGCAGTTCAACGACAACCACACCCGCTGCCAGGGTCTGGACACCGCGCCGAGCGCCCTCGCCGAACAGTAGTTCGGTGCGCGCCTCCTCCAGCAACGTCACCACTCGTGCGTTGTTGACGTGCCCGTAGACGTCCATGTCCGACCAGCGCACCGCGACGTCCGTGCTGAACACCACCAACCACCCACCTCCGGCCGGCTCTCGAGCCGACTTCTAGAGGTCGACTGACAAAGTCGCTGCATCTACCTGCGAGCAGGGCGCTTCCGGAGCCACTTCACTAGTCTCCGGCTGCGGATCGGCGACCCGCTTCAGGCGGGACCCACCGGGGTTCAGCGGTCAGGTTCGGCAGCCGCAGCAGGGGGTTGGTGACCGCAGCGGCGGGATCCTCTCCGTCGGAGTCGACCGGATTCGGTTCGGTTGGATCGTCGGTCGGCTTCGGGGCTAGCGCCAGGCCAGCCGACCAGCGCGTTCCTAGGCCACGGTAGGGGGACACGTCGCGGTCGGTCTCGGCGACAGTACCGGTTGCACCGTCATCGCCGCTCATACCAGCGGATCGGGCGCCGGCGTGGATATCGCGGCTTTCCTGGTATGCAGCGAGTGCCTCAGCGAGCAGATCGCCTAGGCCCATCTGAGACGGTGCCTCGTCACCTGCTGCTTCGTCAGCCGCAGGTTCCCATTCCAGCGCCCGGGGTGTCGGAGCGGGAGGTGGCCCAGAAACCTGGAACTCCCGCCGTGTCTGCGGAGAATTCTCGGGTTCCTCCGACGGGTCGTTACCGCTTGCTTCGCCCTGCAAGGTGGCCGGCGACTCCGATGTGGGCTGGAGTGGCAACGGGTAGATCGCAGCCACTTCGTCGCCTACACCGCTGCGTTCGGGTTCAGCATCGGCGATCTGATTCTGATCCATCTCCAGCGCGGACGTCTCGGCAGCGCGGTCCTCCGCGCGGCGCCGGCCGGAGCGTCCCGCAGACAACGCCGACGCGGGCAGGAGATCCCTTACCGATACCAGGGTGCCAGCGCCGCGGCGATGCCGCGCACCGGGCCAGGGATCGATCCCGCTCGACGACTCCACGTCCGCGCTTCCTGGAGCTACCGGGGCCGGATCGACAACCGACGACACCCGTGAACCGACCACGGAAATACTCGGAGCCGACACTGTCGAAGCCACGTCCGCCTCCACAGCCTCTGCCTCAAGAACCTCTGGCTCAACCCTTGGCTCAAGAACCTCCGCCGCCGAAACTTCCGGCTCGGAAACCTCCGGCTCAAGAACCACCGCGTCGGGAGCCTCCGGCCCGGTCTGATCCACCGCAATGCTGGCACCGATCTCGACGCTCAGCGGACCGGTGTCAGCGTCGGACCCGGCGGTACACCCCGTCCCGGCATTGCCGAGGAGCGCGGCCACCTGGCCGACCAGGCGCGCTTCTTCACGACGGGCAGACCCGCAGTTCTCGAGCAACGTGCAACGCGCAGCTTCCACATCGTGGCGGTGCCGGCCTTCAGCTGCACGGGCAGCGCGAACGCAATGCAGGGCGTCAGCGAACTCGCCGCGGGCCTCATGTACGTGGGACAGGCCCTCAAGGCACTCTGCGAGGACGACGTCCATCCCATATCGCTGAGCACCCTCAACCGCGTCGGCGAGCAGCGTCAGCGCCGGTTCGTGGCGACCTTGGACGAGGTGCACTCGAGTAGCCAACGCCAGACGTAGCCTGCCGACCGCAGCGGCCGCGGCGGCGCGCACCGGACGCCGCAGCAACGGCCGCACTTCCTGCATGGCGGCGTCGCCGGCATCACGATCCAGCAGTGCGAGCGCTATCTCGAGCATCAGCCGTGCGCTCACCTCGCCGCTGTCATGCTCAGGATCGGCCAACCCCGCCAACAGGTCTCGACCTTCCGTAGCTTTCGCCTCGGCCCGGGCGCCAGCTTCGCGGTGGCGGTGGCGCTCTGCGTCCACCGCCCGGACGGAAGCCCGCAACAGCAGCGCGGTGTCATGGTCGAGATTGGGATCCTCGCGGTAGAGCTCGTCAGCCTCGTCGAGCGCGGAGCTGACCAGATAATCTCGACCGAGCGCGGCCGACGCCTCGGCTACCGCGACGAGGGCGCCACCTCTCAGCACTGGAGCGACATCATCACCGGCGGCCAGCACCGCCCGCACCGCGCCGAGCGCGGTAGCGGGTTCGCCTAGTGCAACCGCACAGTGGGCTAGCTCCACGTGCAGTTCGTGGCGCAGCCCCGGCGGAGTTTCGGCGTCTCGAATCGCTGGGAAGAGCCGGTGAGCCGCTTCCCCGTGCCGACCCAGCCGGTTGAGGGCAAAAACCGCGAGGTGGTCTGCCTGCAGGACGGCCTGCTTGTCATCGTGCCCGGCGGTCACCGCCCGATCGGCCAACAGCAGCGCCAGCTCGGGCGCGCGCCAACGTAACAGCATTGCGGACTCCACCAGCGATGCGGCCTCGCCCCCGTTGGGCGCCATGTTGGTTCGGAGTCCTTCGCGCGCCGTGCTGCTCACCTCCCACCCCCCTCGACGTTCCCGATCACCGGACGCCCCATGCCCCATCAATTTCGGGTCAGCCTGCGGTACGTCACACGATGTGGTCGTGCCGCCTCCGCTCCGAGCCGTTCAATCTTGTGCTGCTCGTAAGCCTCGAAATTCCCCTCGAACCAGAACCAGGCGGCCTCGTTGTCGGCGTCGCCTTCCCACGCCAGGATGTGCGTGCATGTCCGGTCCAGGAACCAGCGATCGTGGGAGATCACCACCGCGCAGCCGGGGAAATTCTCTAGCGCGTTCTCCAGCGAGCTCAGCGTTTCAACGTCGAGGTCGTTGGTCGGTTCGTCGAGCAGGATCAGGTTGCCGCCCTGCTTGAGGGTGAGAGCAAGATTGAGCCGGTTGCGTTCACCGCCGGACAACACACCCGCCGGCTTCTGCTGATCGGGGCCCTTGAAACCAAAGGCCGAGACATAGGCC
>JBOHFC010000066.1:0-9072 GCA_050701375.1 Pseudonocardiaceae bacterium
GGCTCTGCAACGTGTAGCCCAGCACACTGATCAGCAGCAGCAGCCCGGGAAACAGCGAGACGAAACCGTAGTAGGTGATCAGGACGGCGAGGTAGCCGCCTTGATCGTCGACGAATTTGTATATCACCGCCAATGGGAAGCCCAGCCAGGTATGACGCCGCTGGAAGCGGTCCAGCCGAGCCGGTACACCCATCCTTGGTCCTCGCAGTTCCCCGGATGAAATGCATACGAGACACCTTGACGACACTGACGTTATCCCGGCGTTGATCAGGCGTCGAGTTGGGCGGCTGGCAGCGAGCTCGTCAGCGCCAGAAGAGGAATTCCTGGAGGCCGTCCACTGCCGTCAACGGATCGCCACCGAGGGCGGCGAAGACCGCGAAGCTGGCGCCGAACAGAGCATTTCCTACCGCCGGTACGCCGATGATCAGAACGAACAGCAGCAAGGGGGCATACCAGCCGAGGCTGCCGGCGAACCGGCGAGCCCGCGCGGGCAGATAGGGTTCCACAACGCCGAACCCGTCCAACCCCGGCACCGGCAGGATATTGAGCACGAACGCGAGGATCTGCACCAGAGCGAGATAGGACAGGCCGGCCGCGAGCCCGTCCGGGAGACCACTGATGGCGACCACGGCAGTGATGGCGACCCCGAGCGCGAGATTCGTTAACGGGCCGGCCAGCGACACCGCCGAGGCGACCGCTCGCGAACGCAGGGCGCCACGGTTGATCCACACCGCGCCGCCGGGTAGCGGGACTCCGCCCAACGCCAGCAGCGCCAGTGGCAGAAGCAACGACATCACCGGGTCGGTGTATCGCCGGATGTCCAAGGTGAGGTATCCCTTGGCGCGCACCGACCGGTCGCCGCCCCGGTAGGCCGTCAGAGCATGCCCGAACTCGTGCAGGCACAGGGCGACCGCCCACCCGCCGAGGACCAGCGCCACGATGCCGGCGGTGCGGGCCGTGCCGCCGGTCAACGAGGCGAGCGCGCCGCCGGCCGCGGTCGCCGCGAGCAGCAGCAGTAACAGCGGGCTGGGGGCCAGGCCGGTGGCAGGCACACACCTACTCTTACCCATCGGCCGCTTAGGCCGTCCGCCGGGTGAAGCGACCGTTGCGGTCGCCCGACTACGCGGCGTGTCAACCTCGACACGCCTGGTAGGGCTCCGGATCAGCTCGGCGGACTTGCATCCCCGATGACAGGGGTGTAATCACAAGGTTGTTATTCTCCCGGCTTGTAGCCCGGGAAGGCGCGGAACCGGGGAGGAACTCTATGGCGAGAAGGGCGGACCGCCATGGATGAGAGCGACATCAGCTGGCTTGCGGATGACAGGGTCGAGCTCCAGGGCGACTGGGGCTCATTCGACGGGCCTGACCAACAGGATCAGCAGGACTGGCAGGAGCGGGCGTTGTGCGCTCAGACCGATCCGGAGGCGTTCTTTCCCGAGAAGGGTGGATCCACCAGGGAGGCGAAGCTGATTTGCGCGGGCTGCGAGGTCCGCGCCGAGTGTCTGGAGTACGCGTTGGCCTTCGATGAAAGGTTCGGCATTTGGGGCGGGTTGTCAGAGCGCGAGCGCCGCAGGCTCAAACGCGGCGCGGTCTGATCCTCACCCGCCGCCCGGACTCCGCGCCGGTCGCGAGGGGACGTTACCGTGTGCCCCCACCAAGGGGGATGGACAGGGAGGAGTCGGCGTGTCGCGTACTGCTCGGGTACCTGCCGATGACGACCATGCCCGTCGTGCCGGCGGTTCGCGCAGCGGCAGCAACGTCGCGACGCCGGTAGTGCCCAGCGCCCCCACGGGCAACGGCGCAGCGGAAGCCGCCACCCGAACCCGGCCGAGGCCCTCGCCGCTGCCCAAGCACTCCGACCCAGCGAACCCGCAAGGTGTTTCGGACCGTAGCAATTCGAGTGTGCTCACGCTGGACGACGTCGGAGTAGGCACGCGCATCCGGGAGTTCCTGCTCTCTGCGCCCGCGTTGCTGGTCGGGGCGATGACGGTGCTCGCCGTGCTGCTCAACCGCCACCGGCTGGCTTTGGACCTGTCCGGGGGCCGGCTGTTCCCGATGGAAAGTCTGGGTCAGACCTGGTCGTCCTACCTGGCGTCGTGGCACCCGGTCGGCGGCGGGAGCGCGGCCCCCGCGCCTGCCGCCCTGGCCGTCCTCGGCATGCTCGGGCTGCCGGTGGGGTCACCGGCTGCGGCGGTGTCGCTGGTGTTGTTGGCCGCGCTGCCGCTGGCTGCCCTGTCTGCCTACCGGGCCACCCGCGCGTTGCCGGTCAGTCGTGAGCGTCGAGCGTTGGTCGCTGCTGCATACGCGTTGCTCCCGCCGGCTATCGCTGGATTGGCGCAGGGCCGGATCGACGTCGTGGTGACCTACCTGCTGCTGCCGCTCGTCCTGGCCGGTGTCGCTTCAGTCTTACGAGGTCAGACGGGCAGACGTTCCGGCGGCTGGCTGTCAACCGCGGCCGCTACCGCTCTCGGGATTGCGGTGATCGGCGCGTTCGCTCCTCTGATGCACCTGCTGATACTGACGGTGGTGCTCATCGGCTTCGTGGTGATCCCGGCCCCGCGGGTGACGACGCTGCGCCGCGCGGTCGGACTGTTCGCCGTCGTGCTTCTGCCGCTGGGGTTGCTCCTGCCCTGGCCGGCGGTGGTGATTCAACGTCCTGAGGTGCTGTTGCAGGGGGTAGGCGCCGTGGTGCCCGAGCAGGTTCCTGGCTTTTTGCGCCTGCTCGCCTTGGACCCCGGCGGTGCGGGCGCCGCACCGTGGGTGGGAGTGGTGGTGTTGGTGGCAGCACTCCTCGCGCTCGCCATCGCGCCGTCCCGGGCGATGGCGCCGGCCGTCAGTTTGGTGCTGCTGGGGGGCATCGCGGCGGCGCTGTTGATTCGGCTGCCGATGCGGCCGCTGGCCGGTGGTGATCCCCGGTCTGGATTCACCGGAGGTGCGCTGCTGTTCGCTGGCTGCGGGTTGCTGTGGATGGTGCTGCTGGCCGGCCGAACCGCGGAGCCGACCCGGCAGTGGTTCGGTGACAAGTGGGCTAAGGGATTGTCGGCGATGCCGTGGATGGGCCTGGCGGCGCTGTCGGCAGCGGCTGTCGCGGTGGGCACCAGCGGTCCCCTCACCAGCGGCCCCCCGGCCGGTCTGCCGGTACTGGCGCCGTCACTGGTCGCCGAGCTGGACCGGTCTGACACATCAGTTCTCGTCATCGGTGCTCCGGGTGAGCCGGTACGGCTGACCAGATCGCGAACCGCACGTTTCGGTGACGATGACATTGCCCCGCTGCGGGCCACCGGGGCCCGCCTTGAGCGGGTGGCTGCCGCACTGCGCGCCGGGCAACCCGGCGAGACGTCCGCCGCGATGGCCGACGTGGCCGCCACCGGGGTGCAGTTCGTGGTGTTGCCCACCGCCGCGCAGGGTGTCCGTGCCCTCGCCGCGGCTGGGCCGCTGGCCCGGCCCGCGCCGCGGACCGCGGATGGCCGGCCGGTGCTGCGAGTGGTGCGACCGGTGTCGGGCGCGGAGCTGCTGGGTCCGGCACTTGCGGAGCAGGCCCGCAGCGGTGCCGCTCCACCCATCGAACCTGGAGTCAGCGGCGTGCTTGCGCCGGCCCAGCCGCCGCGGGTAGCGGTCCGGGTAGCGCCCGGCGCGGACGGAAGGTTGCTCGTGGTCGCCGCGAACGACGAGCCAGGCTGGCAGGCCAGCGTGGATGGCCGGCCGGTTCCGGTGGTACGAGGGTGGGGTCACCAGGTCGCGGTCCCGGTGCGGGGTAACTCCGCCGCGGTTCGGGTGGTCCGTTCGGACGTCGCCAGAACGGCACTCTTGCTGATCGAGGGCGCGCTGCTGCTGCTCGTTGCGGGCACTGCGCTGCCCTCTCGGCGCCGCCTGAACCGGTAGTGCGCCGCGGTCGGTCAGCCCGCTTGCCCGTCAGTCCACATTTGGCGAGCCGTCGACGGTGTCTGGGTCGAGGCCCAGATAGTTCGCCACCTGCTCGACCAGCACTTCATGGACGAGGTCGGAAAGGTCGCCGCCGTTGGCGGCCCGAGTCTCCAGCGGCCGCCGGTAGAGCACGATCCGGGCTCGTGTGGGTAAGCCGGTGCGGTCCACACCGGCCTGAACCAGGCGGGCCAGCGGGACGTTTCCGTCCTCCACGACGTCGCTGCCCCAGCTGACAGTGGTCGGATCGCAGTCAGTGACCTCAGGCACCTCATCGACGGCGACGTCGAGCCTGTCGAGCTCAGCGTGCCAACGCTCGTCGATAGGTTCGAGCGCGTCCAGCACGATCGCGTCGAACCGCTCCGCGCGGCTGCGAGCCGCGGGCAGCGTGGCGGGGTACAGCAAGCCGCGCACACCCCGGCCGCGCCGGTCGCGGCGTTTGCGTAGCCGCGAGCGGGCTGACCGGGTCACCGCCATCTGCCGAGACTACGCCGCCGCCGACACTGGGCTGTCGTCGAGATTGGACTGCCGTCGAGATCGGGCCGCGATCGAGATTGCGCCGTAGGGCAGTGTTCCGCGCGGTTGCGCGCGCCTGCTGCACTCGGCCGGACCTGCGCGCTATGGTCCGGCCGTGCGCACTGGGCGGCGATGCTTGAGGACCGGGTGCACAAACGCGGCAGTTGCCACGCTCACCTTCGTCTATGCCGACTCCACCGCGGTGGTGGGCCCGCTGGCCACCTGCAGCGAGCCGCATTCCTACGACTTGTGCGAGCGGCACGCGCTGCGGCTGACGGCGCCGCGGGGCTGGGATGTCGTGCGTCACGAGGGCGAGTTCACCGAGCCGGAACCCTCAGTGGATGACCTCACCGCACTGGCCGAAGCGGTACGCGAGGCCGGTCGAGCCGGCCGATCGGCCGATCCCGTCCCCTCCGTTGCAGCGCCCGGCGCCCGCCGGGGCCACCTCCGAATCCTTCCCGACCCGGTAGACGACTGAACCGCCCGTCCCCATGCCGAAGCCAGCGGGCGCAGCGGGATGACCGATCCTCGGGATGACTCCGCCCAACGGCGCGCGTTGCGGGCTAACGTCTCGTTGATACCGGGGCCGACGTGAGGAGAGCAGTGCCTGATCTGTCAGCGATCGTCAAGGCCTACGACATCCGCGGCATCGTCGGCGAGCAACTGAACTCCACGGTGGTGCGTGACATCGGAGCGGCTTTCGCCGAGTTCGTCGGGCGGTCGGACGGTTCGACCCCCTCGCGAGCAGTGATCATCGGACACGATATGCGGGATTCCTCACCCGGCCTGGCCGACGCGTTCGGCCACGGCGTCACCAGCCGTGGTCTCGACGTCATCTCCATCGGGCTGGCCAGCACCGACATGCTCTACTTCGCCTCCGGGCGGCTCGGACTGCCGGGTGCGATGTTCACCGCAAGCCACAATCCGGCCCGGTACAACGGCATCAAGCTCTGCCGAGCAGGGGCCACACCGGTTGGCCAGGACAGCGGGCTCGAGGAGATCCGGATCGCGGTGGAGGGTGGCCTCGAGTCAGGGCCGGGTGGCGGTAGCGTCACCGAGCGGAGCATGCTCGCCGATTACGCTCAGTACCTGCGCTCCCTGGTGGACCTGTCCGCTATCCGGCCGTTGCGCGTCGTTGTGGATGCCGGCAATGGGATGGGCGGGTATACCGTGCCCGCGGTTGTCGAAGGGCTGCCGCTGAACGTCATCCCGTTGTATTTCGAGCTGGACGGCAATTTCCCGAATCACGAGGCCAACCCGTTGGATCCGGCGAATCTCGTGGATCTGCAGGCCGCCGTGCGCGAGCATGGCGCCGACCTCGGCTTGGCCTTGGACGGCGATGCGGACCGCTGCTTCGTGATCGACGAGCGCGGGGAGCCAGTGAGTCCCAGCGCTATCACCGCATTGGTCGCGACTCGGGAGTTGGCTACCGAGCCCGGTGCCGCAGTGATCTACAACTTGATCACGTCGCAAGCCGTGCCGGAAATCGTCGCCGAAAACGGTGGGCGGCCGGTACGCACCCGGGTCGGGCACTCATTCATCAAGCAGCAGATGGCGGAGACTGGCGCGATCTTCGGTGGCGAGCATTCCGCGCACTACTATTTCCGCAGTTTCTGGCGCGCTGACTCCGGGATGCTCGCCGCGTTGCATGTGCTCGCCGCACTCGGCCGGCAGCAGCGCCCGCTGTCGGCGCTGATGGCCGAGTTCAGCCGCTATGCCGCATCAGGTGAAATCAACTCCACGGTCGACGACCAGCGGGCCAGGATGGCGGCCGTGCGGGAGCGCTTCGCAGCCCGAGAAGGCATCCAAGTCGACGAGCTCGACGGCCTCACCGTACGGTGCCCCAACGGTTCGTGGTTCAACCTGCGCCCGTCGAACACCGAGCCGCTGCTGCGCCTGAACGTCGAGGCTCCGGATACCGCTGCGGTTGGGGTGTTGCGCGACGAGGTGTTGGCGTTGGTGCGTGGCGACTGAGGAGGGCAACGACGATGGCTGTGGACTTGGATGCTGCGTTGATGGAGATCTTGGCGTGCCCATGCCCGGCACACGCCGAGCTGCGCACCGGCACCGCCGATGACCCGGATGCGGACGCGTTGACCTGCGCCGTGTGCGGGCGCAGCTTTCCGGTGACCGATGGCATCCCGGTGCTGTTGCTGCACGAGGCGTTGCCCGGCACCGGACCGGACGCCGGCAGCGGCACTGCCAGCGCGCCGGGCGCAGGGTGATGGAATCCCACCGTAGCCGATTCCAGGACGATGACGACGACTTACTCGACGACCCTGGGCGCCTGGAGGCCATCGACACCAGCGGGTTGCTGCGTGCTGCAGCAACCGCTGGTGCGCAGGTGCGTTCCACGGCGGCCGCAGCCGATGAGGCGGGTCTGCGGAGACTGACCGGAGAACGTCCACGCGCCCTGGTGCTGCTGACCCGACCGGGTGCGGCGTCCGCCGCCGCGCCGCTGCTGCTCGCGCTGCTCGGGCCGTCATGCCCAGTACCGGTGGTGACCACCCGGTCGGTGCCGATGTGGGTGGGCGCGCTGGACATCGTGCTGGCCAACACCACCGATCCCGGCGATCGGGAGCTCGCCGAGGGCCTCGACCGAGCGGTCCGCCGGGGAGCCCAGGTGGTGCTCACGGCGCCCGCAGATGGTCCGGTGGCAGCCGCGGTGGCAGGTCGAGCGGTGCTGGTGGTGCCCAGGATCGAGGTGCCTCCAGGGCTGGCGCTGCCGCGGACGCTGACCGCCGGTCTGTTGCTGTTGGATGCGCTGGGTCTGCTGACCACCGACGTCGATGCACTGGCCGGCGAGCTGGACCGGGAAGCCGAGCGTGACCACGTCGCGCACGAATCGTTGGTCAACCCCGCCAAGTCCCTAGCGTTGCGGCTGGCTGGGCGAACCCCATTGCTGTGGGGTACAGATCCAGTGGCCACCGCGGTGGCCGTGCACTGCGCCGGCGCGCTCGCCGCGCATGCGGGGGTGGTGGCACATGCGGCGGGATTCCATGAGGCGGCAGCGCTGCCGGTGCTGCGCCGGGAGGCGGTTCGCGGGAGTGCGGCGGCCGACTTGTTCAGTGATCCTTTCCGGGATCCGATCGGGGATCCGATCGAGGATGTGCCGCCGCTCGGCGCGATGCCGGCGGTCCAGCCGGTGTTGCTCGGTGTACTCGCCGATTCCGGTAACGAGTCCGAGCGGGCCACGGCATTGGACGCGTTGCCTGACGCCGATGTAGTGACCGCCGACGAGGAGCTGATGGTGCGCCGAGGCGATCCGGGGGCCGTGGCGAGCGCCGCTGCAGTACTGGCCCTACGGTTCGACTTCGCCGCGCTGTACATCGGATTGAGCCGGGGAGTATTGGGCCGACCCGATTGGATCGGCTCGCCCGGCTCGGCCGTTGAATGAACGAACGTGCCGGCGGTAAGGGAGTGGTTGTGGAGCTGTTGCGCAACGCGGTTCGGCCTTACGCCTGGGGTTCCCGGACGGCGATCCCGGAGCTTCTAGGCGGCCCGGTTCCCGCCCCGCACCCGCAGGCGGAGCTATGGTTGGGCGCGCACCCGGCGGATCCGTCGGTGCTGATGCACGCGGACGGCGCCCAGACCTCCCTGCTGGATGCCCTGCGGAGCGACCCATACCGGCACCTCGGGACTCGCTGTGCACAGCGCTGGGGTGGCCAGTTGCCGTTCCTGCTCAAGGTGCTCGCTGCCGAGGAGCCGCTGAGCCTGCAAGCCCACCCGTCCGCGGACCAGGCTGCTGAGGGTTTCGCCCGCGAGGAGGGCCGGGGAGTCCCCCGCGACGCGCCGGAACGCAACTATGTCGACCCATGCCACAAACCCGAGCTGATCTGCGCGCTCACCGAGCTCCAGGCGCTGGCCGGTTTCCGGGATCCGCTACGCACCGTCGAGTTGCTCGAAGCTCTGGACGTGCCGACGCTGGAACCCTACCGTGCGATGCTCGCCGCCGAGCCTAATGCCGACGGGCTGCGAACCCTGTTCACCACCTGGATCACCATGCCCGAGGCGGCGATGAAGGCAGTGCTGCCCGGCACCCTGGATGCCTGCGTGGCGTTACTGCGGCGCGACGGCGTGTGCGGCTCATCCCACACTCCGCCCGACGATTTTCGAGGCGACTTTCGGGCCCCTCGCGGAGGCGACTTTCGGGCAGAGTGCCGGGTGGTTCTCGAGCTGGCCGAGACCTATCCAGGTGACGTCGGGGTGCTCGCGGCCCTGCTGCTCAACCACGTTGTGCTGGCGTCGGGAGAGGCGATGTACCTGCCGGCCGGTAACCTGCACACTTACCTGCGGGGTATCGGTGTGGAAATCAGCGCGAATTCAGACAACGTACTGCGCGGCGGTTTAACCTCGAAACACATCGACGTTCCGGAGCTGCTGCGGGTACTGGACTTTTCCCACGGTGCGCTGCCGGTACAACGCGGTGAACCGGTGGGGCCGAACGAAACTGCTTACCGAACGCTGGCGGAGGAGTTCCAGCTGACTCGGCTGGAATGGGCGGACGGCGAGTCGACCCCGGTGTACCTGCACAGTCGGTGGCCGCAGATCCTGCTGTGCACTCGGGGCTCGGCGCAGTTGCATTCCCTGGACGGCGGCAGCGTTACCGTGCGCCGAGGTGGCTCGGTATGGCTG
>JBOHFC010000067.1:0-23516 GCA_050701375.1 Pseudonocardiaceae bacterium
CTACAGCCACTGGACACGGTGGCACGTCCAGGCCGAAGCGCACCGCCAGACCGCGCACCTGCGGGTCGCCACCGACGCCCGCGAAGCCGTCGTCGGCTCGATCACCGACGCGGTGATCACCGCACCGGACACCATCGCGCTGCGGGCCCCCGCGCTGGTCGCCGAACCCGGCGCGCTACGCCGACGCGACGGTGAGAGCGTGTTCATCGAGCACAACAGCCAGCGCTACACCACCACCCAAACCCTGCGCGAAGAAGCCGCGCTGGTCGCCTGTGCCCGCCGCGGTGGTGGCCACAGACTGACCCCCGACACCCTCGAGCGTGCCCTGAACGGAGTGTCGCTCAACGCCGGACAGCGACGCATGGTCACCGAGTTCGCCCGCTCCGGACGCCGTGTGCAGCTCGCCCTGGCTCCGGCTGGCGCGGGCAAGACCACCGCCATGAAGGCCTTCGCGCAAGCCTGGCGTTCCGCCGGCGGCCGGGTATACGCCTTCGGGCCCTCCGCACGCGCCGCCCAGGAACTCGGCGAGTCCATCGACGCCACGCCACACACCCTGCACCAGGTCACCACCGCCCTGAAGTTCGGCATCGCCGAGCCCCAGTTCGGCTTCTGCGCTGGCGACGTCCTGATCATCGACGAGGCCGCCATGTCGGGCACCCACACCCTGCACGACGTGGTCCGTTACGCCCTGCGCCGCGGCGCCGATGTGCGCCTGGTCGGCGATGACCAGCAGCTCGGCGCCGTCGAGGCCGGCGGCGCGATCCGGCTGATCGCCCACGACGTGGGCGCGGTCCGGTTCCGGGAGGTCGTGCGGTTCACCGACCCCGCCCAGGCCGCCGCGTCGTTGCAGATCCGCGACGGCAACCCCGTCGGTTTGGGTTATTACCTGGGCCACAACTGGGTGGCCGGCGGGTCGCGGGAAACCATGCGCGACGCCGCCCAGCGCGCCTGGCGAGCCGACCTCGACGCCGGGCGCCAAACCCTCCTGATCGTGCCCACCAACGACGACGTGGTCAGCCTGAACACCCAAGCCCGCACCCAGCGACTGCACCGCGGCGACATCGATCCCGGGCGCTCAGTGACCCTGCACGACGGCACCGCAGCCTCGGTCGGGGACTGGGTCGTCACCCGGCACAACAACCGCCAGCTGTCGGTGTTCGCCGGGCAGGATTTCGTTAAAAACGGCGACACCTGGCACGTGACGGCGATCGAGGCCGACGGCGCACTTCGAGTGCGCCACCGTACCCATCGGGGTACCGCGATCCTGCCCTCGGACTACGTCGCCGCTGATGTTGAGCTGGCTTATGCCGCCACGGTCAACCGGGTGCAGGGCATGACCAGTGACCACAGCTCCCACACCGTGGTGCCCCAGAACATGACCTGCGAACAGTTCTACACCGCGACCACCCGCGCTCGCGATGAAAACAGGATGTACGTCGAGACCACCCACCATGTCGCCGACGACCACCGCGAAACCCCACCCGAGCAGACCGTCAAGGCCGTGCTGTGTGGGATACTCGCTCACACCGGTGCCGAAACCGCCGCCACCGAGGAGCTGCGCGCCGCGCTCGGTGTTGAGGAATCCCTGGCCACCCTGGTCGCTAGGCACGACTACGGCGCCCGTCTCGGCGACGAGGGCCGCTACCTCGACCTGCTCGCCCGCCACGCCCCCGACGTCCTGGACCAGGCCGCCGAGCCCGCCCTGGTGCAGACCCTGCGCAATGCCACTGATTTGGGGTGGCAAGCCGAGCACTTGGTCCCTCTTGCGGTCGCGCAGGGCAGCTTCGCCGGGGCTGAGGACCCGGCCGCGGTACTCCAGTGGCGCATCGAGCAGCACATCCAAGCCCACCAGCCACCCAACCGCGTGGCGGAGCCGCGCCTGGTCGACATCAACCGGTGGCGCTCGATCATCGAAGACAGAGCACTGCATGCCGCGGTCGAGGACCAGCAATGGACCCGGGTGTGGCGCCACGCCGCCGCTGGTCTCGATGAGGGCCTGGACGCCGACGCTGCCATGCGTTACGCCGCCGAGCGCCTGGCCGCTAAGGCCACGCAGGACCCGATGGACGACTACCGCTACACCACGCACGCCGTGGTCGCGGAACTAGCTACCCAACGCCACGCCGGCGCCAGCCAGCACCCCGCGCTGCCCTGGTTGGCCCGACCCGACTACACCGCCCTGCGCGATGACCCTGACCTCGGGCGGTACCTGACCGAGATGAACACCGCGATCACCGGCCGCGTCAGGGAACTGCGCGAACAGACCGCCCGCGAGCAGCCAGCCTGGGTCGCCGGACTCGGCCCACGCCCCCAGCAGCCCGCCACGGCGGCCCGTTGGGACGAACTCGCGGGCCTGGCCGCCGCCTACCGGGAGACCTACCACATCACCAGCACCGACCCAGCCGCACCGCTAGGACCCCCACCCGACACCGCCGGTATCAAAGCACGCGCCTGGAAAACCATCACCGACCAATGGAGACCACCCGTGACCACCCCCACCACCGACGACCTGCGTAGCCTCAACCAGCAACGCATCGACGCCCTCCGCGACCAAGTGCTCGCCCAACACGAGGACTACCACGAAGACACCGGCGACGAGCTCGCGCACGACCGCGAGGAGACCGCCGAAGAGGACTACCGCTACGACGATGACGAACAACTCGATCAGGACACCGACTTCCACTCCGGCCTTGGCTACTGACCACAGCGCGGATCATGAATTGGCTGACCTGGAGCCTGCGGGGTGACCGGCGGAACGCTCTTCCTGGAAGTGTGGAGCTACGACTGGCCGTGCACCCAGTGCCAATGCGCGATGACCTGGGTACTCGGATTGCGACCGTGGTACCGGCCCGGGGTCGGTGAACTGGTCACCTGCGACAAACCGCAGGCTGTGGACGTTGCCCGCGACATCCTGGAGCGGGAAGGTCGGACGGATCTCGCATCGCAGTTGATGCCGCGTCCTGTCGGAGCGCGGGGGGCCAGCTTTAACCCGAACACCTGCGCAGCCTGTGGTGACCAAGCGGATTGGCATGCTCTGGACGACGTGATCACCCAGGCACTGCATGACGACTTCCCCGTGTTGGCACGGGCGCGCGTTGGGGTCGCACGATGGCGCGAATTAACCACAGAGCGGACGTACGTGATCGCGTTCTGACTAACGACCGCAGTGGAGGGCTGGTTCAACGGTCGATTCCCAGCGTGTTTCCCGCCGGTGAATTGGAAAGCGGGTGACTCGTTCACCTTGAACGACGAGTCCCGGCCAGTGCTGCGGTAAGCCCCCGGGCCTTGATAGATATGGCTGCTGCGGTGCGGGACTTTTCCGTCCCACTGCACTCGGGCTCCCGGGACGAAGCGCGGCGCTGCACGCGCTGGCCGGCGCGCATGACGCGGGGTGCGGCGGGTGCCCACAGATGCGCTGTGCGCGTAGTCAGGTGGCGCGACCACGCCGACCACAGGGGCCCCTGATCCGCGCGGCCGTTAATGCTGTCGTCAGGGAGGACCGGTAAATCCCAGCGGGCCGGGGCCGTCACGCGGATTGGTGGCGGGCATGGGCGGTGAATGCGTCCCAGAGCAGGTTGAGGGGGTGGGCGTCGTCATAAAGCTGGCGCTCGTCTTTGCGGGCGAAGATCCCGGCCAGCAGCTGCAGTGGCGGGTGGTAGTCGTCGGCCAGGGGGACCAGGCGGATGCCCGGCCCGCCGGGTAGGCGTCCCTCGATGGCAGCGTCGGCGGCGGCGCGAGCGCAGATCAGGGCGCCGTGGACGAGTTGGGAGCGCAGCAGCGCCAAGCCGTAGTAGGTGCTGTCCACCTCGGCCACGATTCGCAACCGGGTGGTGAAATCCGGGCCATACCAGCGGCGCAGGAACTCCACGATCAGCCCGGCCGAGGGCGCCAGCAGCGGGATCTCCGGCAGCCGATCCTGTCCGACGGCGGCCATGGGCAGCTCCCGCACGGGCAGGTTGGTGATCAGAGCTAGATCCTCGCGATGCCACTCGATCACGTCATAGTTGGCCAGCGCCGGGTCGCGGCCGGGCGTGGCGGCGACGCTGCCACAGATCAGGTCGACGCCCTTGGCGTCCAGCTGTGACCAGAAGTCGCGGGTGCGCACGTGGGCGATGTCCAGCTCGATCTCCCGACGGGTGAACTCCTCGGCGACATCGGGCCAGACCTGGGCGAGGAAGTCGACGGTGAACTCGGTGGTGGCCACGGTGACCGTAGTACCGAGCTTGCGGCGGCGGTCGCTTGGCCACCCGAGTCCGCACTAGTTGAGGAGTGCGTGAGGAGATCCGATGCCCTTGACCCCGCCGACGTTCACACCGTCGCGTTCAGTAAGCCGCCGCTGGGCAAGATCTCCGGGACCAGGTTGAGCAGCTCGATCAGCAGCTGCGCGCCGCACCGGCGGACACCGGGCCTGCCTTTCGTCCGCTGGCGCCGCCTGGGCCGGTGATGGCCCCGGTGGCGCCGCCGTTGAGGGAACCGGCCTCTCCCGGTGATGATCACCACAATGCGCAGGCCACTAAGGTGCTGGGTCTGGCCCAGGAGATGGCCGACCGGATGACCACTCCGGCGGCGGCGCGACACCACTTCGGTTTGTTGATCGGCATCGGCCACGAGGACTCGCTGATCTCCTCCTACTCCCGGTGAGTCGTCGACGACCTGGCCTATTGCGGTGCCGGTGGTTTCCACGGCTTATAGGGGACTCTGGTGAACCCCTCAGGGGCGGAGGTGGGATCCGGCGAATCCGGGTACGCATCGGCGGGCGGTGGTGGATCCTGGCTGGCCGCGGGCTGGCGCAGGTCTTCGCTCCCGGAACGGCCGGTGGTGTGAGGTGGCGGTACCGCAGCCCGCTGTTCCTCGGTGGTGCGGCGGGCCGGTCGCCGCGATGGCGGGCTCGGTGCGAGCTGGGCGGGTGGCGGTGCCGCGGGGGTCATCATCGGAGCCTCAGGTGCGTCGGGAGTGGTTGCGGGTGCCGCGGGAGTGGTCACCGGGGCTGCGGGAGTGGTCACCGGGGCTGCGGCGGTCACCGGTGCCGCGGACGGGGGGACGCTGGGCAGCGCAGGCTGCGCGCGAGGGGCCGTCGTCTTCGGGGGCGCCGTGATTGGCGTGCTACCCGCTGTCCGGCTCGGCGAGACTCCGGTCAGGGAATACATCACCGTCGCCGCCGCTAGTCCCGCCACGACGGCCGCCAACGCCGATATCCCGATGACGCGGTTGGACCTTGATCGCGTCACCGGAGCGTGGAACACCTCGTCCGGGCCCTGACCCAACCAGAGGTTCTGCTGGTCGGTACCGCGCGCCTCCGTGATGGTTGCCGGGCCCGGATCCGCCCCCGATGCCCCCCGAGGTTCACTGTTCGGCAGCGTGTTCGGCGTCATACACGCACCCCCTTAGCTCTTTGATTCCCACCGTCATGCCGTCACTGTGCGTGGTCGGCAGCAAACGATTTCGCTCGATGTCCTGACTTCTGGTGCGGCCTGCGAGCCCAGGCCGGCTGCGTGGCGGCTCGCTGGCATGCCTTTTAACCGCGGTCTGGGCTGTAGCTCGGCGTGACGAGAGTCTGCTGCGGGTCGGCTGTGGCGTCGTGGCCCACCCGCTCGGCGGCGGCACGGTCGAGGGTCCCGGTTCGACTGCTCTCCCCTACCTCGGCCGGCTCCTGTGCGGCGAGGGTGAACCGGTCCGGGCGCTCCCCCGGGCCGGCGGCGCGGTGGTCGCCGTCGGTGCAGTCGGTGTGTGTCCATTCGCGGGTGAGGCGGTCGGTGAAGCCGGGTCGCCATTGGTGGTGCCAGTACTGCGCCTCCCGGGGGGCGGCTTGGGGTCCGATGTTGGCGGTCCGCCAGCTGTAGGCGAGGGTGGCGATTTCCATGGCTAGGCCGGGGTGGTGGCGCCAGCAGTCCGGGATGGGTTTCGCGCGGGTGCCGTCGATTCCGACGTAGGTGATGTTGTACCAGGTCACGAAGTTGTCCACGGTGATCCGTGGGTCGTCGGTTTTGGCGTCCGGGTCGTCCTCGGCCGCGGCGGGTGGGGTGAACCACACCCAGGCGGCCGGGTCGTTGGCCTGTTCCTCGTCCTGGCCGTCGGCGGAGTCGCGTTGGCCACGGGATCGTTTGGCAGTGGTCAGCTTGTCAACCGCAGTGGTCAGCTTGTCGACGCGGGTGTTGAGCTGGGAGACCGTGGTGGACAGCGCGCCCACGATCTCGGTCAGGGCGGTGATCTGGCGATCCTGGTCGCTGCCGCCGATATCGGCGGTCACCAGCGGGTCACCGTCTCGCGGGTGGCCGCCGCGGGGGTCTGTCCGGGTGGTGCGAGCGGGTAGCCGCTGGGGCTGATTGGCGCCGTTCCGGCCCGGACGGTCTGAATGTCGGCGCGAATGGTGCTCCAATCGGGGCGTTTGCTGACGTCGACGGTGCGGGCGAGGATGGGCGGCAGGCTGCGGTGGATGACCAGCACCCGCCCGCGTCCCACGGTGCGGATGGCGCCGGGTCGGTAGGTCGGCACGGTTTCGGTACCGACCGCGGTGCGCCCGGGGGTGAGCATCCCGTCGGAGTGTTGCTGGTAGCGCAGCCGTTCGTGGTGCCCGGCGAGCAGGGACACCCATTCCAGGGCCCGTTGGTCTTTCAACCCGCCCCACACGCTGAGCGTGGTGGTGTTGTCCAGCAGTTGGCGGGCGCGCGCTGGGGTGTAGACGTCTTCGAGTTTGGCCAGGGATTGCGCGCCCCAGTGGATGGGCACGCCGCGGCCGGCGGAGTCGGAGATGATGTCGGGCAGTTGCGGCACCGGGGTCGCGTTGGTCAGCTCGTCGAGCACGGTGGTGACTGGTGGGTCGACCCGCCGGTGTGGGTAGGACAGGGCCATTTCTTGGGCGGTGGTCAGCCAGTACTCGACTAGCGCGGTGAGCAGCGGGGCGGCTTGCGCGGCTTGGTGTTGGCCGGCGACGAGGTACAGCGAGCCGTGGGCGGCGATGAACGCCCGGGCGTCGAAGTTCTCACCCGGCCGCGGTGTGCACAGCTGTCGCAGTTGTGGGTCCATCAGTGGTTCGATGCACCGTCGCACGCTCATCCATACTGCGTCGGAGGTTTCGGCGACCATTCCGATTTCGGTGCGTAGGTTGCGGGCCAGTTCCGGGTAGCCGCCGTCGTGGAGCAGTTTGACGGGTTCCTGGTCGGGTGGTTTGGACACCGCCCAGCGCACCAGCGCGCCCACGTCGTGGCGGTGGATCGCGGCGGCCATCAGGTAGGCCTGCAGGACGGTTTTGGCGCGGTCGCGGAACACCTTGTCGTTACCGCCCACGCCGGCGAGCTGCACCGAGGAGGCCTCGACCATGGTGTGCGCCCGGCGGCGGGCGACGTCGGCGTCTTCGCAGCCGGCGATCGGTGACCAGCGCAGTTTCGCCGGCCAGCTCACCGCGCCGGTGGCGTCATAAACCAGCACCGGCCCGGTGTTGGGACGCCGGGTGCGGGCCAGGGCGGTGAACTCCAGCAGGTCGGGTTTGGTGGTGCTGCACAGCAGCGCCCCGGGTGCTGCGAGGGCCTTGTGCACCAGGTCGCGTCGGGACTTCCCGGACTGGGTGGGTGCGAGCGTGCCGGTGGGGTTTTCCAGCGGTGTGCACATCGGCTGGCCGTGCGGGCTGCGGTGCAGGGGCGCGGCGACCTCTTCCAGCGGGGCCCGTCCCCGTTGAGCTGGGGACAGGCCGGGTCGGGTCCATTCTGCGGTCTGTCGGGCTGCGGCCAGTGACAGTTCGCGGCGGATGTCGGCCCGGGTGGCGTGCCCGGCCGGGCCGGGCCCGAATCGCCGCCAGGCCGGCACCGCACCCGCGATGACCATCGCGGCACCGAGCACCACGACCAGCATGCTGATCGTCCAGTACAGGCCGGGGTGCCCGGCCAGCGCCGGCTCCCACGGCCCACCGAGAGTCGTCCCCGGGCGTGCGGGGTTGCCGAGCACCTGGAAGACCCCGGAGATCCAGGTGTTGGGGCTGGGGAGCTGCCACGGGCCGCCGAGCAGGGTGGTGGTGATCGCGGCGCCGAACATCAGCGCGGCACCCAACGCCATCAGTCCGACGAGCACCGCGACGAGCAGCCCCATCAGGGCTAGGTCCCGGTCGGCGGTGGGTGAGAGGGCGCGGTTGCTCATGTTTGTGGGCTCCCTGGTGGTGTGGTGGTGCCGGCGATGTGTCGGATCGCGACGATCTTCGGTGACCACTTGCCCACTGATTCGATGATCACGCCGTGTTTGTCGTCGTAGGCGTTGACGACCAGGCCCTCGCCGGCGTACATGCCGACGTGTCCGGGATTGGCCGCTGTGCCGAGGCTGCCCGGGATGAACAGCAGGTCACCAGGTTGCGCCTGGTGCAGGCTGGGCACTGGGGTGCCGTTGTGGACCTGGCTGGTGGTGCCGGCTGAGATCGCTATCCCGGCGGCGGCCCACGCCGCCTGCACCAGCCCGGAGCAGTCGAATGCGTTGGGGCCCTTGGCGCCCCATACGTACGGTTTGCCCACCTGGGTCAGGGCGTAGGACACCGCGGCCCGCTGCCGTAGATCGGCAGGGAGCTGGAAACCTGGCGGCAGCCGCCGAGGATCCAGCGGGACGTTCGAGCCGCCCTGATCACCACAGCCGGTCGAAGCGGTGAACGCGGCCAGCCTCGCCTGATCAGCCGACGGGCCCCCGATCAGCGGTGGCGCCGGGTTGTCCGGACCGGTCCAAAACTTGCCGACCAGTGTGGCGGCCGGCGGCTCCTGGGGTGAGTAGCGTTCCGGCCGCGCCGAGCGCTGCACCAGCTGCTCGGCGACACCGGGCGGCAGGTACTGCCAGTTCGGGATCACCACCAGGTGCTCAAGAAAACGCCCGGTCGCCGCGGCCGGGTTGAGAACCTCCGCGGGGCTGCCCCAGCCCTGGCTCGGGCGCTGCTGGAACAACCCGAGCGAGTCGCGGTCACCGTAGTGCACGTTGTTCAGCTGCGATTCCACGATCGCGGTGGCCGCCGCGAGCACCGCGGCCCGCCTTGGTAGCCGCCGGGACTGGGTGACCTGGGTGATTGTCTGGGCGTTGTTCATCTGCTCGGCCGACCAGGTGCGGTCACCGAGCTGCTGGGATCCCCCGCCGGGACCCCCATCCCCGGCGCAGCCGCCGCCGGCGATCCCACCGGTGATCGAGGCAAGGACTACACCGAGCATCGCCGCCGGCAGGCCGACCGCCGCGACGAGACCCGCGGCGACCGCGGGGCGCAGGGTCGTCTTCGCTGCCGCGCACACCCGGGCCTACTCGGCGGCCCGGGCGCGGAGCTGCGCGTTGGTGTCGAAGAGGCGTTTCTCGGTGCTGCTCAGCACGGTCTGGACCTTGTGACCGGGGTGGTTCTCGATCTTCCACAGGGCTCGGCCGGTGCGTTCCATCGCCCAACCAGTGGTCACGTCCTGCTCTTTGTCGCTCAGCGCGAAGTCCTCGGCGAGCTCGTCGGCGATCCGGGTGGACTGGCCGAACAGGATCCTGGTGCTGCACAGCGCGAGCAGGTCTTTGGCGATGGCCACTTCCTGCGATCCGGCAGCGCCGACCGACAGCGGGTCAGACGGCTTGTGCATCACCAGGATCTGGATCTTGCGTTCGGCGCGGGACAGCCGCAGGTCCGAATCGACGGCCTGTACAGCGCGTAGCCCCAGCCGCATCTGGCGCCACACCTCGTCACGCACCACGATCCGGATCTCGCCGTCGTCTTGGAGGTCGGTGACCAGCGAGGACCACGACCCCAGGCAGGTCAGGGCCACGGCCACGGCCTGATCACCGCGCGAGCGCAGCAGGGACAGGTCCATCGACTGCACCGGTGCGTCCCAGTCCAGCGCGAAGTTCGTTTGTTCGTCGAACAGCCCGGCCAGCGGACCGGAGATGAGGTTGGCCAGCGCGTCGGTGATCGACCGGGTGTGGTCGAGGAACTGGCGCCGGGTGGCGAAGCGCAGACCGTCCCACAGTGCGTCGTCGGGGTCGGCGAGCTCGCGCTGCACATCGGGGATGGTCACCGGCCGCAGCGCGGTGTACCCGTCGGTCGCGCCGACCAGGCGGCGCAGCACCTGCGACAGGACCGCCTCGTCGGTGACCGTGGGCTGGTAGCCCTGTGCTTCGGCCAGCGCCACCAGCAGCTTGACCCACCGGCCCAGGACACCGTCGAGCTCTTCGCGTTGCCGGTGTGTCGACCAGGTGGGCCAGCGGTCCCGCAGGGGCCCCAGATCCAGGGCGTTGAGCCGCGCCGAGCTACCCCGACCCAGCGCGATCGGGGTGATGTCCAGGGCCCGCAGCAGCGGGCTGTACTCACCTTTGACGTCGCCGCTGATCAGCGTCTTGACCCCGAACAGCATCATCCGCAACAACAAGGCGACGACGGTGCTGCTCTTACCGCGCCCGGGCTCACCGAAGATGACCATGTTCGGGTTGGTCGCCAGGCCGCGCAGCACCCATTCGATCGGGTGGCAGTAAAACGCCCCACCGGACAGGGTGTCGTAGCCGATCCGCGCGCCGACCGCGGGAATCCCATTGGCCGCCAGCAGCGGGAACAGTCCCCCGATCTCATGGGTGGCGGCCTGGTACACCATCAGCGGCGCCTCCACCGGCGCCCACCCCGCGCCAGGCCGGCAGTGGCCGCGCCGCGGGGCCCGCGGCCGGTTGACCCGCTCCCTGGCCTTAGAACCTGCTGGGGTGGGTGGCCGGACCGCCGGTGACGGCCCGAACGTCGACAGCAGCTCCGCGGCCGAACGCTCCCGAGTGGGACTCACAGCACACCGCCGCGCAGCCGGGGCAGACCGATCCCGACCGGCAAGCACGCCGACACGAACGTCGAGTCCTGCGCCAGCTCCAGACGCAACAGCCGAAACCGGCCCGCGGCGTCATGTTCCAACCGAGCGGCGTGATCCTCCACGTTCCAGTGCCGAGGCACAGTCACCGCGGCCGCCACCGCGTAGCGCACGATCGAATGCCCCGCGGCCACCGCCCGCTCCTGCGCCTTGGCTCCGGTGGCTTCACGCTCGTCCGCCGCGGTGGTGACGAAGCCCTTGGAGGATTTCCAGTCGGTCATCACCGTGGCCCTAAACCGGTTGCCCTGCACCGCTCGCGAGGCCCGCCGGGCGTTCATCACCTCGTAATGGATGGCCAAGCACCGGCGCTCTCCCGCGGTCTTGACCGCCAACAGCGGGCCCAGCGACCCGAACACCGTGCCCGCCTCGGGCATCAGCACCGCATAGCTCACGGTGGTGAACGCGTCATGGGTGTACGCCCGCGGCGAAGCTGACGGCGCCTGGGCCGGGCCCGCCGCCGCCAGCGGCAACCCCGACCCGCTATCGGTGCTGGTCAGGTGCCCGGTGGTGAGCACCGCGGCGCTGGCCGGGTTGAATCCGGTGCGGATGGCCTCGGCCATCCCCGCCCCGGACAGCCACACCACGGTTTGCGCCCCCAGCGCCTTGAGTGGGTCCTCCAGGCCATCGAGCGCCCGATACAGCACGAACGCTCGCCCCGCGACACCGCCGCCCGCCGCGGCGGCCGGTTTGCGCAGCGCGTCCTCACGCCCGGAGACTGTGACGAACACCTCGTGTCGCACCGACACCGACCCGATGGTCCGGTCCAGCTCGTCGGAGGCTTGCCGGGTCAGCCGCGGCGAGGTGGGCACCTGGTGGCCGGCTCGCCACACCTCGTACTCGGTGCCGTCATCGGGGACCGTGCGCACCAGCAGCGACAGCCGGTCGATCACGTCGCGCTGCCCGATCGACAGCAGCAGGTTGCCCAGCCGGGCGGCCAACCGTTCGCACTGCGCCTCCGACAGCATCCCGACCCCGGAATGCGTCAGCCGCGCGGTGGCACCCCAGCGGCCTTCCCCCGTGTCGTGCACCAGGCACACCCGGCCCTGGTCCCGAAACGGCGGCCCGTCCGGGAACGAGATGCGCTGCAGCACGCCCGGCAGGTCCGGTTCGTTCGGGGCCACTGGGATGCCGCTGGCCGCCTTGGACTGCCACCGTGACCATCCGGTGATCACACCGACCTGGAACAGGATCAGGTGCCACAACCACCGGGAAGCGGGTCGGCCGCGGACCGGGACCACGACCAGGCAGGCGACCAGCCCGCAGACCACGGCCAGCACCAGGGCGTCGAGGAACTGACCGGCCGAGACCGTCCACAGCACGGGCACCGCCAGCAGCAGGCAGCTCAGGGCCTGCACCGGGGTCAGCCCCATGATCCAACCGGCGTGCTCCCGCCGGTTCAGGCCGCGATAGATCCGAGGTCCCGCCGTGGTCATACGATCACCGCCGTTTCCTCGATGCCACCTGCGCCACCGGGATGAGGCCCTCCGCTTGACCCACCGCCGCGGGGCCCGCCTCCGCCACCGTCGTCGGGATGCGGTGGGCCCCCGCCGCCCTCGGGTGGCTCGGGAGGCTCGGGATCATCACCATGCCCATCGGGGTCGCCGCCGGGACCGCTGAACCGGCCGGAGGACACCACCTGCCCGGAGTTGGCCGCTGGCAGCGGGGCGCCCCCGCCAGCACCGCCGGAGTTTTCTGAGTCCCCGCCGTGCCCGTCGCCGCAGGACTGGCCGCCCCCGGAGCTGTCCATCGACTCGCCGGCGTCATCGGCGAGGGCTTGGTCGAAACGGCCGGTGTTGGCGTCCTCGATGGCGGCGCTGCCGCTGCCGCCGCCCCCGGCGCCGGCCATGGCCAGGGCCGGGTTGTTCGGCCCGTAGGAGTCCATGCCCTGTCCGGACAGGAAGTCGCGGAACGCTCCACCGGGGTCGGAGTTCGGGTCGACGAAAGCGAACAGCCGAAACAACACGAACGGCGCGAACAGCGAGATCACCAGCACCCCGACCCCGGCCAGCAGACCCGCCACCCCCTGCGCGGCGCCGACGGTGGCCACACCCAGGACCAGCGTCAGCGCCAGCACCGGCTTCATCACGATCGCCGCCAGCAGCCAGCGAGCGGTCCGCCAGAACCACGACGCGGTGACCTGTGCCAGCACGCCGGCGGCCGCGATCGGCACGCTGGCCACCAGCACCTCGATCGCGGCCTCGCGGAACAGCATCTCCAGCACGTAGCCGATCGCCGCGGGGATGACCCCGACGATCGCGCAGATGCCCAGCACGACGGCCTTGACGCCGTTGCCGGCGGCGTCGGTGAAGCTGGTGTGGCTCAGCGCGTCGGTGAAGTTCCGGCTCTGCAGACCGTAGGTGAGGATGCCGTCGGTCAGTCCGTCCACGGCCGTCAGGAACGCGGCGACCATTCCGACGGTGACCGCCAGGGCGATGCCGTACTGCACCGGGCCGGTAACCAGGCGCATGAACCCGCGGCCACCCCGGACGTTGGTCATGATCAGCTGCCAGGAGAACAGGCCGAGGGCCAGCACGCCGGAGGTCCACAGCATCATCGGCCAGACCACCCGCAAGGGTCCCTGGGTGGTCGACACCGAGAACACGCTGAACTGGTCGGCGAGCCCGAACGCGGTTCGCAGCAACGCGAGGCTAGCCTTCCAGATCGCGGTCATCGTGGTCTCGAAGGCGTTGGCCACCATGGTCTGGAACGCGTCACCCAGGACGCTGCCGGGGCTGTCGGAGGGCCACACGTCAGCTCAGCTCCCGGTATCCGGCCTTGACCGCATCGGCGCTGCCGGGCCAGGCGCTGCTCGCCGGTGCGGCCATCGCACCCGGACTGATCCGCCAGTCGGTGCCACTCCAGCGCATCGCCTGGCAGTCCCCCACCCCGACACTGATCGTCCGTCCCTGGGAGCCCGCGGACAGCTGACCCAGCACGCACACCACGGTGTAGCGGCCGGCGTCGACGCTTCCCTTGATCAGGCCGTGGGTGACCTGGTACGTCACCTCCAGGCTCGGGACGGTGCCGGTGTCGGCCACGCCGGCGTGCGACCGGAAGTCGGTCAGCACCGACGTCAGGCCGGTCGAGCCCGGATCGGGAGCGCCCGGCAACGACAGCTCGCGGTAGGCCCGGGCGTAGAGCTGCGGATCGCCGCCTTGCATCCCGGTCTCATCTAGTGCCTTGAGCTGCGCCAGCGCGCCCTCGGCGGTGGCCGGGAACCCGCCAGGAATCCACCGGCCGGCCGTCAGGGTCGGCTGCGGCAGCGTGATCGTCGGGCCGGCGCTCTGGGTGGTCATCACCTGCGGCCACACCGCCTGGAGGGGAAGCTGCAGCATCGGGCGGCTGGCCAGCGCGTCCTGCGCGGCCACCGACCCGTCCACCCCGCCCGGTGCCCGCGGCGGCGCTACCCCCGACGATCTGGTCGGTGCGTGGTGCGGACCGGTGGCGTCGTGGGCGATCACCGTTGCCGTCAGCCCGGCGATCAGTACCACCACCGCGGCGGTGATCCCCAACAGGATCAGACCAGCTCGGCGGCGGGCCTGGTTTTCGGTGGGCGTGTGCGACATCGGCTCAGGTCCCCGCGAAATGCGAGATCAGCTGATAGCCGACGCCATAGAGAATCCCCCCGGCCATGGAACACATCATCATGATCACCCCAGTGCGCCCGGCGCGGTGGTGATCCACCCACCGGCCGCCGGCCCAGACCATCAGCCCGACGAAGAAGCCGACCATCAGGGCCACCCCCGCACCCCACTTGGCGTTACCCACCAGCTCCAGGATCTTGTCCGCGCCGGGCGGTGCCACCGGGGCCGGATTGGGAATCTGATCAACCAACACGATCACCGCGTGCACATAGTCGATCACGATCGGATTCCTTTCCGGATGCTCAAGCGCTTGTCCTTACCGTCCGGGACGGGCAGCAGCCCCCAGCTACGCAACAGCGGGCCGACCGCATCCCGCACCGAGGTGGGGGTGACCTCGGCGGTGATGCCACCCACCGCCAGCTCGGGATCGTGCGGGACAAACGCCGCACCCTCGAGCAGGCCAGCGAGGCGACACCCCGCGACACCGGCCACGCCCGGCGGCCACCGTTTCGCGCCCATCACCACTAGCTGCGCGATCGGGGCCGCCGCCCCGATCCCGACCCAGGACTCCAGGCGTGCCAGGACCTGCTCGGCATGCATCAGCGCCGGGCGAGTCGCGCGCACCACCAACACCGGCCGCGGCGGCGGAGTCCCCCCTCGCAGCCACTCCCCCGCCCCGACCAGCGGATGCGCGCTCACCCGCCAGGCATCATGGCCGATATCCACGACGGTGGCCTGCAGCTGCCGCCCCGGCGGGCGCCAGAACCCCGGGGACGGCACCATCCCCGGCGCGACCAGCGGCAGCGAGGTCTCCACCCGCGCCAGCAGCGCCTGAGCCCGCCACGCGTAGCGGATGCGCACCGAGGGATGCGGGCCCGTAACACTGGGACCCTCCGACCGGGTCGCCATCGCCAAACCGGAACGGACCGGGTCTGCGGTGTCCACGACCAGTGCGCACCGCCCCGCCAGCTGCAAGGCATCCGAGAGGATCGCGGTGAGAACCGATGCTCCGGCTCCCGGCGACCCAGCCAGCACCGGGATCACCTGACCGAACCCCGACCAGTCCACCGGCGTGGCCACCGTGGCCGGCAACCCGTGGCGTTGCACGGTCGCGGCGGCTTCGCCGACCTCGGTCGCGACCGCGATACCTCGGCCGGGCTGTTCCGCGGTGGCCGCATCGGCGAGCATTCCCGCCTCCACCGCCGCCATGGTGTCTACCAACGGCAGAACCGACCACGCCGCCCGGGCCGCCCGAGTCAGCCGGGCCTCATGGGCGCCGATGCCCTCCGTCGCAGCCGGTGCGGGCGCAGCGACGGGCGGGCGCTGGCAACCGTCAGGAAACGCGAGGACGACACCGCCCCGCTGTGCCGTGTCCACTGCTGGATCGAGCTGCTCAGGAGGCTGGACTGGCGGTAGATCGCCGGCCTGCGATCTACCTGGAGGAGGTGGCGGACGCAGCGGCCGATGGGACGGTTCCAATTGCAGCGGCCATCGGGTCCGCGGTGGCCGTCTCGCGAACAGTCGTTCCATCTCCTACCGCCTCCTACCGCTACGCTGTTCGATGTCGATGGGATCAACCACTGGTGGTTGTTCCGTTGGCTTCTCGTCACATGCCAGTGTCTAGACGGCACGTAGTGTGTAGCCGTTAGCGACGCGCTGTCAACACCAGTGTGTGACTTTCGCGCTTTCGAGTACCATGACAGTGGTGATCAGAAGTACGGTCAGGGAGGCAGGAGAAGTAAGTGAGCCCTAGCCCGGGTCCCCGCCGGACGCTTGCCGAGAAGATCAACCGGCTCTTCGAGACGATCCATCCACCGGACCGGGGCCCATGGTCCAACCAAGAGGTGGAGCGCTGGCTCACCGAACACGCCGCCGCCGACGGAGACGGCCTGACGATCTCCGCGAACTATCTCCTGCTGCTACGCAACGGGCAGCGAGACAACCCCACGATGCGCAACGTCCAAGCGATGGCGAAGTTCTTCCAGGTCGATCCCGGCTACTTCCTCCGCGACGACACCGACACCGAACAGACCTACACCGACCTGCAACTACTGGGCGCGATCCGAGACAACGAGCAGGTCAAAAGCATCGCCCTCCGCGCTTTTGACCTTGACCCCGAAATGCGCGACTGGCTCGCCCACACAATCAATGACCTTCCCCAGGGTCACAGCAGGAGGCAGCGCGGCACCGGGCAGCGCTCGGAGACCGGGCGTCCGCCAGCAGTGGCCGACCCAGAGTGAGACAATGGCCACCGAGGGTAGTGTCGGTGCCTCGCTGCTAGACCAGCCGCTGTGCACGCGGCTGACCGGCGTGGCTGCCCCCGGGAAGGTGGTGAAGGCCATGAACCGCGACTTACGACGCCGATGCGAGACCATCGTGCGAACGCTGGATCAGCGCATCGGCGGGATCCCGGTGCCTTTTGACCTCAATGCGTTCTTGGATCAGCTTGAAACCGACCGCGGCCGCCCGATCGAGCTGGCTCCCTTCTCGGCCACCGCGCCGGGAAAGCTCTGCGGCATCTGGATAGGCACCGACCGCCTGGACCTGATCTACCACGAGGAAGCGACCAGCCTGCTGCACCAGGACCACATCATCCTCCACGAGATCGGGCACATGGTCTGTAACCACACCGGCGCGGCCCTGTCCGGCGCCGATCAGGTCCGCAGCCTGCTGCTCACCGACGCAGTGCGCGGCCAGGTGGAAACCGTCCTCGGACGCGGCGCCTACACCGCGGTGGAGGAACAAGAAGCCGAGCTGGTCGCCACCCTGATTTTGGAGCGGGCCATCCGGCCAGTACCGGCCGCCCGGGCGGTGGCCCCGACCACCCCCGAGGTCACCGCAGCGCAGCAGCGGATCGAGGCGATCTGGGGTCGGCGTCCCACCCGCCCCTGGTCATGACCAGCACCGTGTTCCTCACCGCCGCCGTGCTCACCCTGAGCGGGGCGGCGTACAAAGCCCTCGGGTTGCGCGGCCAGCCCGTCAGCAAACCCGCCGTCGCGTTCGTCGCCACCTTGTTCGCGCTCGGCTTGGCTCTCGCGCTACGCGCTCCGGTGATCGCGGGACCGATCAACAACACCGCTCACCTTCCCAATCTCAACGTGCTGGCGGGCAACAGCATGACGCTGATCAGCACCTGCAGCGTGCTGACCGTGCTGGTGTACTTCACCGAACCGGCGGGGCACCGCGGCCGCCGTAAGTCCCGATTACGACTGGCCTTGCTCGTCGTCGCGCTCAGCTGCATGAGCGCTCTGTTCGTGTGGTCGTTGGCGTCGCCCCCCGTCGATTTCCTCGAACACCACAGTGTGCAGTCCATCGCCTATGTCTTGATCTATGTGAGCTACCTCGCCGCGGGGATGGCTGACGCGTGCCAGTTGTGCGTGCGCTATGCCCCGCACACCCCCGGCCGGTACCTGCGCCTGGGCCTGCAGGTGATTGCGCTGGGCAGCGCCCTCGGCATCCTGTACTGCGCTGTCTACGGCTACAACACCGTCGCAGCGCACACGCAGCTCATCCAGCTCGGTCCCTCCATCGTGACCTCGTCGCTCCTTCCCGCGACGACCTGCGTGCTGCTGGTCATCGGATCGACGATCGGCGGATGGGGTCCCCGCCTCAGCGAGGCGGCGGAACGGGTCGCGGACTACCGCTCGTACCGGAAGCTGGGTCCGCTATGGCGGGCCCTGGCTGAGGTCGCCCCCGAAGTCATTCCGCCCCAGGGCATGGCTAACCTGACGATCGGTCAGAAGCGATACCGGCGGATCATCGAAATCCGGGACATGATCCTTACCCTGCGGGCCTACCGCGACCCCACTGTCGCCACCGATCTCGCCACCACTTCCGTCGCTGCTGAGGAGTCGTCGATGGCCGCAGCCGCGGTCGTGGAGGCCACGGTGATCGCCTCCGCGATCCGGGGTCGCCGCGAAGGGCGACTCGCCGCAGGCAGCCTCGACATCGTGATGCCCGCCCAGCTCGGCGCCGACTTGGCGACGGAATCGCACTGGCTAGAGGCCGTGTCCGCCGCCTTCACCACATCGGTCACGGATGTGCGACCGCAAATCGCTGCCACCCAGGGCGCCGGCCGTGGTCGCAACTGAGCGGAGTGCCGTGCAGCGAACCTGGCGGCACACCACCGCCCGGGTGATCACCGAGGTACTCGCCCCGTCAGTGCTGATGGTGATCCTGTTTCTGACCGTCGGCCTTGCCGCCGAAGGCTTCCCCCGGGGCTTGTTGTGGGGACTGGCCGGAGCGTTCTTCGCCAGCATCGGACCCACCGCGATCATCGTCATCGGCGTGCAGCGTGGACGCTGGAGCGATCGTCACCTCACCGTCCGGGAACACCGGCGAGTCCCGCTCATCGCCGCGTTCGCCCTCGTTGTGGTGGGCCTGGTCCTTCTGGCAGTACTGCACGCCCCGCGGGAAATCATCGCCACCGAGGCGGCGATGCTGGCCGGCCTGGTCGTGAGCACCCCGATCACCCAGGTATGGAAGATCTCCTTCCACACCGGCGTCGCAGCTGCAGTGGGCCTGATCCTCATCATCGCCCTCGGCCCGATACTGCTGCTGACCTATCCCCTTCTGGCCGCCATCGGCTGGGCCCGCATTCAACTTCGTGATCACACCGTGGCCCAGGTTCTGGCCGCAGTGCCGGTTGGTGCCCTGTCGGCCGGTCTGACCTTCCTCTTGGTTCGGTGATGGCTGAGACGCCGAGGCAGCAGCAGATGGGAATCGACACGGTCCCCGATCTCGCGCCTGAGGTTCAGCGATTCGCCGGCCGCTGGTGGTGGGCCACCGCCGCGTCCGCGGTGCAGACCGAAGGCGCGTCACCAGCGGATGACTGGTATCGCTGGGAGCGGGCGGCCCACGCTCCGCCCTCCGGTGACGGCAACGGTTTCGCGCACCGCTTCCGTGACGATTTCGCACTGCTGCGTGCGCTCGGTACTACCGATCACCGCCTGTCGATAAACTGGGCGCGGGTGCAGCCAGAGCAGAGACGCGTTGATCAGGCAGCGATCGACTACTACCGGTCGGTGTTGACCGCTGCCCGTGATGTGGGCTTGCGGGTGTGGGTGTGTCTGCTGCACACCGCGATCCCAGTGTGGTTCGCCGTCCAGGACGGGTTCGCCGCCCAGGACGCGCTGGATACCTGGCTGCGGTGGGTGGACTTCGCCGCGACCACGTTCGGAGACCTGGCCGGCGGATGGATGCCGTTCAACACACCCACCTCCTATGCGCACAAGGCATATCTGGCGGGCACGTTCCCACCGGGGCGCCGCGATCTCGCTGAAATGGTCGCGGTGCTCAAGACGGCGCACACCTGCGATTTTGAGGCCGCGTTACGGCTGCGCGAGACCGGCAAGCCCACCTGCAGCAACCAGGCGCTGCTACCGCTGCACCCGGCTGACGACAGCGCCGAGACCGCCGCGGCGATGGCGCAGATGGATGCGCTGGTGTGGGATTCCTGGCTGGCCCTGGCACGCCACCCCCGCTACGTCGACGCGTTCGACCTCCACGGATTCGCCTACTACTACGCCGCGCTGGTCACCCCGCAGGCCCAACTACTGCCCTATCCTGCCGGTCAGGCGCCGGGACCGCTGGGCTATGTGCCCTCGTCCGGCGGGATCGCCGCAGTGCTGAGCCGGCTGCACCACGAGCTGCCCCAGGCGCGGATCGTGGTCGCCGAGCTCGGCTACGGCGACGCCGACGATCACGCACGGTGCGCCTACCTGCGCCAGACCCTTGAGCACATCGCCGCCGCGCAGGACACGGGAATGCGCATCGAGGGAGTGACGCTGTGGACCGGGATTGACAACTATGAATGGCTGGCAGGTTTCGATGTGCCGTTCGGTCTGTTCGACGTCGATCGAACGCCACGACACAGCGCCAGGTTTATTCAGACAGTGATTCACCGTCAATGACCGGGGACTGGAAGCGGGAAGCCCGACTCGGGTCCAACTGGCGGCTGTCGCCCGCCGATCGGTGAGCGGATCACCCATAGCGCAGTTCGTCGCGTCAGAGCAGGTCGAGCTGCAATGCAGGGCCTACCCGGCGAAGGCGGCCCGGGTCGGCGCTCAAGGCGGCCCAGCCCCGAGTCCGCGCGATGTAGATAACGTGTCCCGCGCATCCGTCGAAGACGTCCGCGTCGAGGAGTAATTGGTCGACTTGGCCGGCGGCGGTGGCGTCGAGCTCGCCGAGCACCACGGACGGATGACCCAGCACTTCGGCGAGCTGCGGGCCGGCGTCCGGCCGGACCGCGCGGACCTCGTTTAACGCGAGCGACGGCAGGTACAGCGTCAGACCTGTGGCCTTCGCGGTGGCGAACCAGGCAACCGCAGACAGTCGCCCACGGACCAACGCGCCGAGCGCAGAGGCGTCGAGAACCTTGCCCCCAATCACGCCGCTGGGGCGACAGGGTGCCGGCGCCGGATTTCCTCCTCACCAGGCCAGGACGCCCCGGATTGCTTGTAAACGCGCCGGTAGTCCTCGATCGTGGGTGCGCCGTGCCGGGCCACCATCCGTGCCACGATCGACCGCGCCCGCTCATCATCGCTGGCATCGGGGAGCGCCAGCGGCGGCAGCCCCACGGCGTCGACGTTGACCTGTTGCTGTGCCACGCGCGCAAGCGTAGCCGATGGCGGGGACACGGACAGCTACCGCGACATGACCAAGACTGACCACTCGCCCGCTCGCTGTACTGGAGCGTTCGGTCACCACCTGACCACTCGGGTCCCCGTCAGCCCGCTCACCCCGTCCCTCACTGAGCTCTTGGTCCTCGGTCGTCACCCTGGGTGGGAGGTGCCCCGGGTGGGTGGTGGTCGCGTGACTCTGGACCACCGCCGCGGCTGCGCCCGATGCCCCGCCAACCCGACCCGACCCGGGTGATCCGGCGTCGTCGCCGTTGCCCGCGGGTTTGGGGAGTCCCTGGTGGCCGGATCACGCCGGTCGGGCGAGCGCGGGGCCCCGGCCGGTCCGCGATCGGTGGTCCGACCGAGTCGCGCCCCACCCAACGGTGGGGACACCCACTAACCCGAGTGCGTCACCGCCACGGGGCCGCGCTGATCGGCGCGCGGCCCCCGGTGTGCGCCGGTTCGGGTTCGGGTGCGTCATGACTCGAAGGAGAACCACCGCGATGAGCTCCCTGGAATCGGTGTTGACCAGCCGTAACGCCAGCCTTAGTGACATGGTTGCGTTGCTGCAGCGTCAGCACGACACCAAGCTTGACGTCGTCGTCTCGGCGCGCGACCTGTGCATGAGCGACGGTGACCTGCATATTGAGGGGATCGGCGAGCCCACCATCACCCTCGATGGGGTGACCCCGGCGCGCGGGGTGTTCCGCCCGACTTTGACCTGCGATGGCGGCATCGCCGACAAGCTGGGCATCCCCTCGCAGTACCTGCGCCGGATGCGCGAGACGCATCTTTCGCTGCTGGACCACAACGTCAACACCTGGCTGGCTGACGAGCCGACCAAGCGCTACCTCATCCGTAACTTGCGCGACACGGGTAACCAGCCCGGCATCGCTCGGGCGTTGCTGTCGGAGAAGTACAAGATCACCGACAATCTCGATGTGCTGATGGCGGTGCTCGATGGCATCCGCCGCACCGGAGTGCACACCCAGATCTCGCGCTGCGACCTGACCGAGCAGCGGATGTATGTCAAGGTCCGCTCGCCGGAGGTCGCCGCCCACGCCCCGCGACTGCTGGAGGCCTACCGCAGCCCGTTCTCCGGGCTGCGGGGCGCGGACAACCCCGTGGTCTTCGCCGGGTTCGTGATCAGCAATAGTGAGACCGGGCACGGCAGCTTCGCGATCACCCCGCAGATCACCATCGAGGTCTGCGACAACGGCATGACATTCACCCGCGATGCCATGCGCGAAGTCCACCTCGGTGGGCGCCTGGCCGAGGGAGTGATCCGCTGGAGCGCCGACACCCAAGACGCCGCCCTGGACCTGGTGGTCAAGCAGGCCCGCGACGCCGTGAGCGCCTTCCTCACCCGCGACTACGTCGACGCCAAGATCGCGCAGGTGGAGGCCGAGGCGGGCATCCCGGTGCGTGATGTCGATGCCACCTTGGAGTTCGTGGGTAAGCAGCTGCGGTTCACCGCTGAGCAGCAGAGCACGATCTTGAATCATTTCATCGATGGTGGCGACCGCAGTTGCGGTGGCGTGCTGCATGCGGTCACCAGCACCGCACAAACCCTCGCTGATGCTGATGACGCCTACGACATGGAACGCCGGGGCCTGAACGCGATGACCCTGGCCGCCTCCTTCCAACGCTGACCCTGGTGCCGGCCGGACCGCGTTCGGCCGGCACCACCTCATCACCTGCCGCTGAAAACAGACGCTGTGTGTGTCGCGGCGCTGCCTTCCGAGACCCGAGGAGACACCCGCATGTCCGCCTTCACCGTCCCTGTCGAGCACATTGATGCGCTGCTCAGCGCCGGTCTGGCCTTCTGCAGCGTCAAAGACCCCCTGCGCTGGTACTACCCACCGCCCACCACGGCCGAGCCGGACACCGCGCAGCGCGAACACACGCTCACTGCGGCCACCGCTGGGCGGGTGGGCGCGATCCTGCTGGCCGAGAACGCCCGCTCGGTCAATCACTGCCACGACGAGCTGGACTGGGAGCCCGTCTATCTGTTCCACCCGCTGCCGGGCGCACCCGACCCGCTGGTCGTGCTCAAAGGGATCGCGTGCCTGCAATACCAGTCCTGCGAGCACCCTGGGTGGCTCGACAGCGAAGCGTGGGTGTTCTGCCAGGCGCTGCGGACAGTGACCATCCCCGCACTACCCGGCTACCACCAGGCCCCGGGATGGCCCATCGAGACCCGAGCGATCTTCCAGCAGCGGCGCAGCACCCCACGGTGGGGTCAACGGTGATGGCGAGTAGGCCCCGCGCACGCCGTCGAGCTCCACACCGGCCAGTGGCAGCTGCCTCGCGGCGGGGCGCTCATCGGGTTGTGCCCGGATTGCTGGCAATCGCGAGCTGGTTCCGGCGGGCACTGGGGATCCGGGTTTCTCCTTGCCTACAGCGCGCCCGTGGCCCACGCAAAGCCAACAGAGTGGGGGTGGCGGTGTCAAAGGCCAGGGCCGCTACGCGGTCGGCGCAGG
>JBOHFC010000068.1:0-8965 GCA_050701375.1 Pseudonocardiaceae bacterium
TTCGACAACAATCCTTATCCCTGGTCAGCGAACGGCGCGATATGGACGCTGCCGATGGAGCTCACCGGCTACCTGTTGGTACTCGGATTCGGTGTTGTCGGACTTTTCCGTCGTGCGCCGTGGTTGACGATCGTGCTTATGCTGGTGCTGATCGGGCTTGATCGCAGACTCGGCGCGAGCATGGGCAGCCCAGGGCATGGCGGCTCGTTCCTGCAGGTGCCGTTCGGGTCGCTGGTCTCTTTTCTCGTCGCATTCAGCATCGGCATGGTGCTGCACGCCTACCGGGACAAGATCCCGCTGTCGCCTTTCGTCGCGTGGTCGCTGGTCGGGCTGCAGATCGCGGTGCACACCACCAAGGCCGGGGCTGTGGCCCTCCCGTTCATGGCCGGCTATGGGGCACTGGTGCTCGCGTTTCACTGGCCGGCCCGCCTGGAGGGATACGATTCATGGGTATTCGGTAGCTACGGCTTGTACGTGTGGGGGTTCCCGGTCCAGCAACTGCTGATCATGGCCGGAGCCAACACGCAATTGTCGCTGACCATAACTGCGCTGCCGATGACCTACCTGTGCGGTTGGCTGTCCTGGCGCTATGTCGAAGCTCCGACGTTGTCGTTGCGCCGCTACCTGCCACGCGGCGCGCCACGTCACCGCGCTCGGACTTCTCCTCCCCCGGATCCGACCGTCAGCCCTCGGCGCCGACCAGCGGAGCTGCCCGAGCCCTCCGAGCGGGAACCGGCGGTGCCGACAGCCTCGGCGTGATCTGACGGCGGCGTAATCTAGCGGCATGGCTCTATTCGGACGCGACAAGACCCGCATGGTGACCGCCGACGATGCGCTGCCCGGGCGATCCACCCCCATGCGGGTTGATGAGCTGCACGCAGTGACTGGCCACCGCATCGTGGCGCCGTTCCCCGATGGCCTGCACACCGCGGTGTTCGGGATGGGCTGCTTCTGGGGCGCCTAGCGGATCTTCTGGCGCACCCCCGGGGTGTACTCCACCGCGGTCGGCTACGCCGGGGGTCACACCCCGAACCCCAGCTACGAGGAGGTGTGTTCGGGGCGCACCGGGCATACCGAGGTGGTGCTGGTCGTCTTCGACCCGGCGCAGATCTCCTACAGCAAGCTGCTGCGGGTGTTCTGGGAAGGCCACGACCCGACACAGGGCATGCGGCAGGGCAACGACCGGGGCACCCAGTACCGCTCAGCGATCTTCACCACCGACGCCGACCAGGCCGCCGAGGCGCAGTCGAGCCGGCCGACCTACCAGCAGGCGCTCACCACCGCCGGGCGCGGCCAGATCACCACCGAGATCGCCCCCCTGCGCGACTTCTACTACGCCGAGGACTACCACCAGCAGTACCTTGAGCGCAATAAAAACGGGTACTGCGGCCTAGGTGGAACAGGCGTCGCGTGCCCGGTGGGAACGGGTGTCGAGTCTGGCGACGCCTGACGTTTTGCCTGGTGACGACGGTCGCAGCGAGCCGACGCGCTGGATCATCCACGGTGAGCGGGTGATCGATGACACCCGCCGGATGCGATTGAGCATCGCGCAGGTGGAGTTGCCCGATGGGGTGCACTTCGAGCAGTACGTGTTGCGGATGCCCAAGGCCGCCATGACGGTGCTGCTCGACGATGCGCGCGAACGGGTGTTGATGATCTGGCGGCACCGGTTCGTGCCGGACTGCTGGACCTGGGAGCTGCCCGGAGGATACGTCGATCCCGACGAGGACCCCGCGATCACAGCGGCGCGGGAGGTCGAGGAGGAGACCGGCTGGCGTCCCCGCACGATGACACTGTTGACCCGGTTCCAACCGCTGGCCGGCAGTGCCGACTTCGAGAACTTGCTTTTTCTGGGCGAGAGCGCCGAGGACACCGGAGCGCCCGCCGATATCAACGAGGCTGCTCGTGTCGAGTGGATCACTCTATGCTCGGTCCGTGACCGCATTGCCCGGGGCGAGATCGTTGGTGCAGGTACGCAGATCGGGCTCTTGCACGTCCTCGCCTTTCCCGATACCCAGCCTTACTGAACCAGCAGGCCAATCTGCTCGTTAAGCATCCGCACCGCCGCTTCGGCCCGAAACGGTGCAAGCCGATGGGACAGGTCGTCGAGGTAGGCCACCGTGCGGATTGACTGCACCCCGGAGGCAATGCGCAACGCGGCCCGACCGGCCTCACAAGCTTCGTCGACCTTGCGCTGATCAGCCAACACCGACGCCAGTAACACCAGGTTGAACAGCCGGCCCCGATCGTAACCGTCGATCATGTCCAGCGAGCGCCGGGCGAACCGTTCAGCCTCGGCTGGACGCCCCAGCTCATGGAAGCAATGCCCAAACTTTGCTGCCAGGTAGGCTCCATCGAAATACCCAAGCCACTCCGGCCGATCTCGATCCGCCACAGCCGCGAAGGCCTGCTCAGACTCACGAAGGGCAGCCAAGCAGCCGCGCGCGTCCTTCGCCAGGGCAAGTCCATGCGCTTCCATGACTGCCGACTCAGAGACCAGCGCTGGCACTCCGGCCCGCTTGGCATTGTCCTTGGCGGCGCGCGCCAGATCCGTCGCCAGCGTGGCGGAACGCTGGAATGCGGCCTGATGGCTCATTCCGGCCAGCATTTCGCAAGCTAGCGCGTCATCACCGACGTCTTGGCAAAGGTGCATCGCGTTGCGGAGATGCCGCCGCCCGGAATCGGCGTCGCCAACATCGTAGGCCATCCACCCTGCCAACTGGTCGAGTTCGGCAACCGCTGTGAACAGCTCCCTGCACACGCTCTCGCGGTACCGGCCCTCGTACAGCAGAGGGAGCACCTCGGAGCCCAGGTAGTTGGTGACGGCTGAGCGAGCATGCCCGCCGCCGAATCGGTTGTCCAACCGGCGGAAGGTCTGCGTCATCTCCCGGATGACGTGCACGTCGGTCTTACGCACTGCTCGGGTACCGGATGCCGTCGCAGGTTGTGTACTGAACCAGCCGAACGCCGAACTGCCGACACACGCTGCCCCTGCCGTCACAGCTCGCTGGAGTAACTCGCGTCGTCGCACGTCGTCGCCTCCTGTCTCGGACTCGTCGTCGAGGCTATGGGCGTCACGAGGTCGTGTGTATGCATGTGCTGGTTGCTGCGAGGGCTGGAACCAGAGATAGCGCTCAGGGATGTGCAGGGCACGAGCCCACTGGTCGAGTTTGTTCAGGTCATGAATTGACTGCGCAGTGCGCTCCAAACGGCTGACCTGGCCTTGCGTCAGTCCAAGCCAGCGGCCGACCTTCGCCTGGGTGAGGACCGGCCGATGCTCGTAGCGGTAGGCGTTGAGCACCTGGCCGAAGTGCCGGGACTCCAGTGCGTCTCGTAGCGCCGCTCGGTCCCAGAAGCCGTCCTGCTTAATGGGGGCACTGGACGCCTGAACCTCGTGACGGGAACACGGGCTGCACAATCGCGAGCTGTTGTCGCGCGCCAGCCGTGTCCCGCACCCTTGACAGCGCCTCTCTTGGCCCTCCGACCTCGCCACCACCGATCCTCCGTGTCTGTCGCGCCGCATCCTAGCCGCCGCGCAGGTTGGTGACATGCGGTTATGCATGATCTGGATATTTCAATCAGTTTTGTCGTGTGTTGGTCGCGCTTTCTTTGGAATCGTGGTCGCCCGGACGCGATGGAGGAAACGTGATCAACCAGGGACTCAACCCTCCGCCAGTATGGCTCACCGCTGCCATGGTACGAGGTAACACTGCGCTACGAGTATGGATCGACGACGACATCCGGTGCGTGTGCGTCGCGATAGACGGCACACCGTGCCCCGTGCTGTTGGGTGTGACCGCCTCCGGCGCCGAGAACCTGCACAGAGCGATCACGGCCGGCCTCGCGGATCTGGCTTCTCGCCAGTACGAAAAGGGTGGAGAAAAGACCGCGGCGAGCACCGATGACTAAAAAAAATCATAGTAGTTACGAGCATTACCGAGAAGCCGTCTATGCCCGCCTCAATCGATACACCATCGCGCTCGACAGCCCGGACGACCGGATGGTTGCAATCATTGCTCGCGCGGAGCTACCCCGCTATGTGCGGTACTGGGTCACCCTACTCGCCAAGCACGAGCCAACGACCAGCGGAAAGTGCCCGACCTGTTCCCGATGGTGGCGCGCGGTTTCCGCGCCCTGTGATACCTGGAAGTGGGCGCACGCATTCCTGACCATCCCACCAGTGCGAACCACAGCCCCATCAGGCCGGATCGATAAGGGGGTGAATGGCTACACGGGATCAGACTCGGCCGGTTGTTATGTGACCGCGAAACCGTAATAACCGGCCGCACGGTCGGCAGGGTGAGCGTGGCGCGCCCCCCGAAAGCGCCATGGGGCTGTACTCACCCTGCCGACCTTCAAAACCAACCAGGGTAAGGGTCGCGACATGAACGCGACATGTGTTCATTGACAACACAAGCGCCACCCGAATAGGAAGCCGTGCAAAGTTACGTCAGTAGACGCTCAGCGCACTCCACCACATCGGGCAGGACCGCGACGAAAGCTCCGACGCCAGCATTGACGAGTTGGCGTCACCATTGAGTGTCGCGTAGACCTGCAAAATTTCTCGACAATACCTTTCATGCGATAACACGGCAGGGCTATCTCCATATATTCGACCCATTGCTTGTGTTGTCTTGTCGCGACTCCACCGTGCATGAAAGGACATTTTGTTTGGTGGAGTCAATCTCGCCCCAGGAATGGGGCCGACGTCAGGCTGCCGCTTCTCCCGTCTGGAGCGAGGAGAAGTGGCAGCGGGTCGCCACATTACTCGGTATCCGGTGGCTACCCAGCGACGAGTCGGAAGCCAGTGATTCCGATGAGTTCCGCGAGGCGGCATGAGCAGCGAGGACTTTGATATTGAATCGCTGCCACGTTGGGTCAGCCAGATCGTGGAGAAGGCTGCACAACCAGGCTTCGAGCGATGGCGGCAGATGGTGCAAGGGACAGGCGGCAGCGCGGCCCCTATCCCAATGCCGCTAAGTTAAGGCTCTCCAAGATCGTCTCTTGACTCTGCGAGCTGCGGTGATGTCGAGCATGGAGATCAACTTCTCTGCCTAACTTAACGGCATTGGCCCCTATCCGCCTCGTTGGCAACTCGACAACAATCGATGCAAACACCGGCGAGGTACTGTACTCGATACATACTCGACCCGAGATGAGCCGACCGAATATCTCCTCGTTGCCTGCGGGAACCGTGGCGCGTCAAGGTGCGAGCCCTGCGCGAGGGTGTACGCGGATGACACGTTTCACCTCATCCGCTCCGGCCTCATTGGAGGACGGGACATACCGTCAACGGTCGCCACACATCCAATCGTATTTGCAACCTTCACAGCCCCATCCTTCGGCGCAGTACATAGCAGGATCACTAATGCGAGGGGTGCCGCGAAGCCATGCCACCCGAGACGTGACGGACCATCATGCACTGAGCGTCATGCGAAAGACGACCTACTGCTAGGCCAGGCGCTCGATCCGACCTGTTACGACTATGCTACCGCGGCACTCTGGAACAATCGAGCAGGAGAACTGTGGCACATGTTCATGGTGTACTTGTGACGGAATTTGGCCGAGACGGTAGGGGTTTCACGCTCGAAACTATCGAAGGTGTTGCGTGTCGAATACGCAAAGGTTGCCGAGTACCAAAGTCGCGGGCTTGTTCATTTTCATGCTGTGATCCGACTGGACGGCCCCGAAGGTCCGGGCGCACACCCGCCCATCGGAATAGACACGGGTATTTTACAAGAAGCTATTACCGCAGCAGCCCGAACGGCGCGGATCATCGTACCCGCTGCACAAGGTGAATCCCAACGTGTGCTCCGCTGGGGAGCACAGTTAGACCTAAGACCGGTCGCAATGGATGCAGAGTGGACGGATAAGAAGGTGGCCCGGTACATCGCGAAATACGCGACCAAGGGAGCGGAGGCTGCGGGGACAGTGAACCGGCCGCTGCGCAGCATCGAGCACCTGCAACGAGTCAGGGGTCTGTCACCTCAGGCCAGAGACATGATTGAAGCGTGTTGGCGACTCGGTAGACTTGAAGAGTTGGCCTGGCTCAAGCTGCGCCAATGGGCACATATGCTTGGCTATGGCGGTCACTTTTCAACCAAGTCACGACAATACTCCACCACTCTGAGCGCGATTCGCACTAGTCGCGCCGTGTACAGAGCCGCGAGGCGCGGGAAGCTGCCGGAGTGGCTCAGCTCCCCGACGTGCCGCAAGTTCGCGTTGGGTCCTGGCAAGTTGCTGGCACCGGTTACCTCACCTGCGCCGAGGAAACCTGGGCGGAATCGATCCGTGCTCAACGTCGTCACATACCCATCCGGCGACCTGTGACTGACCCCGATAAGGAAGAGGGGCAGCCTGCTGCCTCGTGAAGCTCCTCGTGACAGGACGCACGGAGACAGCGCCCCGCCAGCACCCAGCCTGGTTGGTTCAAAGTTTCTTCTCCTGAGTGGACGCGCCGCCGCTACATCCGGCCAGCGCTCGCTCCCGCTCCGCTCCGCGAGCGCGCCGGGCGGCTCGCGCGTGACACAGTGGACAAAAGATCAAACAGACGCTCGCCGCTGGGCAGGTCTCCGGGATAGCCCAACTGGACTAATGCCGCCAGCAGCGTAGGGACACGGATCAGCGCGCCATCCCCCCAACCTCCACAAGGGGCTATCACGTGGGCCGGCGGGGGCAAGCTTGGCAGCATCGGCTGGGCGGTTCGGCGAGACGTTGCCCCCGCCGGCCCACGTGATCGGGCTACGCCAGGTCGACGGGATAGCGCGAGGGTCCCCCACTTCAAGAAGCACTCATGAGTGCCCACCTTCGTGGCAGGTTCGAGGGCCTGCCGCAACGACACACGCCTCCTTCCCTTTGTGTATACGTCCGCCGCATAGTGTCGTTGGCTTGCTTACCCTGCCGAAGCGCCAGATTGTCAGTACCCACGCGTACGATCGCAGCCTGCGACACGAAGGGTGGAAGCATGGTTGGCATACGGCGCAACCGTCGAATCGAACGAGCGGGTGTCAACGCCCTGCGCACGGTACTCGAAGATGCTGGACACATCGTACAGGAGATCGATGGCGCGAACGACCACGGCGAAGACCTCTATGTGCGATTCGTTGATAAGGGACGACTCACAAGCTCTATTGTCGCTATTCAAGTCAAATCTGGAACGAAATATCGCCGCGCTATCGGTTATTCGATACCCGTAGGCCGTCACGCGGTTCTCTGGCGAACATCTAATATTCCCGTCGTAGGCGTTGTGTACGACCCCGAGATGCAAATGCTTTACTGGGGTAATATTACCGAACGCCTTCGCGACGCACCAAACGATAAGACCGTGGCAATCGGCGGCAAACGCTACCCCGATCAGCCCCATGCCCTCAACGTCCTCGGAGTACAAGTCCTTGCGGCCACGCGCGTCCGCGTAGACCCGACCCTCTTGATGAGTGAGCGCGTCCACGAACCGTTCATAGTCGCCGGAGCGCCGAGCCAGACGATCATCGGCGACTACGACCACCCCACGCACGGATGTCCCGTCCGGGAGGTGGCCCGACCGCAGGATCCGTAGGAGCTGCTCGAAGCCTTCGCGGACGTCGCGTTGATGATCTCGGCAGTGACTGTCGTCGAGCTGATCTACCTCGTGGAGAAGGGCGCCTTCTCGCAGGCGAATGTTGAAGCGTTCAACGAGATCCTCGACGCGGCAGATTCAGGATTTGAAGTCGTGCCCATCGATGGGTCTGTGGCTCGTGCAGTCAGTCGCGGCCCTCGCACGGCGGTAGCTGATCCATTCGATCGGATGATCGCTGCTACCGCTCTGGCCAGAGCCGTCCCGTTGGTGACCTACGACCGTCGGCTTCGCCAGGTCGCCGGCCTGGAAACCATCTGGTGAGTTGAGTTGCTGGCACGGGTCCAAGCGAGCACGGTCAGTCGAGCCAGGCAGGAGACGTCGCTAACCTTCTCCGCGACGAACGCGGCATAGTACGGTGGCTCGCCCTGCACGGACAGACGGTGCCGGTAGCGCTCCTTGGCTAGCGCTCCTTGGCTAGGGGCCGGATGACTCTCTCGTTAAACGTCCGACGGATCAGGCTGCTGAAGCCACTCCAGTCGCGCTTTGCGACAAATCCCTCCTTGATGGTAGGAGCCAATAGACCTGGGATGGAGATGAGGTTGTAGGCGACGGCGAAAGCCTGCGGCGGTATGTCGTCGAATCCCAGCGCGGCCACCGTCGTCATCGTGTTGAGGTTGGCTCCGGCGAGCGTGTCGCGCTCATCGCGCCAAGTCGGTGAGGTCGGCGACGAGGTAGCGCTCATTGACTCCCGGGACGGTCCTGGTTGGTAGTTTACCTTCCCACAACACACCCCACGGCTGCGCAGCTCGGCGCGCCCGAGCCCAGATAGTCGCGCCTCGCTGGTTTGAACCGAGATCCCCAGCATGTGCTTGACCCGTGGCGGCCACCCTTCGCAGGGTCTGACCGCCGTTGGCGACAACGGCTCGATACGTTGAGCGCGTCCCGCCCTCGTCGCCGGTCTCTCGGAGGTAGCGATGCGCATTACGCTCGCGCAGGTCGACTCCCGACCCGGCGAGCTCGACGCCAACGTCGCACGCGCCGAGCAGGTGATCGCCGAGGCGGTCAGCACAGGAACCGACCTGGTGGTTTTCCCCGAGCTGTCGCTCAGTGGCTACACGATCGGGGACCTCAAGGAGGACATCTCGATCCCGCCGGACGACGAGCGGATGGTGAAGCTGGCGAGGGCTGCGACCAAGGGCGCGGGCGTGCTGCTCGGGTTTCCCGAGGCGCAGGCACACGGTCTGCACATCTACAACAGCGCGGCGTACTACGAGGACGGCGTTCTGGTGCACGTGCATCGCAAGCTGTTCCTGCCCAACTACGCGACCTTCGAGGAGCGCAAGCACTTCCTGCCCGGTCAGTCGTCCCGAGCCTTCCCGATCATGGGGGGACGGCATCGCGCGGCGACCC
>JBOHFC010000069.1:0-4597 GCA_050701375.1 Pseudonocardiaceae bacterium
CACCGCACTCAACCTGATCCGGCTCGACGCCTGGTGGAACGGACACCCACTCGACCGAACCCGCACCAGCCACCTCACCCGCCTCGAACTCGCCCTCGCAGCCTGACCGAATTAACCACCAGGGTCATGCTGATGGCCAAAAGCCGCCATACCAGCCTCACCAGCCTGGCGATCTACGCTAAGCCAACCTTCGACGCAGTCGCCGCGGCCACCGCCGCCATCGACCCAGCCCGCCGACGCTGATCAACAGCCACCCACATTCGCTGCCTCCCACGGAATGTTCCGCTCTCCCGCAGGTAACCAGGCAGCCGGGTATGGCCCTCGGGCTGCATGTCCTTGGCCCGCACCGTCTCGCCGACGGCGAACCGCGGTGGATCCGCCACGGTGCGAAGGGACCCGGCAGCCGTCGGCGCGTAGTCAGGCTTGTTCGGCTCGGGCACCGCAGGCTCTGCGACGTCCTCGCCGCGCAGCGTGTGGGCCCGGGCCTCGACCGCGCCCGGCGCCAGGATCGCGCTGTCAACGAGCATCAACTCGGCGGCATGCAGCCAACTCCCCCAGTGGCCATCATCGAAGTATTCGGCGCACTGTAGACGTTCCACCGCGTGCCGGGCCGCGTCGAGGTTGCGGCCGGAGACACCCATCGAGAGCAAGGTCAGCGCGAAGGCCCGACCCTCCCATCGCTGCGCAAAGACCGGTTCGCCGGCGCTCGGCGCCTTGACCCGGCCCCAACCCTGCGCGCCCCCCAGGTCCGCGATCTGACTCATCACTGCACCTCCGGAGTTGTGAGAGCGTGACAATGCTCGAATACCTGTCACACACCACGTGGTGTTCCGGCCACCAACCATCCTGCCACGTTGTTGACGCAAGACAGAGCTCTCATGCCTCCGGTACCGCGCACACCTACTGAGAAAAGCGCAAACCGCTCGACAATCGGTATTATTGGATATTCGAGAAGCGGGCACACCGTACTCGGGTGTGATCAGAACAGGGTGTCGCGGACCCGCAGCGGCCGGTACCGATCGGTCCCAAAAGGGCGAGTTCGGCGCCGATGCCGACCTCGATCGAGCCGAAGAAGTTGAACGAGCAGCGGGTGATCGTGAAGTAGGTCCGCCAAAGTGCCGAGTTGCTATTTTGTGTCGGCACTCACTAGGTTTTCCAGCGCTGGGTTCGACCGCTGAGCCACGGCCTGGGTCTGGCGGCGCACCACGGGACCGCGACGGCAACGTGCAGGCCATGTCCCACGGCGCACGCAGATCCGCGGTGGCCCGCCTCATTCGTGCCACCCTCTGCGTAACAGCGCATCATGGATGCTGGCAAAATTCAACGCATGACCAATTCAGTGCTGTCACAGGCTGCGGATCTGGCGTACCGCTTCGGGCTAGGGCCACGCCCGTCGGACACGCCGGACCATCGGCTAGTCGAGCTCGTCGAAGGGCCGGATCGTCTCATCCCTGGTCGTGCCCTCGACCTTGGCTGCGCCACCGGCCGCAATGTGCTCTACCTAGCGCGCCACGGCTGGGACACCACCGGGGTGGAGATATCCGGCCAGGCCTTGCGGATCGCCGAACGCAAGGCCGCGGGCCTTCCGGTGCGGCTGGTCCACGGCGACGTCACCCAGCTCTGCGCACTAGGCATCGGCGATGGCTATTCGCTCGTCATGGACGGCGGCTGCTACCACATGGTGCCGCCCTCCCGCCGCGACGCCTACGCACGCGGTGTCACCACCGTGGCCGCCCCGGGAGCACTGCTGATTATCGTGGGGTTCACCAGCCACCTGGGCTTTGAGCTCAGCGAAGCGGAACTGCGCACCAGGTTCCCTGGCTGGGAACTGCTCACGACGGATCGCGTCCCGGGCGAGCAGATGCGGCAATACGTCAGCGGCCCCACCGCGCTGCGGATGATGCTGGGCAAGGGCTGGTTCCGCCCGACCCGCTTCGAGCTGCGCCGCCTGCCGCAACCGAATTAAGCTCCTTGCTCCCGAACGTAGGCAAACGGTAACGATCGTTCGCGTAACACCTCCGGCGGCCAGACGTTTCCCCAGGTGACATGTGTAACGCGTGTCGTGTACTCGGCTACGTCACGTTCTCGGGTGTTCGCGATACAGTCCCGTGCGGATCGGCGTGGCCCGGGCGCCGATGTCGATCATGTCTTTCGGCAACAGCAGACCCGCGTCCCGTGAAGCCCCATCACCGGTCGAGGATCCTCGGGTTCGCGGCGCCGCGCGGCATCCTGCTTTGATCAGTACATGGCTGCGTCGGCAAGGCACATCGGAATCTTGCTGTTCGACGATGTCGAAGAGCTCGATGCCGTCGGGCCGTGGGAAGTCTTCTCGTGCTGGACGCGCAACCACCCCGAGGAGGGTTGGGGAGTCGGGAGCTGAGGCCCGGGCACGCGGGACGCGGTCTGGGTGTGCTCCGGTCTGGTTCTGTGGAGGGTCCGGCCTTCCCGTCCCCGGGAAGCTGTGGGGAGGAAGCAGAGACGGGAAGGCCGGGGTCTGTGCTGGCTCGGTTGATCGACTGGCCGGGAGGGTGGGCAGCACGTCGGTGTCGCCGAGGCCGCTGTCTCGGCCCTGCTTGTCAGGGCCGGGGTGGATCGGCCGGTGGGCTTCGCTCGCGCTGGACGACGATGGAAGGCTTGCCGGAAGTTCGGCGGCGAGCAGGGACAGTAGTTGCGCCTCTTCGGGTGGGCGCAGCAGCCAGTATCTGGCTTTGATCAGGATCCGACAGGGCTGGCGCCGGATGGTGATCATCGCGCCAGGGCGGCGGCAGGATCGGCAGCGGCCCCGGCGATCGATGGCGTGATCGCGCAGGAGCAGGTACAGCACGGCACTGACGCGATACCGGATCGAGTCCGCCTGATCGGCGACGCTGGGCCCGGCATGCACGGCTTGGCGTAACTCATCGCCCAGCGCCTCATTGATCAGCCGATGGCTGGTCTGGCCAACCGTCCAGTCTCTACCAGCCACGGCCATCACATCGTCCCCGTCGAGGGTGCCGGACGGGTGATAGGGAAGATGAGCATGCCGATCCCGGCCATCGTTGCGTCCTCTCCCGACCAGGCCAGCCGTATGGCCTGGGTGATCGCCATCCAGCTCACCTCCTCCGCGATCTCGATCGGGGCCCTATGCCTGGTTGCAACCTGCGGCGTCGTCGAGGACGCGCAGCAGGTGGGGCCGCACGCTGATCATCTGACTGTCCGGAAAGCACACGTAGAGCGAGTCAAGGCCCCGGCCGACGACGTGGCCGCGCTGATGTAGCCGGGAACCCAGCAGCCAGGGTTCGGTCCCGTCGGCGACCTGTTTCACCCAGCAGAACACGGAAATGGTGGTGCGATCGATATCGCACCACCGCACCTCAGCCGTTCGCGGAGCGTCAGCGGGCATCGCGCACCTCCTCGGGGCTGGTTGATGCCGGCTGGCCGCCAGGAGCCCAGCGCCGGGGGTCGCGGGCTCGACCGGCGGCCAGCCGGGGATCGGGTGCCCGGGTGGGCCCGGTGGCGCTGACGGGCGCGATCACCGCGGGGTCCTCATCGCGGTGGCCAGCCGCTCAGCCCGCACGCGCGCCCGGCCCGGTGAGGGCAGCCGGATCGTCATCGGGCGTTGCCGAGCCCGGGGAATGAGCAGGCCGGCGGGGGCCGGATACTCAACGTGCGGGGCGTCGGGATGCGCCGGGTGCACCAGCTGAAGCAAGGCTCGCAGCGTTGGCTGCGGCTGCCCCTCGTAGGACCAGACCACCACCGTGGGGGCGAAGATGTCCAGGGTGTCCCTTTTCGGCACCTGAGCCGTGATCATCCGATCGAAATCCTGGACGGTGAGCAGATCCACGTAGTGATCCCACTGGTAGGAGGCCAGCAACGCGTGCGGGGCATGCTTGGGCCCGCAGCGATACGCTGTGAACCCATCGGCGGCCACCTTGACGAGCAACGCCTCGACGTCCGGTGGCAGGCCCTCTCGCCGGCTGCAACGGGGACCTGTTGATGGGGAACGCCTCACGTGCTGATCACCACGTAGGGCAGTGGCCCGGCGGCGAAAGTGGGCAGTGCGCGTTCGCCTTGCGGTGAGCGGAAAATCATCACTGCGACGTGCTGATGATGCGACGCAAGCGAACGGCTCAGCGCGCTGGCAGCCCGGAGCGCCGGAACTGGCGGACATAGGGCGTGCCGATTTTCCGCGTTCGGGGCGAGATTATGCGCAGGCTCGCGCGTAGGTCCGAACAACACGTGAGCTATCTGATCACCGCATCGGCCGCATGGGCAGGTCAGTTCGTCATATGCGGATGCGCCGTATCCGTGATCCGGCTGGGCAGGTCGCCTGGAAGCCGGGGACCGCAGCCATTACGGTTGATCCACTAGTGGTGGCAGTCCGATGACCGGAAGAGGCAACAGCGCAGATGGCAAGCAACCCCGGTCCCGAGAGAACTGGCGAGCCGTGCGACACCCACCAGCACTGCGAGGCTGGGCTGCACCAGGGCCGCCCTAGGTGGCTGGTGTCGAACGGCCGTGCCGGGGGACGGCGCTGGTGGTGGGTCGTGAGGGAGGCGGTCCAGCCGGTCGCTCGCGCTCGGCGAGGAACTGACCCGCGAGGCTGTTGACCTGAGGT
>JBOHFC010000070.1:0-8377 GCA_050701375.1 Pseudonocardiaceae bacterium
CTCTCGTACTGGCGCGTCCACCGCCGTCTCGCTCGACCAGCTCCGCGCCGCCGGACGGCGCAGCAGAACCGGGAACGAATACATCAGGTCCGCGCTCAATTTCATGCGCTCGGCGGCGTGTACCGCAGAGCCGGGCGCATGGCCACGGGACCTTGTCACCGGGTCGGGTCACGCCCTGTACACGGATCCTACCCCTCAAGCGCGTCAAGTGTGCGCGTGACACCGCACACTCCACCGATGCGGCACTACGCTCGCCGCCGTGGACGTGGGACACGCGGGCATCGTCGACCTGTTAGGGGTCCTCGCCTGCGGAGAGCTGTCAGCCTTCGACCGCCTGTCCGAGGACGCCCACAATGCCCCCACGCTGACTGGCAGGGTGGCGATGGTCAGCATGGCGGCTGCCGAGATCGGGCACTTCCGGCAGCTCGAGGGCCATCTACGCGGTATGGGTGTCTCGGTGAACGATGCGATGCGCCCGTTCGTGGCGCGCTTCGAACAATTCCATGCCTCGACGGCACCCCGGACCTGGCTGGAGTCGCTGGTGAAGGCCTACGTCGGGGACGGGCTGGCGGCGGACTTCTACGGCGAGGTGGGTGGTTGGCTGGACGACGCCACCGCTGCGCTGGTCAAAGAGGTCCTGGCCGACACCGGGCATTCGGCGTTCGCCGAACGAGAGGTGCGCAGCGCCTGCGAGCAGAGCAGGACGACCCGCGACCGCTTGGCGCTATGGGGTCGGCGGCTGCTCGGCGAAGCGGTGACGAACGCCCAGCACACCGTGGCAGAGCGGGACGCGCTGGCTGATCTGATCGTCTGCGGCTCCGGAGACCCGGCCGCCCTGGCCACGCTGGTCCGTCGGGTGGAGATCCTGCACGGCCGCCGGATGGCCGCGCTCGGGCTGGGGTGAGTGCCTGCGCACCGCTGCACTAGCCTGGCGGGTGACAGCTCGATCACACCGTGGAGGTTCTGCGTGGAGGTCAAGATTGGCGTCGCCGACAGCCCTCGGGAGCTGACGGTAACCACCGCGGACTCGCCGGACGAGGTGGAGGCGCTGATCGTCGAGGCGATGCGGAACACTCAGGGGATGCTGACCTTGACCGACGACAAGGGTCGGCGATACATGGTGCCGACCTCGAGAGTCGCCTACATCGAGATCGGGCCCGCGGACAGCCGTCGGGTCGGTTTCTCGGTGGGGGGTTGACTCGCAAACATCCTGGCTGATGACCCACCTGCTTGCAGGATGGCATCCAGCGAGCCCCAGGCCATCATCAGCAGGTAGTCACGCAGCTGCTCCCGGGACAGCGTGCGGTCCTGCAGCCACCAGTCGCCGGCCGCTTGCACCATGCCCACCCCGGCGTGCGCCCAGGTCTGCGCGCCCCCTGAATCCAGGCCCAGGCTGATCAGCCGATCGGCGAAGATCGTGGCCAACGCCCCGGAGATGAGCGCCGCATCGGTCGTGACCGGGTCCCGGGTCAACGGCCGGTCGGTGAACGACCGGCGCACCACGAAGCGGTAGAGCTCCGGCTCTTGTTCAATGAACGTGAGGTAGGTGTCGATCACCGCCCGGAGCAGGCTCCGCGGGTCGGCCTCGGAGTGCAGGCCGGCCAGCAGGACGGCCCGCAACTGCCCGCCGGCAGTCTCACTGACCGCCATGTATAAGGCCGCCCTTGTCGAGAAAATGCCGGTAGAGGATCGGTTTGCTGACACCGGCCTCGGTGGCGATGTCGTCCATCGCGACATCGGGGCCATGCTGGCGGATTGCCCGCATCGCGGCCTGCACCAGCGCCGCGCGGCGCTGCTCGCGATGTCCGGAGCGACTAGCCGGCGATCGGCGCACAGGCTTGACGGCAGCGTCATCACCCGTCATGTTACTTATGGTAACGGTTACTTCCAGTAACACATCGAGAGGGAGGCAGATGGCGGGCGGTTGCCCGCCGAATGATCCATTAGGCTCGTGGGGTGTCCCGGCTGCTCGTAGTAGAGGATGACGACACCATCGGCAGCGTGCTGGAATCCAGCCTGCGCGCCCACGGGCACCAGGTCGGTTGGCAACGCACCGGTCGGGGCGCGCTGCGCGCGGCCGCTGGGACGGACTTCGACCTCGTGCTGCTCGACCTCGGATTGCCTGACCTCGACGGCGTCGAGGTATGCCGGCAGTTACGGGCCAGTAACCCGACGGCGGTGCTGGTGATTCTCACGGCCCGCACCGATGAGATGGACGTCGTGGTCGGTCTCGAGGCGGGCGCGGACGACTACCTGACCAAGCCGGTGCGGCTGGCCGAGCTGCTGGCCCGGGTGCGAGCACATCTCCGACGGGTGGCGCCGGCGACGTCGGAAGCTCAGTCGATGCTCGTGGTGGGGGACCTGGTGGTGGACATGGGTAGCCGGCGGGCGAGCGTAGCGGGAACAGAGATGCCGCTACGGGCCAAGGAGTTCGATCTGCTCGCCCGACTCGCGGCCGCGCCGGAGGTGGCGATCAGCCGGGAAACCCTGATGGCGCAGGTGTGGGACGAGAACTGGTTCGGTCCCACCAAGACCCTCGATGTGCATGTGGCCGCGCTGCGCCGCAAGCTGGCCGGGATGGCCCAGTTGGGTTCGCTGCCCCGGATCGCCACGCTGCGAGGGCACGGGTACCGGCTGGAGGCCCCGAAGGGGTCGTGAGTGGCAAACGGTGTTCTGGCACCCAATCCCACTCACAAGCGCGCTGTGTCACCATTGGGGTGACCTTGCCTCGGTGGGTAGAGGGGACTCGTGCGTACCCGAATCGTCGGCCTCGCCGTGCTCGCCGCCGTGCTCGCCATCGCCCTGTTCGGGGTGCCCTTGGCCGGTGGGGTGCTGAAGTACGCGAAGTCCAACGAGCGAACAAAGCTGCTACTCGGAGCCGATGCCGCCGCGGCGGCGGTGTCAGCCGACGTGCTCCGCGGCAAGATGCCAACCGATCTTCGCGATCCGAACGACGGGACGCACCTCGCGGTCTACGTGGACCGAGGACATCGGATCCTGGGTACCGGACCCGAAGGTGGTGACCAGGCGGTGTACGCCGCCCTGCATGGTGAGATCAGTAACAAGGACCTCAACGGTGAGCTGGTCGTGGCCGTGCCGGTGACCCACGACACGGATGTGATCGGTGCGGTGCGGGCTGCCAGCCCCGTCGCGGCCGTCTACCGGCAGGTTGCGCTGGTGTGGCTGGCCATGCTCGGCCTGGGCGGGTTGGCGATCGGCATGGTCTGGTTGGTCGCCCGGCGCCAGGCCCGGCGGTTGGCCCGCCCGCTCGAGGAGCTCTCCGAGGCGGCGCGCCGGCTCGGAGAGGGTGACTTCAGTGTCCGGACCACGCCCGCGGACATCGCCGAGATCGATTCGGTCGGCGCGGCGCTGAACAGTACCGCTGGACGGCTGGACGACATGCTCGCCCGCGAACGCTCCTTCTCCGCTGATGCGTCACACCAGCTCCGTACCCCGCTGACCGGATTGCGGTTCCGGCTCGAAGCGGCGCTGGAGCATCCGGGTCAGGACCTTCGGCAGGCCATCACCGACGGGATCGCCGCCGCGGACCGGTTGGAGCAGACCATCGAGGAACTGCTTGCGCTGGCCAGGGACACCCGCAGCTCCAACACCACGCCACTGGATCTCCCAAGCCTGCTCGACGAGATCGAAGTGGGCTGGCACGACCGGCTGGCCGCCCAGGACCGGGTGCTGCACGTGGCGGTGGATCCACTGGCCCCGGTGTCACTGGCCTCGACTGCGGCCGTGCGGCAGGTTCTCACGGTGCTGTTGGACAATGCCGCCACCCACGGCTCGGGCACCGTCTCGGTGGCGGTACGCAATGCCGCCGATGCGCTGGCCATCGACGTCTCCGATGAGGGGTCCGGCATCACGGCTCCCGAACCGGAACTGTTCACCCGGCGGTCCCGCTTGGCCGACGGTCACGGCATCGGCCTCGCGCTGGCCCGCAGCCTGGCCGAAGCCGAAGGCGGCAGACTCCGGCTCACCCGCCCGGCTCCGCCCACATTCACCCTCCTGGTGCCCGCCCAGGCATAGCGACCAGTATTGGTCATGAACCCCCAGGAGGCTGCGATGATCGCGGTTCGTCGGCTCAACCACGCAGTGCTGTTCGTCAGCGACTTGGATCGTGCCGTGCAGTTCTACCGCGACATCCTGGGGATGCAGGTGATCGCCCGGGAGCCTCGCGCCGATGCCGCGTTCCTTCGCGCCGGCGGCTCGGACAACCATCACGACCTGGGGTTGTTCGGGCTCGGCGTGGGCGCATCGGGTCCGCCGCGCGGGCACACCGGGCTGTATCACCTGGCCTGGCAGGTCGACACCATCGACGAGTTGGCCGCGGCCCGCGAGGTGCTCGTGGCTGCGGGCGCTTTCGGTGGTGAATCCAGCCACGGCGCCACCAAGAGTCTCTACGGTGCCGACCCGGACGGCAACCAGTTCGAGATCATGTGGTTGTTGCCGCGCGGGGACTGGGGAGAGTACGAGTCGGCGGCCACGGTCGACCGGCTGGATCTGCCGGCCGAGTTGTCCCGGTGGAGCGGGGTGAGCACGGCATGACCGGGCTTGGCGAACTGGTGGCCATCCGGTGGGGTTCGGGTGATCCGGCAGCCCCGCTGGTCGTGTTACTCCAGGGCCCCGGGGACGCTACCGAGAAGGATCTGGCGGCATTCGCTCCCCTGCTACCCGTCGGAGCCGGCTACGCCTCGGTCCGAGTCCTGCTGCCCCCATCGGAGCAGGGCTTCGCCTCCTTTCGCAGGTGGCTTGACGAGCAGGCGGTGGCACAGGTGCCTGTCGTGCTCGTCGGTTTCGGCAGCGGTGCGGCATTCGTCGGCGGCCTGGTGCTGGCCGAGCCGACGCGCTTCGCCGCAGCCGCGCTGTTGTACGGCACCATGCCGTTCGACGCGGACGTACCGGTGACGCGCGGCAGGCTGTTCGGAGTACCGGTCTTTCTGACCCACGGGGCGCACGACACGGTGATCCCGGTCGAGCTGCAACGCCAGACCTGGGACTACCTGGTGCGCGAGAGCGGGTCGCCGCTGTGGGCGCTGCGGGCGCCGACCGGTCATGAGCTCACCGCGCAGACGGTGTCCGAACTTGCGGGCTGGGTCGAGGCGCGGCTGGGTTACCTGCAGCGCTACCCGCTGACGTTGAGCCCGGCCGGCGAGCAGGCGTGCTGGCCGGCATTGCCAGACGACCGGTTGCCGGTGCGGCACGGCGATTCACCCGAGGTCAGCGTCACCACGCCGCAACAACAGGAGTCGCAGAACGCCCCGGTCGAGTTGCAGGAGGCACTGTTCTCCCGGATCGCCGAGCTGGACGGCGTCGTGACGGCGCCCAGTGCGGTGTCGGTCCCCGGCGCGAGGGCCTTCTGCCTGCCACCCCCTCGAGTGCCATCTGGTGACACTGGCGGGTCGAGTGAGGCGTTCATCGTTGCCGAGGTTGGGGAGTTCGCCCACCTGCATCCGAGCCATGACGGCAGCCTGCACCTCGTGTTGCCGATCCCGCTGGCCCGCGACGCCTTGACCAAGGGCTGGGGGGTGGCGCACCCGCTGGCCGGTATCCGGCTGACCCCCGGCATGGTGATGATCTTCGGTCCTCGTGACGCCACGGAGCTGGACATCGTGACCGCCATCGTTCGCGCGAGCCATACCTACGCGGCAGGTGCCGTCTGCCGTTCAACGTCGTGAACTAGCCGCTACCGACATTTCCCGCCGGCGAAAGGGTCCGTGGTGTCGAGTTCACGCCCCTAGCCCGCGGTGGCTCAGGGCTCGACCCGCTCGACGGGGGGAGATTGCAGCGGGAAACCGGCGAGGCCTTTCCAGGCCAGGGCGGCGGTCAGGGCTACCGCCTCTGCTTTGGGTAGCTCGGGTTGGCGGGTGAGCCAGTACCGGGCACTGTGCTCGCTGATCCCGACGACACCGACGGCCACCAGCCAGGCGCGGTCGGCGTCCAGCCCGGCATCGGCCGCCACCGCCTGGGCAATGGTCCGCACGCAGGCGGTGTAGGTCCGCTCCACGACGGCCTGCACCGGTGGTTGGTTACGCAGATCGGACTCGAAGACCAGCCGGAACGCCTGATCGTCACCGTCGACGAAGTCGAAGTAGGCCTCGACGGCGTTGCGGACTCGCTGGCGGTTGTCGGGAGTCTCCTCGATGGCGCCCTGAACCCGGCGGACCAGCTCGTCGGTGTGGCGCTCCAGCAGCGCCAGGTACAGCTCGAGTTTGCCGGGAAAGTGCTGGTAGAGCACCGGCTTGCTGACGCCGGCACGCTCGGCGATGTCGTCCATGACGGTGGCGTGGTAGCCGTTGATGACGAAGACGTCGGTTGCTGCGGCGAGTAGTTGAGCGCGCCGCTCGTCCCGGGACATCCGCACGCCCCGGGGCGCCGCATCCGCCCGGCTCGATGCCGTCTCGGTCATCGGCCTCCGTCACCTCCCGGCTGATCGGGTAAACCCTACTCGCTGGTATCCCAGCGCCAGGTTTGAGGAGCTGGGCGGCGTGGTGAGGTGCGCAATGCCCCGGATGGCTGTGCGATCCTTGCGCGGTGATCCGCCCGACGCGAGCCGAGCCTGAGTGGGTCGCGGCTCGACGCCCCGAGCGGTATGTAGACTTCCGCGACGCCGATGAGCAGCCGCTGGCCGCGTCCTGGAATCCACAGCCTCAGCTGGCGGCGCGGCACGGTGTCGCCGGATCCCGTGGTTCCGGTCGCCTGGCCCGGGCGGTGTCCACCTACGGTTGGCGGGTCTATGCGCTACCCATCCTGGTGGTGCTCACCGTGCTGGCGGTGTTGGATGCGGCCCGATCGCCGTTGCTGTCGCCGTCTGGCCAGGCCAGTGCGGCGGGCAACCCGCTAATCCCCAACCCGGTGGACAGCCCCGGTTTCGAGGCGGTCAAGGCGTCCGCCGAGCTGCCTGGGGGTGGCCCGTTCGCGGTACAGGGTGCCGGCAGCTGGCGGGTGATCCCCGGCGCGGGCGCGCCGTTCGGAGCGGGCCAGTTGTTCACCTACACCGTCGAGATCGAGGATGGGGTCGATCTCGAGGGCGGTCCGGCGGGATTCGCGGCCACCGTGGACAGCACGTTGCAGAACCCGAAGAGCTGGATCGGAAGCGGGCGCTACCGCTTTCAGCGGATCGACGACAGTCGCGGGGCGACCTTGCGGATCAGTCTCACCTCGCAGTTGACCAGCCGCCGGCTCTGCGGCTTCCAGATTCCCTTCGACGCGTCCTGCTGGCAGCCGGGGGAGCACCGGGTAGTGATCAACGCCGCCCGCTGGGCTCGGGGTGCGGTGGCCTTTGAGGGCAACGTGGTGCAGTACCAGCAGTACACGGTCAACCACGAGGTCGGGCACGGGCTGGGCTTCGCGCACGTCGCATGTGAGGCGAACGGGCGGCTGGCGCCGGTGATGATGCAGCAGACCTGGGGCGTCGCCGACAACTACCTAGCGGCCCTACACACCGACCACGTCACCCCCGACGGCCTGGTCTGCCGACCCAACGCCTGGCCGTTCCCGACGGTCAACTGACCCCCTTATTCGCGTTCTGGATGCAGACTGCGGTAAACGCCCCCGGAATTAGCGCAGTCTGCATCCAGAACGCGAAACGCTAGCGTGGGAAGAGCGCGGGGGTTGGGGGCGTTCTGATACGACAGACAGCACGAGACTGTAAGGAGTGCGCCGATGAGCCTGCCGCCGTTGGTGGAGCCCGCCGCGGAGCTGACCAGGGAAGAGGTGGTCCGGTACAGCCGCCACCTGAACATCCCGGAGGTCGGCATGATCGGTCAGAAGCGGCTGAAGAACGCGAAGGTGCTGGTGATCGGCGCTGGCGGGCTGGGCAGCCCAGCGTTGCTGTACCTGGCTGCTGCTGGTGTGGGCACGCTGGGGATCGTCGAGTTCGACGAGGTCGATGAGTCCAACCTGCAACGTCAGGTGATCCACGGCCAGTCCGACGTCGGCCGACCCAAGGGCGAGTCCGCCCGGGACTCCATCCGGGAGATCAACCCGCTTGTCCAGGTGAACCTGTACCAGCTGCGGCTGGACTCGTCCAACGCGCTGGAAATCTTCCGTGACTACGATCTCATCCTGGACGGTACTGACAACTTCGCGACCCGCTACCTGGTCAACGACGCTGCGGTGTTGCTCGGCAAGCCCTACGTGTGGGGCTCGATCTTCCGCTTCGAGGGCCAGGCGTCGGTGTTCTGGGCGGACGCCCCAGGTGGGCAAGGGCTGCAGTATCGCGACCTGTACCCGGAGCCACCGCCTCCCGGGATGGTGCCGTCCTGCGCCGAGGGCGGCGTGTTGGGCGTGCTCTGCGCGTCAATCGGTTCGATCATGGTGACTGAGGCGATCAAATTGATCACCGGGATCGGCGAGCCGCTGCTGGGCC
>JBOHFC010000071.1:0-1950 GCA_050701375.1 Pseudonocardiaceae bacterium
GCACTCGCGCAATCAGGGCGCCTTCGGCGGCGCGCACGCTCGCCACCGTCCAGGCGGCGTGTGAGTGGCGATGTGAGTTATCACCCCGATTGCCACTCACGTGTCACTCAACGGTGACAGACTTGGCGAGGTTGCGCGGCCGGTCCACGTCGTAGCCGCGTTGCCGCGCGATCTCCGCAGCGAGGACCTGAAGCGGCACGGTGGACACTAGCGGCTGTAGCAGGGTAGGCACCGCGGGCACCTCCAGCAGGTGCGAGGCGTAGGGCCGCACTGTCTCATCGCCCTCCTCGGCAATGACGATAGTCCGCGCGCCGCGGGCCCGGATCTCCTGGATGTTGGACAGCAGCTTGCTGTGCAGCACGGCCCGCCCTTTGGGCGAGGGCATCACCACCACCACCGGCAGGCCCTCCTCGAGCAGCGCGATGGCGCCGTGCTTGAGCTCTCCCGCGGCGAAGCCCTCGGCATGCATGTAGGCGAGCTCTTTGAGCTTCAGCGCGCCCTCCAGGGCCACCGGGAAGCCGACATGGCGGCCGAGGAACAGCACTGTCTTGGCGTGCGCGAGCTCGCGGCCCAGCACTCGTACCTCGTCCATGCTGCTCAGCACCTGGGCCACCGCCGCGGGCATCGCCTCCAGCTCGGCGAACTCGCGCGCGACCTCGTCGGGATACTTGGTGCCTCGAGCCTGCGCCAGCGCCAGCCCGACCAGGAAGTTGGCCACGATCTGGGCGAGGAACGTCTTGGTGGCGGCGACCCCGATCTCCGGTCCGGCATGGGTGTAGAGCACCGCGTCGGACTCCCGGGGGATCTGCGCCCCGTTGGTGTTGCAGATCGCCAGTACCCGGGCCTTCTGGTCGCGCGCGGGGCGCACCGCCTCCAGGGTGTCCATGGTCTCCCCGGACTGGGAGATCGCCATGACCAAGGTGGAACGGTCCAGCACCGGGTCGCGGTACCGAAATTCACTGGCGAGCTCGACCTCCACCGGCAGCCGGCACCAGTGCTCGATGGCGTACTTGGCGACCATGCCGGAGTGGTACGCCGTCCCGCAGGCGACCACGAAGACCTTGTCGACATCGCGCAGCTCCTGGCTGTCCATCCGCTGCTCGTCCAGCACGATCCGGCCGTCGATGAAGTGCCCGCGCAGGGGGTTGGCGATGGCGCTGGGTTGTTCTTCGATTTCCTTGAGCATGAAGTAGTCGTGACCGCCCTTCTCCGCCGCGGACAGGTCCCAATCGACGTGAAAGGGCCTCCCGTACGCCGGGACGCCGTGGAACTCGGTGATCTGGTAGCCGTCGCGGGTGATCGTCACCACCTGATCCTGGCCGAGCTCAACAGCGTCGCGGGTGTGGTCGATGAACGCAGCGACGTCAGAGGCCACGAAGTGCTCCCCGTCGCCCACCCCCAGCACCAGGGGCGACGAGCGGCGCGCCGCGACGATCAGGTCGGGTTGGTCGGCATGGGTGACGACGAGGGTGAACGATCCGTGCAGCCGCCCGCACACCAGGCGCACAGCCAGCGCCAGGTCACCGCAACCCGCGTAGGCCGCGGCGAGCAGATGCGCGGCGGTTTCGGTGTCGGTGTCGCTGGTCAGTTCCACCCCGCCCCGCTCGAGTTCGGCGCGCAGCTCGGCGTGGTTCTCGATGATCCCGTTGTGCACCACCGCCAGCCTGCCTGCGGTGTCGCAGTTCGGGTGGGCGTTTCGATCGGTCGGCGCGCCATGGGTCGCCCAGCGGGTGTGCCCCATCCCCACGGTCCCGCGCAACGCCGCGCGCCCGGCCGTGTCGAGCTCGCCGATCAGGTTTGCCAGCGCCCCAGCCTTGCGCGCTACCGCCAGCGTGCCGGCGCTGGTGAGCACCGCGACACCGGCGGAGTCATACCCGCGATACTCCAGCCGGCCCAGACCCTGCAGGACGACGCCCAGGGCGTCTCGATGCCCTACGTAGCCCACGATTC
>JBOHFC010000072.1:0-1943 GCA_050701375.1 Pseudonocardiaceae bacterium
AGCTCTGACTCGCATCGCCACTCACGGGCGCCGAAGGCGCACACCTCGCTCGCCGACGTGGTGCCCTCGCTGCTAGCCAGTCTGGGGGTTGCCGGGTTCGATGACCGGTTCGGGCTCAATCCGGCGCGCGGGGTTTGCCTGCTCCTTGTCGACGGGCTCGGGTCGCACTCGCTTCGGGACCATCCACGGGACGCGCCATTTCTCACCTCGTTGGCCTACGGCCGCGAGCCGATAACGGCCGGGTTCCCCGCGACGACTGCGGCCAGCGTGGCCACCATCGCAACTGGCATGCCGGTGGGCCAGCACGGAATCGTCGGCTACACCTTCGCTATCCCCGAAGGTTATCTGCTCAACGCGTTGAGCTGGCACACCCACGGCGGTGGCAGTCGAGTGGATCTCCGGGAGCGGTTCGTCCCGGAGGACATTCAGCCCGGACTTACGGCACTGCAACGCGCCGCCTCGGCCGGAGTCCGGGTAACCCTGGCGGTTCCCCACGCGCATCGGGACACGGGTCTGAACCGTGCGGTGCTGCGGGGCGCCGACTTCCGGGGCATGCACGCCCTGGGGGACCTGGCGGCCGCCGCGCTGGCAGCGGTATCGGGCGGCCAGCCGAGCCTGTGCTACGCCTCCCACGGCGACCTGGACCTGCTCGGCCACGTTTACGGTGTCGGATCGCTGCCGTGGCGGCTGCAACTCGCCCAGATCGACAAGCTGGCGGCTGTGATCGCCGACGGACTACCTCCGGGCGCTGCACTGGTGGTGATCGCTGACCACGGCATGGTGACGGTGACCGAGGAGGGTCGACTCGACTTCGACACCGAGCCGTCGCTGCAGGCCGGGGTGCGCCTGTTGGGCGGCGACCCGCGCGCCCGGTACGTCTATACCGAGCCGGGCGCCACCGACGATGTGCTCGCGGCCTGGTGTGAGCTGATCGGGGATCGGGCGTGGATCCGCACCCGCGACGAGGCCATCGCGGCAGGATGGTTCGGTCCGGTCGTCGAGCCCCGCATCCGCGACCGCATCGGTGACCTCGTCGTCGCCGCACGCACCGACCTCGCCGTCGTGCAGTCCCGCGTCACACCCAGGCTGAGCCGGCTGATCGGACACCACGGTTCGCTTACCGACGACGAACAGCTGGTACCCCTGCTGGTGTATGAGCACTCGTGAGTGGCGATGCGAGTTAGCGCTCGCATCGCCACTCACGGGGCGCAGCCACGTCAGCGGCTATCGCGGGGTCCTCGGGGGCCTGAGGTGTCGCCGGGGCGGCGGCGGCGCAGGTAGCGTTCGAAGTCCGCGGCAATGGCGTCACCGCTGGCCTCGTGCAGCGTGAGCTCCGTGTCGCCTCGCTCCTCTAGCGCCCGCACGTAGCTGGCCACCTCGTCGTCTTCCTCGGCCATCTCGCTGACTGTCGCCTCCCATTCCTCGGATTCCTCCGGCAGTGCACCGAGCGGGACTTCGAGGTCGAGCACCTCTTCCACCCGGTGCAGCAGCGCCAGGGTGGCCTTCGGGGAGGGCGGGGCGGAGACGTAGTGCGGCACCGCCGCCCAGAACGAGATGGCTGGCACTCCGGCCTGCACGCATGCGTCCTGGAAGATCCCCACGATGCCGGTCGGGCCCTCGTACTTCGACCGCTCCAGCTTGAACCGGGCGGCCGAGGCGGCATCGTAGGCAGTGCCGGTCACCGGCACGGGCCGGGTGTGCGGGGTGTCTGCGAGCAGCGCACCCAGCGTTACCACAGTGGTGATCTCCAGGTCCGTGACGTAGCGCAGCAGCTCATCGCAGAATGATCGCCAGCGCATGTTCGGCTCGATACCGTGCACAAGCACCACGTCGTAGTCGGCTCCCGGCGGGCGGCACACCGACAGCCTGGTGGTGGGCCACTCGACGCGCCGGGTGATCCCGTCGATCAGTTTGGTGGTGGGCCTGCTGACCTGGAAGTCGTA
>JBOHFC010000073.1:0-2665 GCA_050701375.1 Pseudonocardiaceae bacterium
GGTGGTGCGGTACTGCCGTGCCCGCGTCGGTGGCCAGGAAAAGACGTTCGCTTCGGCGGATGATGTAGCCCAGGAGGTGTGTCTCGCGGTGCTCACGGCCCTGCCCAGTTACCGCGACCAAGGCCGACCCTTCCTCGCCTTCGTCTACGGCATCGCCTCGCACAAGGTGGCCGACGCCCACCGGACCTCGGCGCGCAATCGCTCCGAGCCGGTTTCGGAGGTCCCCGACACCCCGGACCAGGCCGAAGGTCCGGAGGCGCAGGCGATGATGGGCGAGTTCGCCATGCGAATGACCAAGCTGATGGAGACCCTGCCGGACAAGCAGCGAGAGATCGTCCGCCTGCGGGTCATGGTAGGGCTGTCCGCGGAGGAGACCGCAGAGGCCGTCGGCTCAACCCCCGGCGCTGTCCGGGTGGCGCAGCACCGAGCTCTAGGTCGGCTGCGCAGCGTGCTGGCGTCTGAGGGGGTGGTCTGAGTGCCTGGTCGAGACGACTACTTCCCCCGTGCCGGTTATTCCAACGGGGATCCTCATGAGCTGCCCGTTGATCTGGCTGCTGTGCAGGCCGATGACGCGCTGCTGGACTTGATCAGCCGGCCCGGTTACCGCCCGAACGCCGAGCACGACGAGTTGACGCGGGTACTGGCGGGATGGCGCCAGGAGATCGACGCCGAGCCGTTCAGAGAGCTGGTGGACACCGACACCGCCATGGCGGTGATCCGCGCGGCCCGCCGGCCGGTGCGCCGCCGTAATCCGGTGTTCGGTTCGATCGCCGCGGCTGCCGCCGTGGTTGTGATCGCCTTCTCCGCAGTGGGCTTGGTTGCCAAGTCTGCGCAACCCGGCGACCGCTTGTGGGGCGTGACTCAGGTGCTCTATGGCGACTACGCCCGCTCGGTGGAGACGGCGGCCACGGTCCGGACCGAGCTCAACGATGCCAGGACGGCACTGAAACAGGGCGATCCCGAGCGCGCCAGGGCATCACTGCAACGCGTTCAGAACCAACTCCCGGCGATCAGCGAGTCCGAGGGCCGCAACGATCTCACCGCGAGCCACCATCAGCTCGAGCAGATTCTGAACGGGGCGCCGCCGGAGGGTTCAGCGACAATGCCCGGAATGCCTGGCTACCCTTCACCCGGGGCCACCGGTTCAAAGCGCGGGTCCAGTGCGTCATCGGGGTCGACCACCTCCCCCGCTTCGCCTACGACGTCGGATTCGGACACCGAGCCGTCCGACAGCGTGACCCCACCGGGGATCACCAAGATGCACACCGACTCGCGCTATCCACGACCCGGTTATCTGGACCCGAATGGTGGCCCCTCATCTGTCGGCACCACAACAGGCGATCAGACAGGCGCCGATGGTGCTACGGCCGGTGGTTCAACCAGGAGCGGAACCGTGGGCAAAGACTTCTCCGGCCCCGCTGATCCGCGACGTGGTGCAGCCCAGGACATCAGTCCACCACCGCCAAACAGCGGCCCACCGCCAAAGAACATCGGTCCGCCACATCCACCCGGAAATCACCTGAATGGTAACGGCCCGGGTGCCGGCCCAGCGCGCCCAGCGCCGGGTTGTGATATCACCGGGCCCGAACGGCCTCCGTACTGCGGGTGAAGAAGGCTCAGCCGCCGTTCTCGGCGAGCACCGCATCGGTGTATCCACGGCAGTATTCCCACGTCACGTAGCCGTCTGGGTCCGGGTCGTAGGCGGGCTCGTGCGGGCGCATCCGACCGACCTCGAGCAGCTGCTGCAGACTGGCTCGCAGCAAATGCCAGTCGTGATAGTGCTGCTCGGCGCAGTCAGGGCAGTCCACCGCGATGCCGCGGAGTCCGCGGGGCGCCAGCAGGGCCTGATAGACGGCTAGATCACCGAGGTCAGCGAGCAGTCCGGCCCGCTCTTCGTCATCCAGCGGCTCGTCGTCGGCATCCTCGGAGTGATCCAAGGCCTCCAGGGCCAGCGCCGGGTCCTCCGGGTCACCAGCGAACGGATCAGGGGGAAGGGAATCATGCGCCACGGCTGGCACCGTACCCGCCCGGCGGATAGCGCCGGGCGGATGGTCTGAAGTAGATGGCCACCGGTGGATAGGACCGGGGACGGATACCGACGGATACCATCGTCGCATGACCAGCGAGCACACCGCGCCCGGCTTCCCTTCGAAGTTCGCGCTGCTTGGTCTGACCTTCGACGATGTGCTGCTGCTGCCCGCCGAGTCCGACGTCGTGCCCTCGGAGGTCGATACCTCGACGAGGCTCTCCCGCAACATCACGTTGCGCGTGCCGCTGGTCTCCTCGGCGATGGACACGGTGACCGAGGCGCGGATGGCCATCGCGATGGCTCGCCACGGTGGGATGGGGGTACTGCACCGCAACCTGCCAGCGGCCGAACAGGCTGCACAGGTCGAGGTGGTCAAACGGTCCGAGGCCGGCATGGTGACTGATCCGGTGACCTGCTCGCCGGACGACACCCTGGCCGAGGTCGACGCGCTGTGTGCCCGCTACCGGATCTCCGGCGTGCCCGTGACCGACTCCGACGGCGTGCTCGTGGGCATCATCACCAACCGGGACATTCGCTTCGAGGTCGACTTCGACAAACGGGTCGCCGAGGTGATGACGAAGCAGCCGTTGGTCACCGCGCAGGTGGGGGTCACCGCGGAGGCAGCACTGGGGCTGT